>CAYSJO010000185.1:0-5254 GCA_964431285.1 uncultured Planctomycetaceae bacterium
CCGCGTCGAGCACGTCGTCGTTGTCGATGTCGAGATAAATCGTAAAGCCGGCCAGTCCCGGCTCACCCATATCCTGGACGCCGTTCTCGTTGTCGTCGCGGAACTTGACGCCCCTGATCGAACCGGGCAGTGCGCGGTTGCCGAACAGGATCCCGCTCTGTGTCTGGCCGGCCGTCAACATGACGTTCTGAGAACCAGTCAGATTGGGAATCACGACCACCATGTCTGAAACATTGATCGTGAGGACGATATCCGGACGCCCATTATTTGTCACATCAGCGAGCGTGACTCCGGTTTGCCGCGATCCTACTGCCTGCCGTTGTGTGCTGAATCCACCGTTTCCATCGCCCAGCCCGATCAGGATGTTGTTTCCCAGAAAGTCGGTGATCACGAAATCGACTTTGCCGTCGCTGTTCAGATCGGCGGAGTCGGCAAACAGCGGGCTGGTCAGACCCGTCGCGACTCCGGTCTGCGGTGTGAATGTGCCTGTTCCGTTGTTCGACAGAAGCTGGAATGTCCCGGTGGTGGCACTGGCGGTCAGCAGTTCCAGCCCCGGACTGCTCTGGTCAAAGTCAGCAACCGTCAGTCCGACAGGAGCAGCGTCCAGTCCACCCGTTTGTGTCACAGTAAATGTCCCGGTCCCGTCGTTCTTCAGAATCTGAAACATATTGGTCGTCTGAGACGTGATCGCGAGGTCGAGGTCCATGTCGCCATCAACGTTCGCTGTGATGACCACGTCCGCCCGCCCGGCGAGGGGGATAGCCGTCTGCGGCGAGTAAGTACCGCTGCCGTTGTTCAGAAAGACGGTCAACTGAGTGTCCGCAGCCGCGGCATCCACGTCACCGTCGCCATCAAAGTCGCCCACAGCCAGGGCGGAAAAAGTTCCTGAGCCGAATGTTGACGGGGCCGCAAACGTGCCGTTGCCGTTGTTCAATGCCACTGAAAGATTTGAACCGACCGCGAGGATGTCCAGATCGTTGTCCCCATCCACGTCCGCCAGGGCCACTCGGATCAGACTGGCCACGGAGAAACTCGCACGACTCACCGTGCCCGTCGTGGAATCGACGAGTCCGATTGAAACCTCATCATCGTTTACATTGGCAACGACAACATCATTGTCGCCATCGCCATCAAGATCACCGATCGCCGTCTGGTCCGGTCCGTCAATCGTGTCGAATTCCATGCCCGGGCCAGGCTGAAATGTATTCGGGAACGTCTGAAAAAAGCCGGTTTCCTCGATTTCTTCGACCACCGAAACTGTGGTGTTGACTGGGACGTTGGTAAGCGTCCAGGCGCCGTTGTTATCGGTCAGAGTGGACGGTTCTCTGCCCGGTGTGTGCACACCGTCGCCATCCAGGTCGAGGAAGATCTTCAGGCCCCGCAGCGGGCGTTCGTCCATGTCAAAGACACCGTCCAGGTCGAGATCATGGAACTTAGTGCCACTCAGTGTTCCAAGCTGAACGTTCCCAAAGTCCTGTCCCGTGACTTGCTGACCAGCAGCTAGCGTAAGCGGGATGGATCCCAATCGGTTGAACAGTGCGACAACATCCGCACTCGACGTATCCTGAACAGCCACGATGTCGGGCAGTCCGTCGCCGTCCACATCTCCGACCGACGTACCCGTGATCTGAGAAGCCGCCGCGAAGCGCAACTCCGTTGTCAGCCCCATTTTAGAATTTAATAAAACACCAACTTGCCCCGCCGACGGTATTGTAAAGGCGACGTCTTCGAGACCGTCGCTGTTTACATCGGTGATCGCGAGACTGTCAGGAACCGAAAAGCCTGCGGCCATGATTCCGGGCGCATATGACAACAGTCCCGTTCCAGCAAATAACTGTATGCCAAAGGAACCTGAAGTCTTTCCAACAAGCAGATCGCCCCGACCATCACGGTCGAAGTCTGCAATCGCGATGGCCTGTGGGTCGTTACCAGTCGCAACTGTTGCTGCCGACAGGAGTGTGCCGTTGTTATTCTCGAACACGCGAATCTGATTGAGATCGTTGACGACGGCCGCGATGTCGAAATCGCCGTCGCTGTCCAGGTCGGCGAGTTCCAGAGCAACAGTCTGTCCGCCGGTGTCGAGATTCACGGGCACATTAAACGCGTAGTTTCCAGCACCCGGCATGCTGTTGTTGTTCGTAAAGAACGAAACGCCACGTGCTCCGGCGGCAGAGTTCGCGTTGGCAACAACCACGTCTACCTGTCCGTCGCCATTCACGTCTGCGAGTTTCAGATCACTGGGCGTGTCAGAACCGGTGACCATCAGTGTTTCACGCAGAACGAACGTCAAACTCCCTGTGTTCTCAAACAGTTGAATACTGTCGCTCCCAGAGTTTGCGACAGCGATATCAAGCTCGCCATCCCCATCCAAGTCAGCCGCTACCACCGCTTCAGGAGCAACTCCGACAGCCAGGGTGCCGACGAGATTGATATGCCGCGTTCCCGTTCCCGCAAAGATACGCAAGTTCCCGATACTGGCTTCCTGACTTACCACGGCGACATCGTTGCGTCCGTCACTATTCAGGTCAGCAATCAGTGAGTCGACAGCATCGTCGCCCACCGACGCGATGTCAGTGACGAAAAACTGGGCATCAGGACGCTGTGTCGTCTGCTGAAATCCCGGAGGAACAATCTCAAACACACTGACATCACTGGGCAAGACTTCGGGGAACAGGTAGTCACCGCTCTCGTCCAGTCCCGTCATTGGGTCATCAGTTCGTGTCTGCGACGACGGCTCAAATGGGTCCTGTCGTCCATTGCCATTGGTGTCGAGGAAGATCTGGACACCCGGCAAGCCAGGCTCAGGGTTCGCGACGTTGGACACTTGCACGTTGTCGAATCTTTGAGCCGAATTCGAGTACAGAGCAACTCGTCCGTTAGCGAACGTCGACGTCGTCAGCGTCGTCGCCGCCACGGTCGAACCGTTGACGAACGCCGAGTACGTATCACCCTCGACCACAACCCGGATCCGAACATTGTCACCAGGACTGAATAGACCACCGACGGAATTCAGGACAGGACCGAATGTGCCGTTGCTGACACTATGCCAGTACAGCCCCGTACCACTGTTTACGCCCGGACCACCGACTACCAGAAGCACTCCACTGGGCTGGCTCGGGTCTGTGGGTGTGCTGCGCAGCCACACACCGCCGTCAGCCACTCCATTGACGTCGAACTCGATTTCGAAGTCAGTCAGCGAAAATGGCAAACTGTTGTAAGTCGGGGGAATGTTACCAGGCACTGATGCTGAGTATTCACCGTTGGCAACGACCCACGACCCCACTTTATTCTGCCAGTTGAAGTCTGGAAACCCCTGGTCAAAGTTGTCGAGGAACCCCAGCGTGTCGCGTCTGTGAATCCCATCGCCGTCCACATCACTGAATTTGGTTCCGCTCACAGAAGCCAGTTGTTGATTGCCAAAGTTTATATTGCTCGTCGCCACACCGGTCGTCAGGTTCTCGCTGTGACTGCCACTGAAATTGACTAACCCTGTCACATCGTCGGAGGACAGGTTCGTGGTAATCAGGTCTGGCCGGCCGTTGCCATTCAGATCGCCAATCGCCAGTGACTGAGGCTCACCACCTGATGTGAACAGGGTCCTCCCTGTCGGCGGACCATTTTCATTTCCAAGGAATACGACAACGTTGTTCGTTGCAGTCAGGCTGGTTGCCACCACGTCCGGCAGGCCGTCTCCATTAATGTCAGTGCCTGTGATCGACGTTGGATCGGTCACTGGTCCCAGATTCACTGTCTCAAAGGATGTCGGTCCACCACGGTTAAAGAGCACGCGTGCCTGGTTGGTCTGATCAAGTCCAAGGAGAAGATCTGGAAGGCCATCCAGGTCAATGTCTGCCGAGCCGATCGCAACAGGCTGTGTGCCAGCCAGTGTCAGAGTTTCTGTCAGAAATGTGCCATTACCCTGATTCAGGAGCATCGTCACGCTGTCGCCGGTGAGATTCGCAGTCGCAATATCAACATTGCCATCACCGTCGATGTCTGCCACGGTCAGTTCCTGAGGCGCCGCTCCGGTCGCAGGCGTCGCCAGTGGCGAGAACATTCCCATTCCGTTACCGGTAAGAATCGAAACATTGTTCGAGACCAGGTTCACCGTGGCGAAGTCGCGGAAGCCATCGCGATTGAAATCAGCGGTCACGACGTCCACCGGATCAGCCCCAACCGCCACAGTTGCGAATGTCACAAACGTACCGTTCCCCTGATTTCTCAACACTGTGACGTTGTTGCTGGTCACGTTTGCAACGATGAGGTCAAGAAACCCATCGTTGTTGAAGTCGTCCACGGCCACACTCGCCGGCAGATCCCCTACGCTGTAGGTACTGGTCACGAACTGACCGTTCATCTGCGAAATCAGTACCCGAACCTCGTCGTTAACCGGATCAAGAAACGCGACATCCGGTGCACCATTCTGATCGAAGTCTGCACTGACGACGCCAATCGGATCGGTGACCGAACCAAGACTGATGGGAGCTCCGAAGAGCGGGTCAAGCGGTGTAGTCTGCTGGAATCCCAGTTGTTCCATGATTGCAGCGGCGGGAATAACCTCGCTGATGATCTGTGTGCCCGGCGGCACAAGATCCAGAGTGTACGTACCGTCGAACGACGTCGTTGTGAATCGGTCGCCCTGGTCCAGAGTTCCGCTCGCGTTGATATCCGCGTAGACCGTCACGTCCTGCAGTCCGGCTTCGGGACCCACCTGCTGGATGCCATCGCCGTTCACGTCGTTGAACTTCAGGCCGGTGACGCTGGTCAGGAAAAGTTCGACTGCTCCAATATCCGGCTGAGCACCACCGACATTGTCGCCATCGCCGTTCCGCGGGAAACCTGTCCCGCGGTTATCGGTCGCTTCGATTCCGGTGGCATCGCCCGCATCAATCACAGGACTGCCTGGCAAGGGCCGGTGCGTTGGTGGCACGACCGGAACCAGAGGTTGAATCGCGCCGGGTGATTCGCCACCGCCCAATGATATCATCATCTCTTCACCCGGCATCGAGGGATCGGGCGGCGTCGTGTTGTTCTGCAAGAACCCGAGTAACGGATTCGCCAGCAGGAAAATGTCTCCACCGGAAACAAAGGCACCACCGCCGCTGGAGTTGTCGAGTGTGAACGAATCGGCGTCCACAAGCGTGATCGTGAATGTTCCGTTGGCAGCCAGATTGCCCGTCACGTTCTCGATCCGCACCCGGTCACCGGTCACTAGCCCATGCGCCGCGGACGTGTCGACCTGAATCGGAGTAGC
>CAYSJO010000186.1:0-25756 GCA_964431285.1 uncultured Planctomycetaceae bacterium
TGCAAATACGGTGGGAGGCCTGTCGTCAGCATCTTCACCCGCGACGTCAAAGACGAAGTTCTGCTGGAGTTGCTCAAAAGACTCGATAAGACGGTCGCTCAGAATGCCGACCTGCAATTGCGAGCATTACTTGTCGTGCTGACCGACGAACCTGAAGCGGCCGAGGAAAACCTGAAGAAGCTTGCGGAGAAAACGAAAATCAAGGACGTGCCATTTACGGTCTTTGCCGATCGAGCCGGGCCGCCTGCGTATGAGATTTCAAAGGACGCTCAAACGACCGTCATGATGTGGGTCGGCGGCAAGGTAAAGGTGAATCGCGCGTTCGGTAAAGAAAAGCAGAAGCTCGAAAAGAAGCACATCAAGGCGATCCTCAAGGACACAGACAAGCTGTTTGAGTGATCTCCAGCCGGGTCAATTTCGAGTAATCCAGAATTGTCTTCGTGCTTGTATGAAAGCCACTGTTGAATATGTTTTAGCGGCCGCCGTGCAGCAGCTTCGCAAGCTGTGCAAAGTCCGGCTCGCCCAGAAAGAAATCGGGCATCAGGTGTGGACTGCCCGGCGTGACGGCGTACTGGTCGAAATCGGTCACACCTGCGTCGCGCAGTACGTCCTCGTCGATGAAGAAGTTGCCAGTGCACTCGCGACTCGGCTGAGTCACGATCCGCCACGCTGCATCCGCGACGATCTCGGGATGCCGACAATTCGCTACCGCGGCGTCTCCGCCCAGCAGATTCTTTACGGCCGCTGTCGCGATTCCGGTCTTCGGCCACAGAGCATTCACGGCAACACCCTGCCGCGCGAACTCCTGAGCCATGCCCAGCACGCACAGGCTCATTCCGTATTTTGCCATCGTGTACGGCAGCGTGCCGGCGAACCAGCCTTTGTCCATGTCGGCGGGCGGTGACAGATTGAGGATGTGGTGATTGTTTGACTTCAACAGATGCGGCAGGCATTGTTGACTCGCCAGAAACGTTGCGCGGACGTTGACCTGATGCATGAGGTCAAACCGCTTCATCGGAGTTTCCAGCGACCCGGCAAGGAAGATGGCGCTGGCGTTGTTGACCAGGATGTCGATGCCGCCGAATTCAGCGATCGTCTTCTCAACAGCCGCCTCGACCTGGTCGTCCATTCGCAAGTCACAGGCGATTGGCAGTGCCTGCCCACCCGCTTCGCGAATCTGGTCGGCAGCAGTGAAGATCGTGCCTGGCAGTTTGGGATTTGGCTCCGTCGTCTTTCCGAGGATGACAACATTGGCTCCGTCGCGTGCCAGTCGAAGTCCAATGGCAAGGCCGATGCCTCGCGTACCACCAGTAATCACCACGGTCCGACCAGAAAGTGAAAGCGACGAGTGGTCCGACATGCGAGTTTCTCCAGCTCTTGACGCGTCGCTGCACGGGTTCAGATACCCAGGATCCCGACGCATTGGGTCGGCCAGTATAGACCAAGGAGCATTGCCCCTTCCGCGACCAGCCACAACCAGTGGCGGTTCCGTGTTGTCACGGTCCCGGCGAGGCCACTCCAGAACATCCACCCGATTGGATGCAGCGAGTACATCAGCATGCCGACGGGGATGAGCACGACGATTGACGCCAGGTCGTCGATCGGGGACCAGTTATAAGCTGCAATCGAACCAGCCTGCCGTTCATGAATCTCCCACACGAGCGTTGCCGCAACGCTGACGACGAGCGACACCACGACGCCGACTCCGATCGGACACACCGGTCGAACATGACTGGCGATGTGTCAGGTCAGTCGAGTTTTCGCTCGCGGATCCAGTCGGTATGGAACTTCTCGCCGCGTGGCTTGTCAGTCCGTTCGTAAGTGTGGGCACCGAAGTAATCTCGCTGAGCCTGCAACAGATTGGCCGGCAGACTCGCTCGACGGTAACCGTCGAAGTAGGTCAGGGCCGCGCTGAACGCCGGTACGGTAATTCCAGTTTGCACGGCACTCGACACGACTCGACGCCACGCCGGTTGAGCATTCTCGATCTCGTTCTTGAAGAAGTCATCGAGCAGCAGGTTTTCGAGTTCGGGGTTCTTGTCAAAGGCGTTCTTGATGTCCTGCAGGAAGACCGAGCGAATGATGCAGCCGCCTCGCCAAAGCAGAGCGATCGGGCCGTTATTCAACTTCCAGCCGAATTCTTTTGCCGCCGCGTTGAGCTGCACATATCCCTGTGCGTAACTCACCAGCTTCGACGCGTACAGTGCCTGGCGGACGTCATCGATGAACTGCGCCCGGTCGCCCTTGAACTTTGCCTCCGGGGGACCCGAAAGTACTTCGGACGCACGGACGCGGGCGTCTTTCTGCGATGACAGGCAGCGGGCGTAAACGGCTTCGGTGACCAGTGTCGTCGGGACACCCAGTTCCAGAGCGTGCTGGCACATCCAGCGACCCGTGCCTTTCTGGCCGGCTGTGTCGAGGATCATGTCCACCAGGTCGTTGTCCGACTCTTTGTCGCCGACCGTGAAAATGTCCCGCGTGATTTCAATCAGATAACTGTCGAGCTGGCCTTCGTTCCAATCCTTGAAGATCTCAAACAGCTCCCGGTTCGACAGGCCTAGTGCGTGCTTGAGGATGTCGTAGGCTTCGCAGATGAGCTGCATGTCGCCGTACTCGACACCGTTATGCACCATTTTGACGTAGTGCCCGGCGCCGGCATCACCCACCCAGTCGCAGCAGGGAATGTCGTTATTCGGACCGACTTTGGCACTGATCGCCTGCAACACGTCCTTGACGAAGGGCCAGGCTTCCGGGTGTCCGCCCGGCATGATGCTGGGGCCTTTGAGGGCTCCTTCTTCTCCACCGGAAACGCCCGTCCCAATGAAGCGGAATCCTTCGGCCTGCAATTCTTCGTGGCGGCGATTCGTGTCGACGTAATCGGCATTGCCGCCGTCGATAATGATGTCGCCCTTGTCGAGCAGCGGCTTCAAACCTTCGATGACAGCATCCACCGGACGTCCGGCCTTGACCATGATCATGACACGCCGCGGAGACGCGAGGCTGTTGACGAAGTCTTCCAGGGACTCGTGGCCGTGAATTCGATCCGGTGTCCCTTCCTCGACAACGCCTTCCGGTCGATCACCGAGACCGTTAATGAAGTCGGTCATCGTCGCCGTCGTCCGATTGTAGACGGCGACGTTGAAGCCTTTATTGGCCATATTCATGACAAGATTCTGGCCCATCACAGCCAGACCAATGAGTCCGATATCGTTCTGCGACATGGTCGGGTTCTTTGAAGTAGGCCGGAACACGCGCCGCGCAGTTCCGGCAGTTGTCCTTGCGCGTCGAAATGCCGGAACTGCGCCGCGCTTGTTCCGGCCTACGACCTGTTTCCTGTCACGAATCGGCCACTCAACGTTGGATACGGGCGGACCCGCCTTCGGCGAAGGCGTTCACCTGTTCCAGTGTGGCCATGGTTGTGTCGCCAGGGAAGGTTGTCAGCAGGGCTCCATGAGCCCAGCCCAGACGCAGGGCCTGTTCCGGTGTCTCACCTGACATCAGGCCATAGAACAGACCTGATGCGAATCCGTCTCCACCTCCAACTCGATCGAGGACATCCAGTGAAGCCTCGGGAGCCTGGAACGTCTCACCTTCGAGCCACAGGACAGCGCTCCAGTTGTGGCGGTTGGTTGTGACGACTTCGCGTAGAGTCGTCGCGACGGCTTTCACATTCGGCAGTTCTTTGGCCACACCTTCCATCATGCCGAAGAAGGCACTCGGGGCGAGCTTGCCACTCTTTTCGACGTCCTGCCCTTTGATGCCCAGGCCCATCTGCAGATCTTCTTCATTGCCGACCAGCACGTCGCAGAGTTCGACAATACTGCGGAGCGGCGACTGACAGGTGTCGGCACCGCCGGAGATCTGCCAAAGCTTTGCCCGGTAATTGAGATCGAACGAGACGACGGCTCCCGCGTCCTTTGCAGCCTGCATGCCCTCGATGATGACGTCGGGCGTTGTGGCCGACAGGGCCGCAAAAATACCGCCCGTGTGAAACCACCGAACTCCGCCGGAAAAGATGGACTTCCAGTCAATGTCGCTCGGCTTCAGCAACGCGGCCGCTTCGTTGGCTCGGTTGTAGAAGACGACCGGAGCGCGGACGCCGCAGCCCTGATCGCTGTACACCGTTGCCATGTTCGGACCGTTGACTCCGTTGTGCTCGAACCGCTTGTAGTGCGGCTGGACGCCCATCGCTCGGACACGCTCGTTGATGAGATCGCCGATCGGGTTGTCGACCATCGCCGACGCAATGCCTGTCGACATGCCGAAGCAGTCACTGAGATTCGCGGCACAATTGAATTCACCACCGCTGACATGAATGGCGCATTGGGTCGCTTTGCGGAACGGGATACGACCCGGGTCGATGCGATTGACCAGAGCTCCCAAGGCAAGGAAGTCGAGACCGGAGCCACTGGAGGGGATATTCAGCATCTGTGTTTCCTTCAATTTCTAGTTGTTTGAGCCATCAGCCGGCCAGGTTGGCCGACGCGTTAACGGGCTCAGCGCGGAGACATTCTGCAGTGAATTCGGCGTTGTTGGATGCGTCGCGCGGGATCGCCGCGGACCCGCTTCCATGAGCATCCACTTCTGGCAGCCAACTGAAACAAGAGGCCGCTCGATCCTGCGATGGACCCGGCCAGTCCTGAGCAAACGGAGCTGGCCAAACGCCGGAGAGCGGGATGATATCGATCCAGGGACGCGGTTTCAAAAGCACGCCGTCTCGTTGATACTTCGCCCACCGCCGACCTCCGCTGCATGCTGGTCAAGGCACAATCGCGAGTTGAACAGCTGGTGATCTGTAATGGACCGTGCGTCCACACCCTAAGTGTCCAATACAACCAGAACAATCGTCATAGTCTGGTTGTATTGAAGCAGTTAAGGCGCTTACGAAAACCAGCACTGAGTCTTCCGTCTGACACCGACCTGCGCGGTGCGGGAAACTCTGAATCCTTTACCAGATATAAACTTACGGAGGTAAGTCTCGCCGTAAGTTGGTTGATGACTTCTTGACCGGACACGTCCAGCGCGTAGAATTGCAATGTTCGGCTCAGCGGGACGGACTCCCCTGAATGCTGACTGTTGGAAACCTGTCGAACACACTGAACAACGACGTTTCGATCGCTCAAAACCTGAGCCGTCAAGCGGTTCTAATGTTCACTTAATGGCGGGCTGGATGCGGAGTGGATCGAACCTCTCTCGTACTGTTCGCTGTCGTGTCTTCGATTGTGTCAGTCATCAGGACGGGGTGGAGTTAATCCGTGTCAGTGGAGTTGTTTCACGGCTAGCCGCAGGCGTTGGTGTTTTCGGGTAACACAAACCGCAGCGAAACGCTGACGCCTTCGGCTTGCCGTTAAACGACGTCTCCTCTGACGTGTCTCCGGAATGGAGATGCAGGATCAACACTGCCGCTGGAGCAGGAGCTGCTGGTGTCAGAGTTTCCGGGCGACTTCAAGGAACAGGTTCGCTCACAGACCGACATCGTCAGCCTGATTGGCGAATCGCTGACGCTGCAGCCGCAGCGCGGAGGCCTCGAATATGCGGCTCTGTGCCCCTTTCATGACGACAGTAATCCGTCGATGAAGGTCTATCCGGACCGGCAGAGTTATCGCTGCTGGGTCTGTAATGAAGGCGGCGACGTTTTCACCTGGGTCATGAAGCGGGAGAACATCGAGTTCCGGGAAGCCCTCGAATCATTGGCAGAGCGGGCTCATATCGAGCTACCGAAACGATCAAAGCGTGAAGCCACCGAGTCAGCTCGCAAAAACGATCTGTACGCAGTTCTGAAATGGGCCGAGCTTCAGTTTCACGAATGTCTGCTGAGTCCGGTCGGTCAGGATGTATTGGCGTACTTGACGGAGAAACGTGGATATAGCCGGGACACTATCGAGCGGTTCCGCATGGGCTACCACCCCGACGACTGGGAATGGCTGCTGCAGCGAAACAAAGGGCAGTTCCCTGTGACACTGCTGGAACAGGCTCGGCTGGTGAAGAAGCGGGACGGATCGGAAGGTTATTACGACTACTTCGTTGACCGGGTGTTGTTTCCCATTCGCGACGAGCGATCCCGCACTGTTGCATTCGGGGGACGGGTGATTCCCGGCCACAAGAACGAGGATCAGGCCAAATACTTCAACAGTTCGGAATCGGTCGTCTTTCAGAAACAGCGTGTCCTGTTCGGTTTAGCGGAGGCCCGTGAAGCGATCCGTGAAACGAAAACAATCCTTGTCACCGAGGGGTATGCCGATTGCGTTGCCTGCCATCAGTCCGGAGTGGACAACGTTGTAGCCACTCTGGGAACGGCATTAACGGAAACACAGGTCAATCGTCTGAAAGCGTTCGCTCCGAAGATCGTGATGGTCTACGACGGCGACGTGGCCGGACAGAAAAGCTCCGCACGAGCGGTACGAATGCTGCTCGGACAGAGTGTTGACCTGCGTGTCCTGTCACTTCCGGATGGACAGGACCCGGACAATTACCTTGGACAACATGGACGCGAAGCTTTTGAACAACTTGTTGAACGGGCACCGGAAGCCTGGGAATTCCAACTGGAATACGAAGCCGGACAGATCGGACTCGATTCAGTCAACGGTCAGGAACGTGTCTTACAGGAGATGCTCGAGCTGTTGGCGAAAGTGCCGGGCCTGCGAGGAACGGCTCGCGAAGACCTGATACTCGGGCGACTGTCGACGCGGCTGCGGTTGCCGGAGAACAGAGTTCGAAGTCAGTTGGAACACGCACGGAAGCAGAGTCAGACCAAGAGTAACTTCCAGTACAAGAAGAAAGAGCCCTTTCCAAAGCCGCCTTATCCGCAGTCATACGGCGGTGGCGGTCCGAAGCAACAAAGCCCTCAACCGGCCAACCCGAATCAGCAACACCAATCTGCGCCGCCGGATTTCGATCCGGAAACCGGACAGTTCATCGATCAGGGGCAATACCTCGATCCCTATGCAGACCACCCACCAGTTTCCTTTGAGGAGTACACGCCGCAGGCGTCCGATCCGGCTTTTGAACCACCAATTGACGAGCGGATCGAGTTTCACCGGCGGCCCTTATCGAAGGACGATCAACTCGAGTGCGAGCTACTCGAGATACTGCTGACCCGGCCGGAGCTGGGTGAGCAGGCCCGACAGGAAGTCGGGGTGGATGATTTCTTCAACCCGTATTTACGAGCGTTGCTCCAGATTGTCTATGACCAGATCGAGTTGGGACACGAGCCATCGCGCGAACGGGTGACCTTGAGCACGGAGAATATGGAGCTGAAAGGCCTGACCGTATGGATTGAGGACCAGGCCGGCCTGAAAGGAGTCGAGCGAAAACTTCAGCTCGACGGAGACGACGAAGGTCCGGGGCTCTTTCGCGAGAACCTCGACCGCCTGAAGTGGAGACGCGAGGAACGGAATCACCAGGCGGAACTGAGTCGACAGGCGATGGCGGGCGGCGGCACGGAGGACGATGTTCTTGCGAAACTCAGCAAGGCATCGGCATTCCATCGCAAACGGGCATCGCGGTAGCAGACAGATCACTTCACGTAGGCCGGAACAAGCGCAGCGCCGCTCCGGCGCAGACAAGTGAGCTAACTGCTACTGCATCGATCGATCACCCAGCCAGAGGAACAGCTCATGCATAAAGTTGATGAAACGCTTGCCGAATTGATCAACGCCGGACGCAAGCAGGGTTACCTGACCTTTACTCAGGTGAATGCTTACCTGCCGAACGAGGCCGTCAATCCGGAGAAGCTCGACAATCTTCTGATGTCCCTGGAAGAGCTGGGCATGGAGATTGTGGCCGAAGAGGCCAGTCCCGACGTCGTCGACAAGAAGCGTCGCCAGGCACGGCTGAAACCCATCAACGGCGTCGAGATGGAACCGGAAGAAGGCAGCCGCAGGATCGATGATCCAATTCGGATGTATCTCACCCAGATGGGCGAAATTCCGCTGCTGACACGCGAAGAAGAAATTGCCCTGGCCAAGAAGATTGAGATCACGAGGAAACGTTTCCGTCGCGAATTACTTGAGTCCGACTATGCGATGAAGTCGATCATCGAAGTCCTCACCGCAGTTCACTGCAGCGAATTGCCGTTTGACCGAACGATCAAAGTCTCAGTCACTGAGGGACTTGAGAAGAATCAGATACTGGCACGCATGCCGCATAATCTGCGAACGCTGGATCACATGCGTCGCAATTACATCCAGGACGCGGAAGCACTGGTACTCGACGTCACACTTTCACCAGCCGATCGCAAAGCAGGTGAAACAGAACTTCGAAACCGTCGGCGTAAGATGGTCACGCTGGTCGAGGAACTCAGCGTCCGGACACAACGACTGCAGCCGGTCATGAAACGTCTGGAGCAGGTTTGCGACCGCATGACTGATTTGGAGCGGCGACTCAATCGCATCCGTAATCTCAAAACGGCGACGACCGAGAAGGCGAACATTCAGAACGAGCTTCGCGATCTGATGCTGGCGACGCTCGACACACCCGCCTCGCTCCGCGATCGCATGAAACGCATTCACCGGCGGTTTGCCGAGTATGAGCAGGCCATGCGGGATCTGTCCGGCGGCAACCTGCGACTGGTGGTGTCGATCGCCAAGAAATATCGCAACCGTGGACTGAGCTTTCTGGACCTGATCCAGGAAGGGAACACCGGACTGATGCGAGCCGTCGACAAATACGAGTACCGTCGCGGTTACAAATTCTCGACCTACGCCACCTGGTGGATTCGCCAGGCCATCACGCGAGCGATCGCCGATCAGGCCCGCACAATCCGCATCCCGGTTCATATGATCGAGACGATGTCCAAGCTGCGTCGGGTCAGCAAAGAACTGCTGCAGGAGCTTGGCCGCGAACCGACAGTGGAAGAAACGGCCGCAGCAGCCGAAGTCAGTGTCGAGGAAGCGAAACGCGTCCTGAAGATCAGTCGCCACCCGGTCAGTCTCGACCGACCCGTGGGCGAAGGCGAAGACAGCTACTTCGGTGACTTCGTCGAAGACACCAGCTCTGACAGCCCGGTCAACTCGGCAACTCAGGAGATGTTGAAGGACAAGATCGACTATGTGCTGAAGACGCTGACCTACCGCGAGCGTGAGATCATCAAACTCCGCTACGGTCTGGGCGACGGCTACACCTATACGCTGGAAGAAGTCGGACGCATCTTCAAAGTCACCCGCGAACGTGTGCGGCAGATCGAAGCGAAGGCCGTGCGAAAACTCCAGCATCCAGTCCGCAGTCGCCAACTGAAAGGCTTTCTCGAGAGCCTTGCGGCAACAGCTTATTAGGTAACAGCTGAGCATTAGAAGAAGAAAGCCCGGTTCAATCGAACCGGGCTTTCTTGTTTACCTGTAGCTGAGCGTCACGCTTACGCGGTCTTCGCGATGTTGACGAAGCAGTGCACGTGTGGCAGGACGCGGTAGTTCCAGACGAAGCCCGGTCCTTCCAGTCTCCAGAAGTGCCAGGGTTCATCTTTCTGTGGTTGGTTCCTGTCGGCGTAGAACGCCAGATGCATCTCATCCATTCCACCGTTGGCTTTTACGATCTCCATGACCTCATCGACGTCCTCTTTGCGATAAGGCGACAGGATGTCTCTCATGACCAGTTGCACCAGCTTCCGCTGGTCTTCGCTGAGTTCGCCAATATCAATACCCGGACGCGGCTGATCTTTGCCACGGAACTGAACTGACTTCGCTTGTTCGCCGGGAGTCCCCTTGGCGACGGCCTGCTCCTGCTGTGACGCATCCAGTGCATCAAAAACGGCCATTACGCGTTTCGTCTGATAGTTGAAGACGTTGTCTTCATCGTAGCCGTGGAACAGGTGTCCGTAATACATCGGGCCGCCAAACGCCGCGCCCGGCAGGCTGTTTCTGTCACAACGAACTGTCAAATGATGTCCCGTGAACAGCCATGCGAATTGTCCGTCGCCGGACGGATCGCCGAACAGGTGGCTGCCGCAACGTTCGAACGCTCCGCTGGAATCCCAGGTCCCGTCCTTGCTGATCCGGCGATATCCCTCTTCGTCGGCCAGGATTGACTTGAGGATGCGATGTACAAGGTCCTGTTGCGGCTTCGAGTACTGCTGATCGATCCGTTGATTCGAGAGAGGGCGGTTATACATCTTCATCCGCGTGGGAGTTCGACCTTTTCCCCCACCATGATCCCAGGGCAGCACGAGCTTTGACTTCTGGTCGTCGGACAGCGTGCTGTTCAGTTCTTTAATTAATGACTCGGCCGGCTTCGGTGCTGCCTTCGCAGGCGCTTCCTCGGCCACCGCATTACCAGAGAGAAGCCGAACGGCACTCACTCCCGCCGCCGCGCCCGCGACAGTCCGCAGAAAGCCGCGTCGATTCGGAGCGTCAGGCAGCATCGACAATGACGATTCGATCGGCGTCACACAGTGGGCACAAATGGGTCGGGGGTCTTCGATCATGCACATGTTCTGCTCCTAGATGTCTGAGGGACTGTCTGCCAGCCTGGCCGGGTCGACTCGGCAGCCTTATCGTAGATGGGGCGACTGATAACGCAATGTGGAATTCAGATTCATTCCAGGCGTTCAAAGTCACGGCCGGCCAGCAGCACACTGACAGATGTGTCCATCGCGGACACGCGGCGACCATGATCTGTCACACGACGGTCGTATCGCCGACAGCAGGCAGACGGGAGCTCGTCTTGCTGCAGGCTGTAGGTGCTCGCGACTCAGTGGAATCTATCAACGACGTCTTCTGGGGATGCACGTTTTTTTTGCCACGGACAATTTCTGGGATGACTCTCATTGAACCTGCTGGCCTACTCCGTCGGTTCGAGTGAAGATCAAGACACTTTCATCCGGAACGCCTTCAGAGTCCGCTCATCGTGAACGCGAGCGTACGGAATCGCCGATCCGCCCGAGTACGGAAACGGAACTCATCGGCGGACACGCTGACAATCTCAGCCGGCTCGCTGTCGGGATTCTCAACGTCGAAATTCAGACGGAGCCTTTGCACAGCCCAGCGGCCGTGCTCCACACGGTCCCACCGCGGCGAGACGGGTCCAGGGGCGCACTGATCAGTTCGCCGTCCTCACGAAGCTCCGTGACGTCGGTCAGATAAGTATTGTTGGACTTGTCTTCCCAGACACTGACGAGCTGCTGCGCGAGTTGCTGGTCACGGTCATGCTGCCAGGCCCAGACTATCGCGGCGATCAGGCACACGATGGCAAGTGCTAAGAGCAATTTCTTATGTCGAAGAACACGGTCTCCATTGGTTTGATCATTAATCAGACTGAGACGATTCCGACCATGACACCCAGCGTCATCAGTACTGTCGCGAAGGCCACGAGGAGTGCGCCTGATTCAACCAGACCCCAGTCATATTTCACATTCGGCGCATAGTCATTCGGCGCCTCGTGGGGGATGAAGTTGTGGTCCCGTCTCTCCAGGGTGACGCCGCAATCCAGTAGCTGACTGCGAAACACTCCGAAGTCCGCCCCGGCAGAGCCGGCGACTGTGCTCGAACCTGATCGCCATACCGTTCCACTGTGATGTCTCGGCATTGCCCGATCTCCTGGTCAATGTGTTGGGTTAACCTGAGATCGGCAGAAAGCGGACGGCAGGACCTTGCCCAATCCGACGCTGATCGTCAGTTGCGGCTTTGTTTCAGCGGCGTGGACCGACAAACCGCACGACGGTCAGTCTGCGATCGATCGCAGTCATCCGGCCGATCGACCGCTGAATTGCCCTGAAACCAGTGTTCCTGACGAAACACTGCTTGACACACAGCGAAACGTCAGATCGATGCTCTCGCAGCATCGTCAGGGTGTTGCGAATGCCGGATGACTCGAACGACGGTGTCGGTCATAATTGCGGTATGACCGCTGCCCCGCCTTCTGAACCGACGAAAGTCCCTGTCAGCCGCACACTCGTGGGGATCATCTCACTTGCGTGTCTGTGTACGGGACCCGGACTGCTGCTGGCCAATCCCAACGACGATTCTGTGCGACTGTGGGCCGCAGGGTTCAACCGCGCGGGGCTGCTGATGGGAGCTCTCTGGTTCGCACTGCCATCGGGAAAACGCGGCGCGGCATGGACCAATGTTTCGATTCCGGCCCTCGCCGGCGGGCTGTTGGGTCTCCTCGCTCTGGTCCGCAACCCACGGGTCATCCTGCCCATGATCGCCGTCCTGGGCGCGGTCTTCTTTATCAACCGCTTCCTTGGTGGCGGTCGCGCTCCTGCGAGAAATCGACCCGACCGAACTTCCTGGAAGTGAGGCGCATCGATGACAGCCTCTTTCCGTAGCATCGCCCTCGTTTGCGCTCTCGTTGCAACCACGAAAGCCGACGGTCAGGTCTTCACTCAGCCGCGCAACGATCAGGAAGCCATCGAGCGGTATTTCGAAGGTCTGCGTCAGCGCCGCCTGTTCTCTCTCGCCGAGACCGTCTGCCTGCGGCGTCTGAGCGAGCGGGCACTCGATCCGGCGATTCGTGCCCGCTACGCCGTTGAGCTGTCGCGAACGTTTTCAGAACATGCCCGCTACGTTGCGGCATTCGATGAGCAGACAGAATTGCTGGAGCAGGCTCGTGAATCCGTGCTCAAATTAATCCGCCGAGGAATGGATCATCCTCAGCAGGTCCTGCTGGAGGCCCAGGCACAGTTCGTGACCGCTCGGGAGGTTGAGTTACACCGCTGGCGGTTCGAGCTGCAGCCGTTTGATACCGCACCGCGTGATCGAGCCATGCTGCTGAGCACTCGGCTGGTTGCCGACTTCGAACAGCTCGACGAAAAACTGAGCCACGAGTTGCGTGTTCTCAACCGAAAAACTCCACCCGGCGGTCTGACGACATTTCAACTGCGCGGACTGCAGCGAGTTCTGCGTCATCGATTATCTGCTGTGTTGCTCGATCGAGCCAAAATGCTGGAACGACGCTCGCCGGATCGGGCCGAAGCGCTGGTCAAAGCCGACTCAGCATTTCGTCGACTGGCCAGCGGCGGCGTCCTGGATGACCTGGCCTGGCGAAGTCGGCTCGGTCTGGTCGAAACAATTCGATTGCGGGGCGAAACAACAATTGCCCAGAAGCTGCTGAACGGCATGCTCAATGATCAGCCGGCTCCACAGGTCCTGGACGAGATCGTCGCCGAACAGGCCGAAATCCTGATCACCGAAAAGAAGCTGAATGACGCCGCCGATCTGCTCAGACAGCATCGGCTGGAACGTCGCGGTCTGAATGGTCGCCTGAGCTACCTCAACGCTGCTGTGCTGCTGCAGTTGTGGAAGATTGCGCGAGAGAAAGACGAATTGAAACTGGCGGACGAAGTGCTGCAGGAAGCAAGTACGTCCGTCGCGCGGGCCCAAGTGGAGGCCGACGGATACTGGGCGGCCCGGGCTCGGCAGCTGCTCGCGTCCGCCAACAGCACAAAGGATTACGGCGCCGTAGCCGGAGCGCTGGTCCAGCAGGCTCAATCGTTGTTCGGTGCGGGCAAAGCCAGTGAAGCGGCCGTCGCGTTCGAACAGGCCTTTGCAGCCGCGCGGCAGGAGGGCCGCACCGAAGCGGCCGTCGAGATCAGTTACACCGCCGGGTCAGTGCTGCTCAAACTGGATCGCTTTGACGAAGCGGCCGCATTCTTCCAGCAGGCGCAAACTCTGCAGCCCGACGGTCCGCGAGCCGCTCACGCGAATCTATTGCAGGCATGGTGCAAGGGCCGTGTGTACCAGCAGCAGCCGACCAGTGCGCACCGCGAAGCGTACGCGGCCGCCCTGCAGCAGCACCGCGAAGGTTTTCCCGACACGTCCACGTTTGGAGACGCCACTTGGATGCTCGCCGGCCTCGAAGAACGTCGCGGCCAGACCGTGCAGGCATTGAAACTATTTGCCCAGGTTCCAAACGGTCATGCGCACGCGGCCGAATCACGCGTCGCAGTGGCCCGCTGCGCGGAGTCGATTCTGGAGAAACTGAAGCGGGCGGATCAGCCCCGTGCCGAATGGGAAGCGGCCCTGGTTCGACAGCTCGACATATTCGTGCAGCCCGTGCTGGCACAGCCGACCATGTTGACCGGTCCACAGGCCGAACTCCTGCTTCGCACGGGACGGTTACATCTACAACTCGAAACTCCAGACTACGAAACTGCCGATCAACTCCTGCTGCACATTCAGGCGAACGCGAAACCGGGTGAGGATGTTGAACCCGGAGCACTGGATCAAGTCGTCTGGGTTGAGACGGTCAATGCGGCAGCCGGTCTGCGAATCGTAGCACTGGTCGGCAAGGGCGACGTTGATGCGGCCCGTCGCGAACTCGAACAGATCGCGTCTCAGGGCGTGAATTCTCTGTGCGATGTTCTCGACGGTCTGACGACAGCCGCAACTCGACTTGATGAGCAGTCACGCTGGTCAATTGGTCAGCTTCAACTGCGGACAGTCGAACTCGCGAAGATCGACGAAGGGAAACTGCCTGAGACAGACCGACGGCGCTTCCGACATTCGCTGGCCGGCGCCTATGAACTGGCCGGACTTCCCGCACGCGCGGCGGCCATCCTGACAGCATTCCTGAAGGCCAATCCGGACGATCATCAACTCCGCAAGCGACTCGCCGAGTTGCTGCTGCACAGCGATCAACCCACGGATCTCAGGACAGCCCGCGAACACTTTCGTAAGCTGGAGGCTGTCGAGCGAGCCGGATCGCCGGCGTGGCTGAGGACTCGTTTGCAGGTCATCCGCGCGAGCATCGCTTTGAAGGAAACCGACGAAGCGAAGAAGCTGCTGAAAGTGACGCGTCTGCTGCACAAAAATCTCGGCGGGCCTGCATTGAAAAGTGAATATGATGCCGTGGAAGCGAGCCTCAATTGAGGCTACTCAATTCGCCGTCACTGCAGACACAGGTATCGTGATAAGTCATGAGAGACTGGGAAGATGCCTCGGAAAGTTCGCGATCTTATGAATGACTTACGAGCTGCTGGATTCAAAGAACTGCGCGGAGGTGGTAAGGGATCACATCGTAAATTCACTCATGAGCTGTTCGCTGGCGCGGTGACCATCAGTGGTCAATCCGGTGATGACGCCAGAAAATACCAGGAACAACAGGTGAAACGGGCAATCGACGAGGTGCAGGAATGAAGCCGGCTGACCAGTATCACAAGTGGGTTGAATGGAGCGACGAGGATCAGGTCTACATTGGGCGGTGCCCGGATCTCATCACGGGAATCCATGGCGACGATCCATGTCAGGTCTACAGCGATCTTTGCGGAGTTGTTGACGAGGTAATTTCGCATTTCAAATCAGATGGGAAACCTCTGCCCGAACCGCGTGTAAGACCCATGCTTGAAGTCGTCTGATGACTCAGGGCGACCTTTGTTGTGAGAACAATCATGCGATGCGTATTTGTCGCTCTATTCCTGGCTCACTGTCTGCTCGTAACGGCAACGGCTGCGGATGCGCCTGTGTCGGGCAAGTTATCTCAGGATGATCTGGCATTCTTCGAATCACGCATCCGCCCGCTGTTGATTGAGAAGTGTGGCGAGTGCCACGGACCGGATGAGCAGGAAAGCAAACTACGACTCGACACGTGGGCTGGTATTGCGGCAGGCGGAAAGACCGGCCCGTTGGTTGTTCCGGCAAAGCCGCAGAACAGCCTGCTGATCGTCGCCGTGCGTTACATCGACAACGACCTGCGTATGCCTCCAGACGGGAAACTGTCGAAACAGGAGATCGCCAACCTGAGTCGCTGGATTCAAATGGGACTGCCACATCCGGATCGTGCAACATCCGACACAACTCCGCAGCCCCGACGTGGGAAACCCATCGACTTCGAACAGGCTCGGCAGTTCTGGTCATTCCAACCCGTAAGGAAGCCGCAATCACCCGTTGTCAGAAACGCAGATCAGGTGCAGACAGACATCGATCGGTTCATTCTGGCTCGGCTGGAAGCCACCGGTCTGATGTTGTCCGCGCCGGTTGATCGTCGCACGCTGCTGCGCCGTGTCACGCTCGATCTGATCGGGTTACCGCCGAGTCCGACTGAAACGGACGCCTTTCTGGCGGACGAGTCTCCCGACGCTTTCGCGAAGATCATCGACCGACTGCTCAACTCACCGCACTACGGAGAACGCTGGGGCCGCCATTGGCTGGACGTCGCCCGATACGCTGACTCGAATGGACTCGACGAAAACATCGCACACGGCAACGCGTGGAAGTATCGCGACTACGTTGTTGCCTCGTTCAACACGGACAAGCCGTACGACCAGTTCCTGACCGAGCAGATCGCCGGGGACCTGCTCCCGTATGACGCGAAGGATGTCACACAGCTCGACACGCGCAACGAACGGCTGATCGCGACCGGCTTCCTGTCACTCGGCCCCAAAGTACTGGCCGAAGTTGACGCCATGAAAATGGAGATGGACATAATTGACGAGCAGCTCGACACGATCGGCAAATCGCTGCTTGGGCTGACGTTCGGTTGTGCGCGTTGCCACGATCACAAGTTCGATCCTGTGTCGCAGCAGGACTACTACGGACTGGCAGGCATCTTCAAAAGCACGCGTGTGATGGAGCACTTCAAGAAGATCGCCCGCTGGCACGAAAACTCAGTTCCCTCGGCCGATGACCTGGAACGCCTGACGTTCCATGAAACGACCATTCAGGCCCATAAGATTCAGATCAAACAGATCGTCGCCGTTGCGAAGCAGAAACTGATCGACGCTCTGCCACCTGGCGGCAAGCTTGATGGCGATGTTGAGAAGCAGTTTCCGGCCGAGACTCAGGCCCAACTGAAGAAGGAACGCGAAAAGCTCGCGGCGCTGGAAAAAGAAACAGCCAGTTTGATTCCGGCAGCCATGGGTGCCGCCGACGGAACCGTGACCGATCTGGCCATTCACCTGCGCGGCAGCCATCTCACATTGGGCGATCCGGCACCACGGCGTATCCCGGAAGTGTTCGCCCACCTGGAGGTGCCTCGTTTCACACCCGACAGCAGCGGACGCCTGCGACTTGCGCAGTGGTTAACCAGCCGCGACAACCCGCTGACGGCTCGTGTGATGGTCAATCGCATGTGGCGCTGGCACTTCGGACAGGGACTCGTGGCGTCACCAGACAATTTCGGATTGCTCGGCGAACGCCCGTCGCATCCACAACTTCTCGACTGGCTCGCCGCCGAATTCATGGAGAGTGGCTGGTCGATCCGGCACCTGCATCGGCTGATCCTGACATCCAGCGTCTATCAGCAGAATTCAAGTCGGAATGTGGAAGTCAGAAGTCGGAGCGACGAAGTCGATCCCGAGAACCGATTGCTGGCACGGTTTCCGCTGCGTCGGATGGAGGCCGAAGTCCTGCGCGACAGCCTGCTGGCGGTCTCCGGAATGCTGGACCGCTCAATGGGTCGTTCCATGCTGACCGTGCCGAACCGCGAGTGGATCTTCAATCACACATCGAAGGACGAAACCAAATACGACTCACCACGACGGTCGATCTATCTACCGGTTGTGCGTAACAACCTTTACGACGTCTTCCAGTTGTTCGACTACTCCGATGCGAGCGTCGTGAACGGCAGCCGTAATTCATCAACAGTCGCGCCGCAGGCGCTGTTCATGCTCAACAGTGAACTCATGCAGGACGCCGCAACGCGACTGGCCGAGCGGCTTCTGGCCGATATTGAACTGAGCGACTCGGAGCGAATCGCGCTGCTCTACACAGAAGTGCTCGGCCGACCGCCGACCGAGTCTGAGACCGCGCGTCTTCGGCTCTTTGTTGCACCGGAGCAGGAACGGTCTGAGCTATCGAAATCCCAGAAATGGACTGCGATCTGCCACGTAGTGCTGGCCTCGAACGAATTCATCTACGTGCGCTAACCATGTCGGACATCGTCGTGCGCAAACCACGCATGGACGCGGACTGTCTGTGTGTCCGAAGTCTTCCAGGTTGCGAGCTATCGCGTCGCTCAAGAGCACTCTCGCGATTCGTTCATGGCTCGCTTCACGCCAAACGTCTGGCGAGAGTGGGATGATCAAAAGACGGGTGAATGACGATGTACGATCTGAAAACTGCGGCCGAACTGTTTCGAGAATCGTTTGATGCGTCGCCAGCAACAACAGAGACACTCTTCGCAGCGCTGTCTTCTACTGATGCTCTGGTTCGCCACGTCGCCGCGATCGGACTGGCAGAGCGTGATTCGCAGAAGCTGACGCGCGAAGCGATTCACGGACAGCCCGGCCGCCAACTCTGCCGGAGAAGTCTGTTTCGCAGACAAGGAGAGCGGCATCATTCGAAAGATCGACCTCGACGGTTCCGTTTCGCAGTTCGCCGACGGAAAACCGGGCATCGGGGCTCTGGCCGTTCTCGACCTGCCGTTCAAACCCGAAAAGCCCATTACATCTTCCGCGGCCTGGCAAGCGGCACGAGAAAGGAAGTTCAGAGGCACTCAAACCGCGCCATCGAGATGATGCTGATTGCGCATGCTCAGCAAATTCTTGAGCTGAGTGCCCAGTCCACTCTCTGTTCCTGGCTGCACGAACGAGGCCGCCATGGGGAATCGATCCCCATCCAGGAACCGATGGTCGAGCGGTATCCGGACTCGATGGACTTCCGCTGTCGTCTGATCACCGCATATCACCGCATGCGACGTCTCGAACAACGTAACGCACTGCTGGCCGGCACGGACGAGCACTTCCGACAGAAAGGCCGCTGGACCGTATCCAACATCTCCCGCTTTGCCAGCACGCCGTTAAGTTGTACGGCGAGCTGATACCGCTTCATCAACGAACCGCCCCGAACCAGGGCATCGGTAACGGCATACTGTCTAACTATTACCGTGACCTCGCCAACTCATACTCCAGCCTTGGTCAGACAAGAGACGCAGTCGATGCCGCAGCTGCTGCCGTCGTAAGTTGGGGGCGCCGTTACGACAATCGGCGATCAGCAATAAACACTCTGACGCACGTCCTCACCGCCGCAAAGGACCTCGACAAATACGTCACGTATCTCGACCAGCAACTCGAAGAGTCCGGTCAGACCAGCCCCATGATTCGCAAAACAATCGGAACGGTGTACCTCGAAGACAGGAAACAGCCGACGAAGGCGATCGCACAGCTCCGGCTCGCGGTCGAACTGCTACCCGGCGACATGGAGAGCCACACGAAGTTGATCAAAGCGTACGACGAGGCCAAAAAAACCGAGGGCGCGATCGCCGCAATCCTCGCGCAGCTCGACCGCGATCGTCACAACCTTGACCTGTACACAGACCTTGCCAACCGCCTGTCGTCCGACGAATCCCTGGCCGAGCGTGCAGCGACAACCATCGTCGAAGCGGCCCCCCGCGAAGCCGAACACCACACGTCCCTGGCCGCCCTTCGCGAGTCCCAGGAACACTGGCCCGCGGCCATCACTCACTGGAAACACGCTGCTCGTCTTAGAGTCCTTGAAACCACCAACCTCCTGAAGCTGGCCGAAGCCCAACTCAAAGGCAATCAGATCGAGGCGGCTCGCAGGACAATCAACAAAGTCAGCAACCGATCCTGGCCTTCCCGCTTTGACAACCCCATCCGCAGCGAACTTCAACGGCTACGGAAGATTCTGGAACCCACCCCTTGAGTGTTGTGTGCTTGACGGTGTGTCTTTCGCGACGACTAAAGCAGTATGGGGAAACCATCGGGATCAACGATGTCGTGAGACACTCCAGCGGAGTCAGAGTTCGCCGCAGCAATCGGGCTGAGAGTGACTGCGTGGTCTGCCCTCCGCCGCGTTTCAATGCATGCTAAGGGTCTCGGCAGTCGGCGAGGAAATGCTTCACAACTCCCAATAGATAACTTCGGAAACGACCCCGATTCCGGTCAACGCAATGCAGACTTTGGCCTTCTAACAGCTTCGCGAAGAATTCGTGTGTCAGGTCGCGAGCATCATCGGGGGATTTCGGTGTAGCGCAGCAGTGGGCTACTGCATCGCCTTCAGTTCCGTAGCTCCACCAACGCTGGCTGTCGTCGGACTTGTGGGAGTCCACGATCACGGATCGCCCGGACACGACTCAATCGCGTGTTGCCAGGGATCAACGCGTGCCGGGGTATTAGTCGAAGTAGACCCAGGGAACCAGGCTCTGGGCGAGTTGTGGATGCTCGTAGTACTTGGGCCAGATGTGTCCGCGCTGCGTGTACGGCGTGACGTCGAGTTCCGACAGACGCTGCGCGTCCTCACCGAGTTCTTCCAGGTCCTGTTCACTGAAGCCACCCCGGCCGAGGGCATGCCGTGAAAATAACTCGCGCAGTGGATAGACCGAAAGTGCCCAATCGTGGCGGCAGCGGAGGTTTAACATGCACTCGGTCGCTCGCAGCGCGTGGTCATAACGTTGTCCAGAAACGAACCAGTCGTGGTCAATAGCCGCTGCAGCGAGGATCGTTCGCAGGCGATGTGATGGTCCGTCGCTGATCCGCACATCTCCCTGGCAACCTCCGCCTATCAGATGCAGCGCGGACGAAACGATTCGCGCCCCGTGACTGTGTCCAATCAGGCAGACAGGTGATTCGGGCGGCAATAGCTGGACCAGACGTGCCAGAAGCTGGCCGTTCTTTTCAGCGCGACGGCCCAGAATCGCGACATCAAGTCCCGGCACCAGTGACGACAGCGCAACTTCGCCGTTCAATGTGAAAATTCCGTCGCTGGGCCAGCTCAGGAAGACCATCTGCAGTTCCCGCCTGGGCGCCGCACCTCGCAGCCAGAGAAATGTGTTGCGGCAATCTGTATAGACCGTCTCTTCCGGGACGAAGCTGCCGTGAACCATCACGCACACAGGAATGCCGGGTCTGAGCCACTGCCGGAATCCAGCGATGTCCGATTCGCCGCGATTTCCACAGCAGTCTTCCCATTCGTAACCGAACTGGCATCCACAGACGTCCGAACATCCGTCGTCCTGGCAGTCGCGCACGTTGACGATCCAGTGAATCTCCTTGCAGATGTCGTGCGGTGTTGCCGGAGTCGGCGTGGATTCGGTCGACACCGGAGCTGGTAGCGGCAGCTCGGGAACCGGAACAGCGGATTCCTCGGAGGCGGGAATATCGATCGGAGGCGAAAGGGAAACTGGTGGTGTCTGCCCGAGTGCCCGTGGCGAAGACACGATCGACAGAAGGACCAGCAGAATCAGAGCAATCAGAATCGTGAAGATGCGGTTGATCATGGCTTCCAGATGTCCAGTCCGGCAGTCAGCTCGCAGGGAACTTCGCCTGCTCAAAACGAGCATGCACGCGGCGAACGGCTTGCACCACTCATGGTGGTTGCATCGAATCCGCGTGGGCGGCCTGGCGAGATCGGGGTTGTCAATCAGGTGGGTGTGGCCGAAGACGACGCTGGTTGCGCTGTACTGAAGCGAAATCACACGCGTGTCATCGGATGTATCGTGAATTTATCACGTCCAATCGAGCCGGGTCCGTCGGGAAACAGGATCCATCGTTGAATTTCACACCGGTATGGCACACCGAATCGGTTCTGTCGGATGTAGCCATGCCGATCCGCGAGATGACTCCTTTGCCCCTCCTTGCAGACTTTCAGAGCCCCTCGCAGAATACCGTCGCGCAGACCGGAACGGTCGGCCGCGATCAATCGTGAATCACCCCATTGAGGAGCTGCTCATGACTCGTCAACTTCTGCTTCCCGTCCTGGCCCTGGCAATTGCCGCCACTCAATTCGCCACGGCGGCCGACGAAAAGAAGCCCGCCAACAAGCCAGCTCTGAACGCGAAGGATGCTGGTCCCGGTTTTGCCGCTCAGGGGGAATACACGGGAACCCTGAAGTGTGAGGAAGGCAAGGACTGCAAATGGGGCGTGCAGGTCATCGCACTGAAGGACGGCAAGTTTCGGGCGGTCTCTTACAAGGGTGGGCTGCCCGGCGACGGATGGAATGGAAAGAAGGAGGAACGGATACAAGCCGAGGGCACGGCCGATGACGGTGGCGTTGTCCGGTTCAGTCATGATGAGGGTCGAGGAGCGATCAGCGACGGTAAGCTGACGATCACTGGACCGAACGGCGAGCCACTGGGCGAACTCAAGCGGACGGTTCGCAAGAGCCCGACGCTGGGGAAGAAGGCGCCGGAAGGTGCCGTTGTCCTGTTCGACGGCAGCACAGCCGACACGTTCAAAGGCGGACGCCTGACAGAGGACCAACTGCTGGAGCAGGGTTGCACGTCGAAGGACACGTTTCAGAGTTTCACGCTGCACATCGAATTCATGCTGTCTTACATGCCGTACGCTGGCGGTCAGGGACGCAGTAACAGCGGCTGCTACATGCAGGGTCGCTATGAAGTGCAGGTCCTCGATTCCTTCGGGCTCGACGGAAAACACAACGAATGTGGCGGCATCTACGAGACCAGGGATCCCGATGTGAACATGTGCCTGCCGCCACTGTCATGGCAGACCTACGACGTTGAGTTCACGACTGCGACCTTTGACGAAGCGGGCAAGAAGACAAAGAACGCCACCATGACCGTGCTGCACAATGGAGTGAAGATTCACGATAACGTCGAACTGCCGAAAAAAACGAGGGCCGCACCAGTTAACGAAGGCGCCGACCCCGGTCCCATCTATCTGCAGAATCATGGCAACCCCGTGCGATACCGCAACATCTGGGTCGTACGTAAGTAGGTGCCAGGCTCCGTCCTGGGAACGCTTTCCCAGGAAGCCCCGCTTCCCATCCGCCGCATGGGACAACGGCCTGACGTCATGAAAACAGAAACGGAGCTGCTGTCATGTATGGAGCCTTCCGTGACCATCTGGCCGGGCAGCTTGACGACATCCGCTCACAAGGGCTGTGGAAGGCCGAGCGACAGATCGAGACCTCGCAGAAAGCCCGAATTCAAACGGGGCCTTCCGGCGAGGTGCTCAATCTGTGTGCCAACAATTACCTGGGCCTGGCGAATCACCCACAGATTGTCGCTGCTGCACAGGCCGCGCTGGACCAGTGGGGTTATGGTATGGCCTCCGTCCGGTTTATTTGCGGCACGCAGACAATTCACAGCCATTTGGAAGGACGGTTAAGCGACTTCCTCGGCACGGACGACACGATTCTCTATTCGTCCTGTTTCGACGCAAACGGCGGCCTGTTCGAAACGTTGCTGGGTGAGGACGACGCGGTTATCTCGGACGAGTTGAATCATGCGAGCATTATCGACGGCGTGCGTCTGTGCAAAGCGGCTCGGCACCGATACCGCAACAACGACATGGCGGACCTTGAGTCGAAGCTACAGGAAGCGCAGTCGGCCCGCTTCCGCCTGATTGCGACCGACGGCGTGTTTTCGATGGACGGCTATCTCGCCAATCTGCCGGACATCTGCGACCTGGCCGACCGTTACAACGCGCTGGTCATGGTCGACGATTCGCACGCCGTTGGTTTCGTTGGTCCCAATGGCGGTGGGACACCAGACCGGTTCGGAGTGCAGGACCGAGTTGACATTGTCACTGGGACGCTCGGCAAGGCCCTTGGTGGAGCGAGTGGTGGTTACACCAGCGGCCGACAGGAGATTATCTCGTATCTACGGCAGCGATCGCGGCCGTATCTGTTTTCGAATTCGCTGGCTCCGCCGATCGTGTGCGCATCGATGAAAGCACTCGAACTGTTGGCGGGCTCACCAGACCTGCGCGACAAACTTCGCGACAACACCGAGTTCTTTCGATCGGAATTGCCGCAACTTGGATTCGATGTGTTGCAGGGCGAGCATCCGATCACGCCGGTCATGCTGGGTGATGCGGCCCTGGCGTCGCGATTCGCAGATGCGATGCTTGAAAAAGGCGTCTATGTCATCGGGTTTTCGTTTCCGGTAGTGCCCGTCGGAAAAGCCCGCATCCGTACTCAGATATCAGCAGCCCACAGTCGGGATGATCTGACGTTTGCACTGAAGTGCTTCGAGGAAACCAGTCGTGAACTGGGTGTGCTCGGATAACGGGCTGCGTTCCTTCGTCATTGGGTATTTCGTTATTCACGCGACCATTCGAAGACACGACGTGTCATCTCGATTCTCTGTCTCTCGATTGTTGCCATCCTCACACTTCTAATCTCGCCCGGACTGTCCGCCGACAAGGAACCAGACTACCCGCTGGGGCCTGACTCAAAGCCGCAGGATGGAGTGCCACAGGGAGAGATCAAGGGGCCGTTTGAATGGAAGAGTGAGATCTTTCCCGGCACTGTGCGCGAGTACTGGGTTTACGTGCCGGCTCAATATGACGGATCGAAGCCAGCGTGCGTTTTCATTCTGCAGGATGGATTGCGCCGGGCGCAGGGATGGAAGATCCCAACCGTGCTCGACAACCTGATCCACAAAGGTGAGGCCCCTGTTCAGATTGGGATTTTCATCAGCCCGGGGGTCGTCCCCGCACCGCGCGAGAATGCACAGCCAAGATTCAACCGCAGCTTTGAATACGACGGACTCGGTGACCGCTACGCTCGATTCCTGATCGAGGAGATCATTCCCGAAGTCTCAAAGACGTATCGGCTGAGCGCCGATCCGAATGACCGGGCGATCGGAGGCGCCAGCTCCGGAGCCATCTGCGCCTTCACTGCGGCGTGGGAAAGACCGGACCAGTTTCGTCGTGTGCTGAGCACGATCGGCACTTACGTCAGTCTGCGGGGCGGAAACGAGTATCCCGTGCTGATTCGCAAGTACGAGCCGAAACCGCTGCGCGTGTTTCTGCAGGATGGCACGCGCGATCTGAATCTGTATGGCGGTGACTGGTGGATGGCGAATCAGACGATGCTGTCTGCGTTGAAGTACTCCGGCTACGAAGTCACGCACGCGTGGGGCGAGGGCGGACACAACTCAAAGCATTCCGCTTCGATCATGCCGGACGCGGTCCGCTGGCTGTGGCAGGGCTACCCCCTCGACCGATTCTTCCAGCAGCCACCTCGTGTTGACGTCGCTAACGGCAACATTGAAACGGTCGTTCGGCCCGAGGCGACGGGAGGTATCACCGTCTACGCGTACGAGATGGGCCCCTATTGGAACGACGGTCTGGCGCCGCGTTTCTACCCGGAACGGGCGGCCGCGAAGATCAGGAACTGGATCGCTCACAAGGTGAAGGGAATCTACTGGTGTGGTGGCGGAGAAAACTGGGGCGCCGTTGGACCGACCTACTATGTCATCGGGCGACTGGCGACCGATCCCACCCTGGCCCGGCGGGAAGTCTATGCGGAGTACCTGGATTTCACGTTTCGGGACGCTGCCCCGGCAATGAGGCAGTACTACGACGCACTCTACAGGCGGCTGTCGCAGTTTCGTGATCCGAAGAACGACACCATGCTGGTCGGGACCAGGGACGGGCAGTTACTCAACTACAAACATACCTATCCTCACGAAATGTGGACGACGATCTATCCGTTGGAAACGCTTGACGAACTGCAGAGCTACCTGGACAAGGCCGGGAACGACGAAAGGGCCCAAGGATGGATTCGCGTCGCCCAAATCTCGTATGACCAATACGCCCTCATCGCCAGGATGTTCCACGAGACCATGAAGTTTCGAGGCAAGGGGCCGAAACCCAGGTCGAAGGACCTCCTGCGTCAGAGCGCTGAGGCATATTACGCATGGGTCGACGAGACCTTGAAACTCAATGAGACGGATCCGGACTTCACAAAGAACTTCATCCACGATTGCTCAAAGCACTTCGCCATTTGGAGTGACTACAAGTTTCTCATGCACATCAACGGACGTATGCATCCATATTTGTTCGAGAAACCGTAGGAGCGTATGTGCCCGACGGATCATCACCGCCGCCCAGGCCGTAATTCGACAAACGCAGCCGCGCCATTACTGAAGCTCTCGATGTACGGAGTCGATCTCTATT
>CAYSJO010000187.1:0-6580 GCA_964431285.1 uncultured Planctomycetaceae bacterium
GGTCCTGTGCGTCGCGAACTTCCGACTGAGATTCCATCGGAACTCAACCTGCCTGATGGATTTCACACGCCGCGTGTCTGTCTGCCCGGAGTTCTGGCCATCGAAGGCCCCGCCTTTGAACCAAAACACCGACTGGATGACTTCACCAGACACTTCGACCACACGGCGCCCATTAATCGGTTTCCGCTGATCGTCATTGTTGATGACAGTGAATTCTCAGCCCGGCAATTGAATAACTTCATCTGGGTGACATTCACACGGTCCAACCCTGCGGCGGACGTCCACGGCATCGAGTCGTTTTCAGAAGACAAGCACTGGGGGTGCCGAGGATCGCTGGTTATCGACGCACGCATCAAGCCGCATCACGCGCCGCCCCTGATCGAAGACCCGGACGTCACACGCCGAGTCGATCAATTAGCAGTAGCCGGCGGACCTCTGCACGGGATCATCTGAACTGGGAGCCCACCCTGTGCCAGAGCCGGCAACCACGCGGTGTTGATTGGAAGCAACATCGTCATCAAACGACCACACGATGATGCCCTGCTGCCACATGGACTCGCCAATCGTCGTCACGCCGCCACAGGCCTGGCATGTGAGAGCACGAGAGAGAACAAGGAACACAAATCATGAAGACACTGACTCAAAACCTGTACGCGGACGAAGCCGGTTTCATCATCTCTTCAGAGTTGATCCTCGTCGCAACGATCACCGTACTGGCGATGGTGGTCGGCCTGGCTGAAATTCGATCCGCCGTCTCGGAAGAACTCGAAGACGTTGGTTCTGCCGTTGGTGCCATGCGGCAGAGTTACTGGGTCGAAGGACTGGTCAGCCACAAGAAGGCGGGCGTGTCCGGCAGTGCCTTTGATGACGAGCAGGACCACTGTGACAGCGAGTTCGACATCCGTCGCACGCGACCATTCGATGAAAACGGTGACAGATTCCACTACGACCGTTATTGATCGGCAGCGTTCTCAGCAATTGAACAAAGCCCGCCTCAAAATTGAGCCGGGCTTTGTTTGTTGAGAGAGTGCCCATGTCTTTTGTGGACCTACGACCGTTTCGCAATCAGTGCATCCAGTTCGTCCTTCAGCCGCGGCAGAATCTCGTCGTACGCGTAAGCGCCCAGCTCTTCCGGGCCACGTTTGAGATTGACGAAGTTTGGAGCGCACCACAGTCCCAGGTCGGCATCGTCCGTTTCGCCCGGACCGTTCACACGGCAGCCCATCACGGCGATTGTGATGGCGTGTTCCTTCGCATATTCGGTCATCTCGCGGACATCAGCGGCCAGATCCACGAACGCCTCGTTTTCCACGCGCGAGCAACTGGGGCAACTGATGATGTTCAGCGTTGGCAATCCGTAGTCGACGACCGACCGAACGCGACCGGCAGCGACATCCGACAGAATCGCGCGGCCAGCATCAATCTCTTCGCCCTTGCGATCGTTCGGGACGGTCAGCGACACGCGAATCGTGTCACCGATGCCGCGGCTGATGAGCTGCTCGAACGCGATGCGCGTCTTGATGATCCCGTCCGGGGGCATGCCAGCTTCTGTCACGCCCAGATGCAGCGGCACATCCGGCCGTTCGTCCGCAAAGCGTCGATTGACTTCGATGACCTTCTGCGGGTCGGAGTCTTTCAACGACACGCAGTAGCGGGTGAAGTCGAGCGAGTCGAGAAACTCACAATGTTCAAGAGCGCTCTCAAGCATCGGCGATATGGAATCGTCGGCGTCGTATCGATCCAGCTTGTCGGGGTCGACCGACCCGCAGTTCACTCCGACGCGGATTGCGCAGTTGTGATCAGCGGCAATGCCGGCGATGAACCGCACTTTGTCCTGCCATGGCTTTTCGCGTTCATGATGGTAGAGGTGCCCCGGGTTGTAGCGCAGCTTGTCGACATGAGGTGCGACGAATTCGGCCAACCGGTAATTCTCCTGCAGATCGATCGACAGGTTGGCGGTTGTCTGACGCCGAATCTCGACCAGAGCGTCTGCTTCCTTGCGACTGTCGACGGCAATACGAACTACATCCGCACCCGCCTCGGCAATCGCATTCACCTGAGCGACAGTCGCGTCGATGTCAGCGGTCTTCGTCGCTGTCATGCTTTGCACAGCGATCGAGTTCCCGTCGCCGATCGTGGCCGAACCAATGCGTACCGAACGCGTAGGGTTCCTGGTGATTTCTCTCGCCGGACCAACTTCCATTCGCGCTCTCCGCCCACAAGTAGCTGAATTCACTACCGTTCACTTCGCAGCAAGCTTCCTGACTCGATGGTTTTCACTGTCGCCGACATAGACGTTTCCATCGCGATCGACGTATACGCCGTGCGGTCGTGCAGTCCGGCACTTCAATGGATTGCCGTCCGGGCCATCGCCGCGTTCTCCATCGCCGATGGCTGTTTCGATAATGCCTGATGCCGCTCGAATCACTCGAATGGTGTGACTCTCCGTATCGGCCAGCCACACGTCACCGGTTGGTCCAATCGCAATACCCTTCGGGCCGGACAGTGTGGCTTTCTTCGCCGGACCGCCATCACCCGTGTAGCCCTTCTTTCCGTTGCCGCCGAGGTGATGCAGCGTCTTCGTTTTCAAGTCCATGCGGTAGACCTGATTGCCCTCACGCAGAGCCAGATACAGGCTGTGCTTCCCGTCGAAGTCCAGTGCACGCGGCCCATTGAGTGGTGTGCCGTCGATCTTTGCCCCATCGGGCGTGGGTTTCTTCTCGCCTGTCCCGCCGAATGTGCGAATCATGCCTGACTTCAGATCAACCACTCGAACGCGATGATTGCCGATGTCGCAGATGTAAAGGTGCCCCTGATTGTCGAGTGTGATGGAATGCGGAACGGACATAGTGGCTTTCGTCGCCGTTCCACCGTCGCCGGAAAAGCCGCGCTTTCCCGTGCCGGCAACGGTCGAGATGATGCCCGTCTTCGCATCCACTCGACGAACAAGATTGTTCTTCATTTCTACGAAGTACATGTTACCGTCGTGATCGAATCGAACTTCATACGGCTGGTTGAGCTGTGCTTTGGTCGCTGGTCCGCCGTCCCCCGAGTAACCGAGCGTCCCATTCCCGGCCACAATGGTGATCTTCCCGGTCTTCTCATCAAGACGACGGACAACGTGAGTGTCGATCTCGCAGATATACAGGGCTCCGTCTGGTCCCTTTGAGATTCCGTAAGGTTCTCCGACGGGTGTCGATACGGCGGTCTGTTCACCGGGAACCAGACCGGATACGCCGGTTCCTGCCACCGTGCTGACTTCGGAAGCGGCAAGAGGTCCCATCAGGATGAGACCGCAAACGGCGGTCTGCCATAACTGTTGTGGCATGGTGTTTCTCGGAGGTTGGTAGCGGTGAGTCAGGTTGAATCTGCGAGCGTGTTTGTGCCCTTCACTTGGCCTGCGGCCAAGAGACAGTCCCCTCCCCCTGTGGGGAGAGGGTCAGGGAGAGGGGTGCGTCTTACTGCGTGTAGTCCCGATACGTATAGAACCGTGCGCGGATTCCGAACAGGACGGCAGCGGCACCCATCAATGCTGCGAACATCCAGAAGAACTGCTGCAATTCCATGTTTGGAATGTACTTCGTCAGCTTCTCGACCAGCACGTTTCCGAATGACACGGTCAGCAGCCAGAAGCCCATGATGGTCGACTTCATCCGTTTCGGAGCCTGCGTGTAAGCGAACTCCAGCCCTGTAATCGAAACCATGACTTCTGCCTGCGTGATAATCAGGTACGGGAAGAATTGCCACAGCACGGGAACTTTGCTGGTCTCGCCACCCTGATCGATAAAGAACTGAATGATCGCGACGCTGGCAAACGATGCGCTGGCAATGAACATGCCAATTGTCATCCGCCGTAGCGGCGTCATCTCGTACCCCATCTTCGTGATCGTCGGGTACAGGAAGTAGTTGTTGATCGGGATCAAAGCCATGACCATCAGTGGGTTCAACGCTGCAATCTGGCTAGGTAACAGTGTCATGTTCCATACGTTCAGCTCCATGCGCGTTGCCTGACGCACCCAGCTTGAACCGTGCTGATCGAACAGTGCCCAGAACACACTCACTAGGAAGAAGATGCTGATAATGCGCAGGACGGCTTTCGGCCCTTCCACGGCGTCTTCACCGAACTTCTTAACCGCCGAGCCGAATAACCAGCGCCCACCCGAGTTGCCGCCCGTCAGCAGTGCTCCAACAGAATGGATCATGATGGCCAGGAAGCCGTCGTCTTCCTCGACAGCCTGTCGTTCCGTGAATATCCACAGCCCCATGATGATGCTCCACACTGTGAGCAGCCAGTAGACGTAATTCGGCAGAACATCCCAGGCGAACAGCGGGAGTCCGATGAAGCCCGTGAACAGCAGGATGGAACCGGCTGCGTCGTACAGACCGAGTTTCCCACCCGGTTGCGCCGGAACGTGCACGAAGACGTGTCGCCCCATCCAGAACATGATGGTTGCGATGAACATCAGCACGCCGGGAATCGCAAACGCGACACTGGTGGCATATTCGGGGTAGTCCCACAGAATCGGGATGCGGCGCGGGTTACTACGGATGAATGGGATCGCCAGCGTCGCGAAAAACGAGCCGAAGTTGATGATGAAGTAAAAACCCTGAAACACCTTCGCGACCATGTGCCAGTTGCCTTTACCGAACTGATCGCCAACGTGTGCGGAGACGCAGGGCTTGATGCCGCCCGAACCAATCGCGATCAAAGCCAGACCCAGGCCCATGCCCTCGACCGAGTTCTCACCGATGGCCAGCACCAGATGGCCCAGGCAGTACACGAATGACAGCGAGATAATCGTGCCGTACTTGCCGACCAGTCGATCGGAGATGATCGCCCCGATCATGGGGAATGCGTACACGGCCGCCACGAACAGGTGGTACATCTCCTGCGCGTTTTCTTCGGCCGTCACCTGAAACAGTCCAGCCGCCACAAACAGCGACGTCAGATGGACCTGCAGGATGGACCGCATCCCGTAGAAGCTGAACCGCTCGCAGCCCTCATTCCCAATGATGTACTTGACGCCCTTTGGCCATGTGGTCTGGTTGGGATCCGGTGCTGTCAGATAGGCCATGAAGTTCCTTCCGCCTGGTTGCATCGAGAAGCATGGCGAGCGGCGGCGCCGCAGTCGCTACGCGGGCGGAAGATAGTGACTCTGCAGCAGCCTCGGAACCGCGCAGACGCATCGCCCGACAATTGTGGCGAGCACTGCGTGCGTATTGCCTGATTACCGTGCCAGGCCGCTGCGACCTGGTGCATGATCAGCCACAGGCTCTTCGGCATCTTCGGAGGTGAATGGATAATCGGCAAACATGGCGTCACCGAGGCCGAGATACGAATCGTCGAGGTCCAGATGCATGAGCTCGCGATAGACCCACCGAGTTAGTTCCGCAGGGGTCGTCAGGCCCGTTTCAGCCAGTTTTCGATGGATACGCGGACGCAGCTTTGATTCATTGTTCTGCGTGTCAATGAGGATTGCGTCAAAGTTGCCCATCCGCCTGACAGATTTCGGTTCGGGCTCATCGATGATCAGTCGATGCCCCTCGTCGAAGCACCTCTGGTGATGACGTTTGAGCCGAACGTTCAGCACCGAATCCTCAAGACCAGAGAGTTCACGGGCCAGTTGGACGAATCCGTCCAGCCGTTTCTGATAGGCCTCCGGCAGATAGACGCGGGGAGCAATATCCAGCACACGTCCGTGAGAGTCACAAACCCACGTGACCGTGTTGCCTCGGAATGTGCGAGTTTGTGTACGGCTGCCGAATTCCACACGGACCATCGGGACAGGTGCAACCGACTCCCAGACCGGTTCAAACTACAGATTGATTCTGCGGGCAATTGTCTCGTCGGAGAACAGCACGGCTCTCGCAATGCGACCGTTCGTGCAAGTGAATCGCTGATCGAGACCGCCCATCAACTGAAACAGCAGCACTGGTCGGCCAGACTCGCGGGACGCATCACACGCGTCGTCGAAAGTCGCGTGCCATTTTACCAGTCCGGGACGTACCTGAGGGTTCGCATCGGCTGCTTCCGGATCAGACAGATCAGTCGTTGCATCCGTGTCCGATGCCAGGAGCGTATCCGACCCGCTTTCGATCGGCGTTGAGGCAGCGAGAGGAGCACCGAACGTGTCATATTCGTATGTCTTGCTCTGGGCCCCGACCACTTCCGAGAGGGTCGGTTGACGTTCCGACGTGCACCCAGCGACAGCGACCAGCATCGAAAGAGCGGCGAATCTGCACAGTAGCAATGCGTCTCCCCTTGGAAGACCCAATCTTATTCGGTTGTGGAATTCGTACACATTCTGTCAGCTGCACTCTCTCTGAAACGGAGGCCGTTTTCGCCACGAACGACGATTTGTCAGTTGATTACGGGAAACAGAGGCGGACATCTCGAACTGTGCCAACTGCATCGGGTGCCGTTGGCGTATTCGCAATCATTACGACTGAGGGCTTGCCAGCCCATTGAAAAACGGTGTTTGTGGTAACCCGACGCGTAAGCGAGGGACGAAAATCGGCCAAAAATGCAGATTTAAATCCCTCGCTTACGCGTCGGGTTACCTTTTTCAATGGGCTGTTA
>CAYSJO010000188.1:0-11361 GCA_964431285.1 uncultured Planctomycetaceae bacterium
CGACCCGCTGTCCGATTCGACTGTCCAGCCGCTGAGGCCGCAGGCTGACCCATCAACGACAGTGTCGTCGTCGCCATCGAAGTTTGATTCGGTCGCAGAGGAGGCGGAGTACATCATTCGGCGGCACCGAGAAGAAAAGAAACGCCTGAAACAAGCTCGGAAGAAGAGCTGACGTGGCTGCTGTCTTAGATAGTTGAGACACGGAGACACGCTGGTTAATGCTACAATTCCGGTATGTCTCGAATTCCTGTCACACTGATGCTGGTGCTGTGCAATCTCCCGGTCCAGGCCGATGGCCCCTCAACAATTCGTTCGGACGAACGAGTTGTGTTCTTTCAGACGGCTGCCTCACGATCGCGGGAATCTCGCTGGTCCGTCCCAGTGCATCTTTGGGTCTTCGAACCGACTGAAAGCGAATTCATCCAACGGAAGTTGCTGGGGCAACTCAGTGCTGCGGCCGGAATGGTGCTGACAACTGAATCGCGGCAGCTGTTTGATCAGAGAATTCGCGGCTTCGTCTTCGACAACAAACGAGGAAAGAACATTGGAATCCGTATCGCCGGCACGCACCACGTTCTCGGAGATTCGAATGCCGACGGTCATTTCGCTGGGTTGATCGAATTGACCGACACGCAGGTGCGACGGCATGCGAAGGGTGGCTGGCTCTCGATGGATGCCATTCTGCCGGAAGACAGCTCACGCAGGATCAGGGGAAAAGTTCAGCTTGTCGAACCGGTCGGCGTGACTGTGATCTCGGACATTGATGACACCGTCAAAGTGTCTGAAGTCACCGACAGACAGAAGCTGCTCGTCAACACGTTTCTGCGACCGTTTCGAGTTGTCGATGGGATTCCGGCGCTGTATCGGAAATGGTCCGATTCCGGCGCTGTCTTCTGCTTTGTGTCATCCAGTCCATGGCAACTCTACGAGCCGCTTCTGAAATGGATGACTGCCGAGAAATTCCCGCCGGCCACGTTCGAGCTGCAACGAGTGCGTTTCAAAGATACGTCGCTGCTGAAGCTGTTCGGCGACCCGTTGAAGTCGAAACTGCAGCGGATAGAGCCAATCCTGAAGAGATTCCCAGGCCGACGATTTGTGCTGGTGGGCGATTCAGGTGAGAAGGATCCGGAAGTGTACGGCGAACTGGCCCGCCGGTTTCCCACTCAGGCGGCCGCCATACTGATTCGAAACGTGACACACGAGCGAGCTTCAGACGCCCGGTTTCGCATCGCATTCGAGTCTGTTCCAGAAGAACGCTGACAACTGTTCGACTCGGTTCGGGACATTCAGGAGCCAGAGATCCTCCGCTGAAATGCGGTCGCAGTTTTCCGCAGACAGGTGATCGTGCAGCAAATGAGCAGGCTCGGATCTACCCGGTGTTGCTGCCTTGTTGGCTCGTGCGCTATCGTTCGGTCTGTCAAACGGAACGGATTCCCTCGCCAGATTCGGACGGCTGAATGACTGCGATCCTCGGAATCTCCGCATTCTATCACGACTCTGCCGCCGCGCTCGTCATCGATGGTGAACTGGTCGCCGCCGCTCAGGAAGAGCGGTTCACTCGCAAGAAGCACGACCAGGCCTTCCCGAAACATGCGATCGAATACTGCCTGAGCGAAGCCGGCATCACTCCCGAACAACTCGACTATGTGGGCTTCTATGACAAGCCTCTACGAACGTTCGAGCGCCTGCTGGAAACGTACATCGCATTCGTGCCACGCGGGTTTCGTTCATTCCGCTCGGCGATTCCCGTCTGGCTGAAAGAGAAACTGTACCTGCCGCGTGAGATGCGCAAGGGCCTCGATGGTCGCTACTCCGGCAAGTATGTGTTTACGAACCACCACGAATCGCACGCGGCCAGCGCGTACTTTCCGTCGCCGTTCGACGAAGCGGCGATCATGACGCTTGACGGCGTCGGAGAGTGGTCGACGACGTGTCTGGGAGTCGGCCGCGACAACCGCATCGAGCTGACCGAAGAAATCTGCTTTCCACACTCGATCGGACTCCTGTACTCGGCATTCACGTACTACACGGGATTCCGCGTCAACAGTGGTGAATACAAGGTCATGGGCCTCGCACCATACGGCAGGCCAATCTTCAAGGCCGCGATTCTTGAACACGTCATGGACCTGAAGGCCGATGGCTCGTTCCGCATGGACATGAGCTACTTCAATTACTGTCAGGGCCTGACAATGACTGGCCCGAAGTTCCACGAGCTGTTCGGTGGGCCGCCCCGAGAACCGGAGTCAGAGGTCACTCAGCGTGAAATGGATCTCGCGGCGTCCGTCCAGGCCGTCACTGAAGAGGTCATGCTGCGAAGTGCAGACCATCTGCACGAGCAGACCGGCCTGTCGAATCTCGTTCTGGCTGGGGGAGTCGCACTCAACTGCGTCGGCAACGGACGTGTATTGCGGGAAGGACCGTTCGAGAACATCTGGATTCAGCCGGCCGCTGGCGATGCAGGCGGAGCGCTGGGAACGGCTCTGTTCATCTGGCATCAACTTCTGGAGAACGATCGACAGACAACCGGAAGCGATCTGCAGCGAGCTTCGCGTCTGGGCCCGCAGTTTAGCGATAACGAAATCGCTGCATTCCTCGATCAACAGGATGCTTTCTACACAACGACGAAGTCCGATGAGCAGTTGTGTGATGACGTCGCTTCACTGATTGCCGACGAGAACGTCATCGGCTGGTTTCAGGGCCGGATGGAATTCGGGCCGCGTGCGCTTGGTTCTCGATCAATCATCGGCGACGCACGCAGCCAGAAGATGCAGTCGGTTATGAACCTGAAGATTAAGTTCCGCGAATCATTCCGTCCGTTCGCGCCGATCGTGCTCAAGGAACACGTGCACGAGTACTTCGAAATGCGACCCAATGAGGACAGCCCGTACATGCTGCTGGTCGCGCCGGTCCACGAACAGCACCGCAACGAAATGCCGGACGGCTACGAAGACAGCTTCGGTATCGAGAAGCTGAACTACTCACGATCGTCCGTCCCGGCGATCACGCACGTCGATTTTTCCGCGCGAGTGCAGACAGTCGATAACGAGCGGAACCCGCTGCTGCACCAGCTCATGACACGGTTTCACAAACGAACGGGCTGTCCGGTTCTGATCAACACGAGTTTCAATGTCAGAAGCGAGCCGATCGTCTGCACACCGGAAGACGCCTGGCGAAACTTTCTGATGACGGACATGGACGTACTTGTCCTCGGCCGTCACATCCTGTTGAAGTCCGAGCAGAAAGAGCAATACGGCGAGTCGGCTCGCGAACAGCACCTCGCCCAGTTCGCACTGGACTGAACTCAGCCGGCAAGTTCCCGAGTCAACACGGCAACACATTCTCCCTGCTTTGTGAGCGGCACGGATCGCCTAGCAAACAGAATCCCGCTGCTGCGGGCGACAACCGGCTCGGCGTCACGCTCCGGATGCTCAAGCGAATGAATCCGCCCGATGCGCTGGCCCGTCTCGATCGTGTCGCCAATCTCGAAGAACGGTTCGAGGATTCCACTGGCCGGCGCCATGATGTAGTCCTGCTCGTCATCAGCCACGACTACGAGCGGCGCCGTCACGCCTCGGTCCGTGTGTGGTTCTGTCAGAATGCCAGCGTCATGCAGGACGTTTCGCACACGAGCGGTGATTTGCAGCATTTCGGGACCGAACTGTGCTTTGCAGCCCATTTCTGTGCCGAGCGTCACTTTGCCCATCTGCTCGGCGTATGACGGCAGCAGGCCCGCACCTGCAACGTCCCGGTAAAGAAAAATGTAGGGAGCCCCCCACGCGCGGGCCGCTGCCAGCATGCGGTTCATCTGATCGGCGTTTTCCAGCTGGTGCATGTTGACCGACGGAAGCATATGCATCGACGAACCGCCCGAGTGAATGTCGATCACAAGGTCTGCCAATGGCAGGACACGCGACGAAACGAAGTGGGCGATCATCCCGGTAATTGTGTCGTTGCTGCGCCCGGGAAAAGCACGGTTCATGTTGACCCCATCGAGTGGTGACAACCGAGTGCCGGCAACCACTGCGGGATGATTCAGCATAGGGACAATGATGAGCCGACCACGAACCTGTTCCGGTGACAGTTCCCGGGCGAGATTCATCAGCGTGACTGGCCCTTCATACTCGTCCCCGTGATTTCCGCCGAAGAGCACGGCCGTCGGACCATCACCATTGCGGATACAGGTAAGGGGAATGAAATACTTCGCCCATCCGGCCGAGTTCGTCGATTGCGGCACAGCCAGACGCCCGAACTGTTTTCCACTCTGTTCAAGATCGATGTCGATCGTTATGAGACTGTCGTCGCTCATGCACTGATCCTTCGGGTAAACGAGACGTGACTTAACCCAGTGACCAGCCTTCTCGGGGCTGACGAGACAGAAACTGGTCGGCCTCGGGGCAATTCGTCGCTCGCATGTTCTTCGTGTCCCACTCCAGCTTCTTACCTGCCCGATAGGCGACGTTGCCCAGATGATTCGCTTCGGTCAACGGTCCGGCATAGCTGAACGGGCTGCCTGTTGGATCGCCCGTGCGAATGGCATTCAGCCACTCCTGATGATGTCCCGGTGAGTTGCCGATGAACTGCTTCGGGCGTTTGAAGTCGCGAAAGTCGTCCTCAGGCAGCAACACGTGTTTGCCATAGTCCGACAGGACCATGCCCTTACTGCCGACAAACAACACGCCGTTACGCCACTGCGGGATTCCGCCTTCGTTCCAGATCTTCGGTCGATACGTGCCCTGGTACCAGTTGACCTGGCACGACGGTAGTGCTCCGCGCGGTCCGTACTCGTATGTTGCCATCATGGACGCCGGAGCGATTTCGGCATGCGGTTCCGGTCCGTCGGCTTCAATCGTCAAGGGTGCATCCAGCTTGAGTGCCCAGAACGGCAGATCTATCCAGTGACTGCCCAGGTCTGACATCGTCCCGTTGCCGAAGTCCCACCAGCGGTACCACTTCGGCCCCGGGAAATAGACAGGATGAAATGGTCGATACGGCGCGGGTCCAATCCACAGGTCCCAGTTCAGGTAGTCCGGCGGCTGGACTGTTTCCGTTGGCCGCTCTCTAACCGAGACGATGTCCTTGTTCGCCTGGGCGTCCGTAGCGCTCTGCCGACCCCACGCACGTGAAGCCCACACGTGCACTTCCGAGACATCACCAATCGCACCGGATTGAATCAGTTCCACGACGCGACGGTAATTGGGCATGCCATGAATCTGCGTTCCCATCTGCGTCACAGTGCCGGCTTTGGCCGCGGCTTCGGTGATGATGCGGGCTTCCTGAACGTTGTACGTCAGCGGTTTTTCGCAATAGACATGCTTGCCGGCCTGCAGCGCGGGAAGTGTGGCATAGGCGTGCGTGTGTTCGCACGTACTGACGACCACGGCGTCCACGTCCCGCACGTCTTTATACAGCTTACGGAAGTCAGCAAAGCGACGGGCTTTCGGAAACTCCTTGCTCTGCAGGTCGAGGCTCTGCGAATTCACATCACATAAGGCGACCACATTGACGTTGGGATCGCGGGTGATCGTACGAATGTTTGCCCCACCGCGTCCGCCCACTCCAATGAATGCCAGATTGAGCGTCTTTGTACCCGGGGCTGATCGAAGCACTGCCGGGCAGCCCAGAGCTGCCGCACCCAGTCCAGCACTGCGGGTCAGGAATTCGCGTCGTGATGTGCGGGTCGTCATCATGCAGGCTCCGAGAGTGAGGACGGACTGAAGAACCAGTCCGCATGGTAACTTTGTGACCGGCATCTTTCTGCCGGGATGATTCAATCCAAGTTGCCGGACTCGTCCGAGCGGCGTGAACGGCGGCTCCTGAAATCGTCGAGTCGCTGTTTCAACTCCGCCTCGAATCCTCGCTCGACCGGGCGATAATACGATCTGTCGATGCCCAGATAGTCCTGGTCGACCCAGCCGTCTTCCGACTCGTGGGCGTACTGATAACCCACTCCGTGCCCAAGCCGTTCTGCACCTTTGTAGTGGCCGTCCTGCAGATGCGTCGGGACTGGCAGCACGCGTCGCTCGCGAACATCCTGCATCGCTTCGTCAATGGCCACGTAAGCCGCATTCGACTTCGGAGCCAGTGCGACGTATGTCGCGGCCTGAGAAAGAATGATTCGGCACTCGGGCATGCCGACAAACAGCGTCGCCTGTGCGGCGGAATTGGCAACGACCAGAGCCTGCGGGTCGGCATTGCCGACATCTTCCGATGCCGCAATCACAATCCGCCTGGCCAGAAAACGCGGGTCTTCTCCGGCTTCGAGCATCCGGCCGAGCCAGTACACGGCCGCATCCGGATCACTGCCCCGCATGCTCTTGATCAGTGCGCTGGCCGCGTCGTAGTAGACATCGTCGTCATATCGGACGGCCTTCTTCTGAATCGACTGCTGAGCCACGTCCAGATTGATTTTTCCATCGGGAGCCGAACGGGCTCCAATCTCCAGTGCCGTTAGTGCGCGTCGGACATCGCCATCCGAGACTTCGGCCAGGAAGTCGAGGGCCTCATCGGTCGCGGTCACATTGAGTCCCGCGAGTCCGCGATCTGTGTCCGATAAGGCGCGTTCCAGCACACCTCGCACATCAGCAGACTCAACGGCTTTGAATTCGAACACCTGGCTACGACTGACAAGTGGTGAAACAAGCGAGAAGAAGGGATTCGCCGTTGTTGCTCCGATCAGTCGCACGACGCCGGATTCGACGTCCGGCAAGAGTACGTCCTGCTGAGTCCGGTTGAAGTGATGCAGTTCGTCAATGAACAGCACTGTTCGCTGTCCTTCGGCGGCCAACCGATCTCTGGCTTTCTCCAGCAGGTCACGCAGTTCTTTGACGCCGGATGACGCCGCGTTGAGTCGCGAGAAAACGGACTTCGTCTGTCCCGCAATGACTTCGGCCAGCGATGTTTTCCCCGTGCCTGGCGGGCCGTAAAAGATGACCGAGGACAGGCGGTCGGCTTCGAGAATCCGCCGCAGCAGTTGTCCGTCGCCCAGAAAGTGCTGCTGACCGACGAATTCATCCAGTGTACGCGGCCGCATTCGAGCGGCCAGCGGCTTGGCAGCGTCCAGGTTATCCGCTTCGACTCGATCGAAGAGCCCCATCCGTTCACCTCGTCAGAATGCGATCAACCTAATTTCGGTTGAGAAAGCGAATGGAATAGAGGTCAGCGTTCTTCAGTTCGAATCGAACACGAACTCGCTTACCGGCCAGGTCATTGACGTCGGAACCACTGTCCCAGGCCGCAGCCATTGAGATTTCATCGCCCGTGAGACGCTTCGAATCGTCCAGGTTGAACCCTTTCAGCGGCTTGCCTTCAGGCGTTTGAAATTCGACGCGGGCACTGCCGCCCTCATGCACGGCGAGGTTGAGCGACAAAGTGCTGCCGCTGAACGTGAGCGGCTTTGTGATCAGTTCGCCGCCGGACGAACCACCTCGGACCGAAACGAAACCATCGATTCGGTACATGAAACGTCGCAGTCGACTGTCCGGGCCGGTGTAGTAGGCCTCGGTTCCGTAGACGGCGTATTCGCGGTCGTTGCCCGGCAGACGTACGAGTCCATTGGCCATGTAGTTGCTGCGGTTGCCGTTACGGTCCCTTGGTGCTGTCATCGGGATGACGGGTTCGATCCAACGATGGAAGTTCCGCCCGTCGCGGCTCGACATGAAGACCGGCTCGACCTGACTGCCTTGGGGAATGTACCGCGTCGGGAAACCGATCCGGATGTGTGGTGCTCGCTCGTACGGGCGAATGGCGTTCGTATAGAGATGCTGTTTTGGAGTGCCGGCGGGATACTTCAGCAGCACGGGGTCAGTCCAGGTAAGAAAGTCCGACGACGTGCACGTCATGATCGCTCGAACGCCATCCACAAACGTACGGTGGTAGTCGACGTAGTGTTCGGTATGTGGATCCCAGAACGCCAGGTTCTGTGAATCGAACGCTCCCTTTGTGATGACTGGTTTGTCTCTGATCTGCGACCAGTGAATTCCGTCCGGCGACTGAAACACATACAGGCCGGCAGGATTGCCTCGCGAGATACCCTTGTACTTCGCCTCAGGCTCGCAGTCCGGATTCGCGTCCTTGAACGCCACGAAGCAGTGTGTGCCGAGCCCATCCAGCACGATGTTGTTGGCTTTTGAACCGGTCCACTCGAAGAGACCGAGTTCCGGCTTCGTCCAATGGACGCCGTCACGACTCTCGGCGTAGCACGTGACTTCCCGATGCTGGCCTTTCCGTGTCTTTGGGTCCGCGTGCGAACCCCGATAATACATACGGTACAGGTCACCGTCCTGAAAGATGGTGTAGTACGCGCACGTATTGCCTTCCCATGGCTTGTCGGTCGTCAGAACGACTTCCTTCGGTTCCGGCTTGTGCAGATGCTGTATGACGTCACCCGTCATTTCGGCGATGAGGCACTCATCGGCGAACAACTCCAGACGCCCACCGATGTCTTTCGTTTCGCCTGCGTGCAGAGTGCTGACCAGAGAGAACACGCAGAGGACTACGGCTGCAGATTTCATAAGGAGTCCTTGTCGGTTGCCGGTCATGGAAAGCGACTCGCGATACGTCAGGATGCGGTCGGCTCCAGCGTGAAGACACGGTCATACGATTCGAGGGCTATGCCGCCCAGGCGATCGGCCAATCGTCGATACGCGGCTCGACGACAACCCCAATCCTGAGATCGCGGCACCTGCTCCAGCCAGTCACACAGGTGAATGGTGCAGAGTGCCTCGAAATCCTCATCAGTCACGTCGATCAGCGTGTCCGTGGCCCGATCTCGGATTTGGTAGGGGCCGGTGTCCTTGTCGATTTCCTGATCGAAGTGCGTGCGGTCGATGAAGCAGTTCATCCACGCGAGCCGCTCGGCCCGTTCACCGATCAATTCCACGACCTCATCACGCCGTTCCGTCGACAACGTAAACCCCTGGAATCTCTCAGTTCCGTAAATCGAGTGGAACAGGCCGGCCAGGACAATGTCCTCCTCACAGTCCCACTTCTTCAGGTCGTTGTAGACGCCGATCGCATGAGGCAGATATCCCTTGCTGGTGTGCTGCACATCCGCCGCACCGATCTGGGAAAAGAAGTCTGTCATCTGCTTGAAGGTGGCCATGGTCAGTTCCTCAATCGAAGGTCCGGTGTCAGGAAGCCTGGAAGGCGACAGCCTCGATTTCAAGCGGAAGGGACTGGAACGGCAGATGCCAAATGTTCCGGGATTGGGATCGAGCCGTTGACGATTCGGAGGTTTGCTGCTACGGTGGCCGATTCGATCCCGGCCAATTGACGCCGGGGGGCACACTTCTCCTATCTCTCTCGATGGTAAGGATTTGAAGATGGGACGCGTCGAACGGGACCGTGAGATCGCACGGCGTCGCACACGACGGGCCAAGCTGAAGAAGCTGCGAGCGAAATACGATGCCGCTCTTAACCAGGGCGAGAAAGACGAAATATTCGCCAAGGCTCGAAAGCTCAGCCCGTTTGTCGTGTTTGAAGAAACCGCCGAGGCCTGACTCACACAATTGATGCACGAAAAGAAGCTGGGATTGCAGTCGCGATTCCAGCTCTTTTCACGCGCGGACACATAGGATGGAGAAACACGGCGATGGAGTCCAAACAGGACGCTGATTCCGAGAAAGAACGCTCGCTGAATTTCGTCGAGCAGACTGTCGAGCAGGATATTGCGGCAGGTAAGAATGACGGTCGCGTCCACACACGTTTCCCCCCCGAGCCGAATGGTTATCTGCACATCGGCCACGCCAAGTCGATCTGCCTGAATTTTGGCCTCGCCGAGAAGTACGGCGGCAAATGTAACCTGCGGTTCGACGATACGAACCCAGCCAAAGAGGACGTCGAGTATGTCGACTCGATTCAGGCGGACGTGCGCTGGCTGGGTTTTGACTGGGATGACCGGCTGTATTTCGCGTCGGACTTCTTCGAGGAGTTGTACGCGTTCGCCGAGCGTCTGATTCAGGAAGGCAAAGCCTACGTCGACAGCCAGAATGTCGACGAGATGCGCGCAACACGCGGGTCAATCAGCGAAGCCGGTACGAACAGCCCCAACCGAGACCGCTCGGTTGATGAGAATCTCGATCTTTTCCGTCGTATGCGGGCCGGCGAGTTTCAGGATGGCGAACACGTGCTGCGGGCAAAGATTGACATGGCGCAGCCAAACATGCTGATGCGCGATCCGATCCTGTATCGCATCCGACACGTGCATCATCACCGCACGGGAGACAAATGGTGCATCTACCCGATGTACGACTGGACTCACGGACAATGCGATTCGCTGGAAGGCGTTACCCATTCGATCTGCACGCTGGAGTTTGAGACGCACCGCGCGCTGTACGACTGGTTCCTTGACGAACTTGGCGTGTTCCACCCGCAACAGATCGAGTTCGCGCGGCTGAATCTCAGCTACATGGTGATGAGTAAGCGCAAATTCCTGGAATTGGTGGAAGACGGTCACGTCAGCGGCTGGGACGACCCACGCATGCCCACGATTTGCGGACTGCGGCGACGAGGCTACACGCCTGAATCGATCCGCGCGTTCTGCGAGCGGATCGGTGTGGCCAAGTTCAACAGCATGGTCGACATGACCTGGCTCGAGCAGGCGGCACGGGAGCATCTCAACAAGGTGACTCCCCGCGTGATGGGTGTGCTGAATCCCATCAAGCTGACGATCGAGAACTACCCCGAGGATCAGGTCGAACAACTCGACGCGGTGAACAATCCCGAAGACGAGAGCTACGGGAAACGGACAGTTCCCTTTTCCCGTGAGCTGTTGATTGAAGCTGCCGACTTCCTGGAGGAGGCACCGCGTCGATACCACCGCCTGGCGATCGGCCGCGAAGTCCGACTTCGTTACGGCTATCTGGTGACCTGCACGGGCTGCGTCAAAGACTACGATGGAAACGTTGTCGAAGTCCTGTGCACCCACGATCCGGAAACACGCGGTGGCAATACCCCGGACGGACGCAAGATAAAAGGTACGATTCACTGGGTCTCGGCGAATCACGCCGTCGATGTCGAACTTCGACTGTACGATCGGTTATTCACCACGGAAAAACCCGGCGATGTCCCGGAAGGCGAGGATTGGAAGACGGCTCTGAATCCGGACTCTCTGACCGTCAACCCCACAGCCAAAGTTGAGCCGAGTGTCATCGGCGCCGAACCGGGAACTCGTTACCAGTTTGAACGCACCGGTTACTTCTGCGTCGATCGCGATTCGACACCGGAGAAACTGGTGATGAACCGAACCGTCACGCTCAGAGATACCTGGGCGAAAGTGCAGAAAAAGGGTGGCAAATAATGTCAGAGGCTCCGCTTCGATTCGTGACCGAACAGGAAATGCAGGTCGAAGAATTTCCGTGGGGA
>CAYSJO010000189.1:0-1970 GCA_964431285.1 uncultured Planctomycetaceae bacterium
GTGTGAGAATGTCCACGCGGTTGTTGAGCAGCGGTGTGAGAAATTCCCATGGCGTCAGCCAGTGGCCGGCGGCATAGAAGGTGGCAACGGTCTCGACGCAGTACTTCAGTGTCATCAGGCTGAGTCCACTGGCGGCGTAAAGCCCGCGAGTGACTTCCGCGTTGACCCCAAACCAGACTCGCAGGATCGAGGGGACCACCGTGAGGTGTTTCGGTCCTGGAGCGTCAGGTGCTGGCGGTTCCATGCCTGGTGATTCTCCGAAAGTGTTTTGGCCGCGACGGTTCGGCGAATCGTCTAAGGGGCAGCCGGTGGAGACTCGTGCGTCAGGCCATGATCTCGGGGATGACACGGCCGTGGACGTCGGTCAGGCGGACATCTCGGCCACCAAACCGGCGAGTCAGGCGGGTGTGGTCTATGCCGGCACCCGAAACATCGCCGAACCAGTAACGTGCGGACGGATTTCTCGAAGAACTCAATGTTCCCCAGCATCTCAGCTGTCTGTTGTCCCAGTGTGATCGATTGGCAGGCGGTCAGGACAAGCAGAGATCGGACAATCAACTTGGTGAAGATTGGGTACCGATCGGTTTGTCTTCGCTGGGAACGGGGACCGTTGGCACGCATGCTGGAAATGTTCGTGATGTGGTTCAATAAAAATCCAATTGTGTAGCGGAAATGCCGTCCGCGTCGCGACGAAAACCAAGCCCTTCAGGCGGCATTGTAGCCTGAGCGTAGCGTGGGATCAGTTTCGATTCTTACTCCAGCGAACTTTGATTCTCTTGCTGCCAGAAACAGAGATCGAAAGCGAGCTCGCGACAGTTCATTGAGTTCGGGCGAAAACAAAATTGTTCCACCGGGACATCTGAAAGGACGGCCCCCCCTCTCTTTCGGCGACCGGCGTCGCAGTGTGTAAAGTCCACACAACCGGCACATTCCCTCAATTCCAGACCCTGAAACATCGATAAATCAATTAGGTGGGTCGACAGGGGCGAGGGAAAGATTCGTTGCCGAATCAGTTTTCAGTCAGCGTTGTTGCGGTCATTCTGATGCTGTGGAACACGGGGTGTACCCGTGACCGTTACCATCGCGCTGCCGACCGGGACACACTGAACATACTCGACGAGAAGACGTCCGCTCGGCCTTGGGATCTTCCGCCGAATTATTCGATCAACGTGGATCCCCGGTCCCGGCTGTTTGACGATTCGGATCCCAATGATCCGCAACTTCCGGACCCCGGTCCCAATCTCTACGCGTACGACGTTCCACAGTTGCGATCAGACTCCGATGCACCTGGTTCGGCGAGTGACGACAGCTTGGTGCCGGACTTTGCCGCCACAAACTCGGGGGGATGGTCGGCACGTCGTGAACCAATCGTTCCGGTTGTTTCCGGAAGCATCGATGGTTGGGGGCCACGAACTGTCCAGCCTGTGTGGCACACAACCAGCCAAAACGCCCCGTCCAAAGTGGCACCTGCGACACAACCGTATGCCGACGCGGAGGTGGGGCTGACGATCCAGCCGATTCCTCGCGAGTACTGGGATGCGATTCCCCTGGTCTGCCTGTCAAGAATGTTCGAGTTCGAGAGCGTCCGCGAGGAGTATCGGCGGACGTACAACACAGATCCACCGAAGGAGATGCGAGATCAGGCTCGAAAACTGACGTTCACCGACATCGTCGGTTTGGCGCAGTTGAACAGTCGTGAGTACCAGTCACAGAAAGAGGCTCTTTATTAAGCTGCCCTGGGGCTGCCCCGAGAACGTTATCGCTACCAGACGAAATTTTCGGCTGCCGGAAATGGCACGTCTTCCAACTACGATCACACCCGTGATGCAGGAGTGAAGTCGAATACTCTCACCGTCCCGTCGACCGTCTCCGGCGACCGGGTCATCGCGCAGAGAGGCACCGCCGTGGCCCGTTTTGCCAACAGTGTAGTGATGACAATCGGCGGCCCGCAGGGAATCGCCAAGGACAAC
>CAYSJO010000190.1:0-1555 GCA_964431285.1 uncultured Planctomycetaceae bacterium
AACTTAACAGGCGTGCCACGTTGCGGTTCGACGGCAATGACTTTCTTGAAGGTCCGTCGGCGCTGCGTGAAGGGGACGACACGTTTACATTTATCGCGCTGTGGAAACCGGACCGCATAGCGATTCAGGCTATCTTCGAGCAGGCTGGTTCCGGAGCAGGTCGACGGGCGTCGTTGTTGCAGGTGAATGGTACTTATGGTTTCAACGGGCAGAGCAACGATTTTCACAGCGCTGTCAAACTGCAGCCTAATCAATGGCGGCTGACTGCCATCGTGCTCAATGGAGCCGCGAGTCAGAACGTGGTCGTCATCGATAACGACTCTGCGCCGGTCATCGGAACGATCGATATCAACCGCCAGGATGTCGGCATCGACGGCATACGCATTGGCAGAAAGCTGACGGCGAACGGCGAGTACTTTCAGGGAGAACTGGCCGAGATTCTCATCTTCGACACCGTGCTGCCGCAGAAGGAACTGACAGCACAATTGCAGGCGATCAAGTCACGCTGGGGCTTGAAGTTCGAGTCCCAAGTGCCGGAGATCGCGGCGACGGAGAATCCATCGAACGGCCGACGCAGAAAGCCTGTCGCCATGGCCATGAACATGAAGCCGACTGCGGGCCAGATTGAGTTCTTCGAAACCAAAGTTCGGCCATTGCTGTCCCAGCATTGTTATGAGTGCCACAGCGGGAAATCGAAACGGCTGGAAGCCGGGTTACGGCTGGATGGGCATGTGTTCGCCGTCAAAGGTGGCGACTCGGGTCCGGCCGTTGTGCCCGGGAATCCTGCTGAGAGCCTGATGATCCAGGCGGTGAAGTGGCAGTCCAACGAGATGCCGCCCAAGGGGAAACTCTCCGACGCGCAGGTCGCTGTCTTGGTGAAGTGGGTCGAGATGGGCGTTCCGTGGCCGGGCTTCGACGATCAGGCCATCGTGCAGACCGACAAGGACGAAGAGCCCTACGACTGGGACAGGTTCCGTCGCGAACACTGGGCGTTCCGGCCGGTCGACGTGCCTGATGTTTCGTTGCTCAAAGACGGTGGCTGGGCGCGGGGCTCGATTGATCGGCTGGTGTTGTCGCGGTTGCAGGAGAATGGGTTGCAGCCGAACCCGCAGGCTGACAAACGCACGCTGATTCGTCGCGCGTACTTCGACATCATCGGTTTGCCGCCGACGCCTGAGCAGGTCGCGTCGTTCCTGAGAGACGACGATCCCGACGCATTCGCGAAGGTCGTTGATGAATTACTTGAGTCGCTGCACTACGGAGATCGCTGGGGGCGCTACTGGCTGGATGTCGCCCGATACAGTGACGGGCTGGGGGGCTTTCTGGATAACGCTGCGCTGCCGAATGCGTGGCGGTATCGAGACTGGGTGGGCAAAGCACTAAACAACGATATGCCGTACAACGAATTCGTCAGACGTCAGGTCGCCGGAGACGTGCTCGCTTCGGGTGTTGATCCGGTGGCGACCGGTTTCTTCGCGGTGGGTCCGACGTATCGTGGCGACGGTGGAGATCCGGAAGCGACAGCTCAGGCGAAAGCGGAAACTCTGTCTGATCG
>CAYSJO010000191.1:0-4420 GCA_964431285.1 uncultured Planctomycetaceae bacterium
CGAAACTTGTCGCTGGCTAGCTCGTGTTCGAATTTGTTGTGCTGCCAGCCTGTCTAGTCGACGGTGTCGGGATACGGGACAATGAACAGCGCAATCGCCGCCTGACCTTCGAATCGTACCAACACGGGTGAATGCCCGGAATCGATCGCCGACACATGACCCCTGTCCGTCACATCGAGCATGGCCGAGTCCACGGCGTCGTAAAGGGCCAGTGCAGTCACATCACGCACGCTTCCATCGGCATAGGATGCCTCAACGCGGAGTTGCTGGGTGAGTCCTTTCTGCCCGACACGCTGATTGGGAAAGACTGATAGCCCGGTGACCACCGCCCGCTCTTTCTTCGGTCCTGGAGCCGCACTCTTCAGCCAGGCCACCAGCGTCTGATGCTCGACCGAACCGACTCCCAGACGCTTACCGCCACCGTGTGGAACCTGCATGGTTGGTTTGAGTAGAAACAGACTTTGCTCGGGCTCAATCAGGTTGATGCGTCGCTGATGTCTGTCTCGGACGATGGCGTTGCGATCGAGCGATGGATCAAATCCAAACACAGACAACTTGAATCCGCCCTGGCCGTACTGTTGAGCGTGGCAGGCGCCCATGTTGCAGCCAGCTTTGGCGATCAAGGGCTGAATGTCTCGGATAAACTCGATCTGCGGTTGTTCCTCGACGCCCGCGACCGTAACCGGCACTTCCACTGTGCCACCATTGGCCGTGACACGCACGAGTGTCTCGCCATTGGACATCGCCAGCAGGTGACCCGTCGGGTCAACCTGAACGACATCAGGATTCGCACTTGCATAAGTTGCGGTGCGAGTCAGATCAGCAGATCGATCGGCGGACTGACCAGACGGTGCCACCTGGGACACAACGAGCTGTGTCCTCGCAAAATTTCTGTCGAGCTTGACAGTTTTCGGTGTCACGACGACCGGCGCATCTTCGGCCATCGCACGACTGATGAACAGAAGCAGCGGAAGAAGCGAAAGGGCGCGCGCAAAGGGCGGTCTCATCGCAGTAGCTCCCGGAATGTGGGGCGGGACGCAGTGAAAGGAGGGACGGTGACAAGTTCACCTCACACTATTATTCCTGTCCGCGGGCGGAAACTCCAGTGCGGAAGTCTCTTTGCTCCGCATCGAAGTGCTCACTTCCATGGCACAAGGGGAGAACGGTGCCCGTTACCGATTCAGGATGTCGATGATTGCGGGGACGCCTTTCAGCTCGCAAACTCGAACGACTTTCGTCACCGTGCCCAGAATCAGTCCTGGATGCCGGATCAGACGTGCGAGTTCTGCGGCACGCCCATCGATCTTGTGGATTTCGGAGTCCCGGTTGCCGTCGTCGAGCGGATGCAGTCGCTCAGCGATATGCCACGCGTGATCACGTTCGGCCCGCATCGCGTAGTTGATGATGGCCTCGTCGGCCTTGCTCAGTCGGTCGAGTAGTGCCAGCCACGGCCAGACTTCCGCAAGCTGTTCCTGCAGCGTTTCCACGTGCATCGCGAGCAGGCCATTGATCGCGTCAAAGTCGGACCGTAGAGGTTCCAGTTCCTCACCTCGAGCGACATCCGCCAGCGCCACGCCCAGGTCCAGGTTGATGTGCGCGTTGCAGCCCAGCAGCAAGTGCTGCGTCACGATCGGCCACCAGCTTGATGCCGTTCGAAATGCATACTGCCACGATGCGGTGACATGTCCACCAGTACGAAAGCCATCGACCGCCTGCAGATATCGATTGACGAAAACGACGTCGAGCTTTTCGAGCCGATCCGGCTGCTCGAATCGTCCGTCGTTCAGTGCGTCGCGGACCTGAACCGTCATTCCTCGGTACAGAGCTGCAAAGTAGCCGATGCGAAATCGAGCGGAACGAGCCCAGTCAAGGACGTCATCCAACGCGACGATTGCCTCGCGGATGTTCTCAGCTTGCTGGGGCATATTCCGAGCTCAATTGTTCGCGTAACCGAGCACCGATTCATGCGTGGGGATGTGTCCGGCGATCAGCCTCGTCAAAGAAGGAAAGCCCCGTCCGAAACCGGACGAGGCTTTTTGGGTTTCCTCGACATCGTAAAAGGTCACTCGCCTTCAGTTGCCGCCAACTCTTCGGATTCGGCACCAACGGCTACTGGTTCTTCCACTTCTTCGACGCGGTGAGAGCCTTCAAACTCGAGCTGGTCCTGATCCCCAACGGTCTTTACGCGGACGACGATGTGGTTCTTGCCTTCGAACGCTCCGCGAAGCAGTTCCTCGGACAGCGGGTCTTCAATCGACTGTTCGACCGAACGACGCAGTGGACGAGCACCATAATCGAGATCGCCGCCACGCTTGATAATGTATTCCTTCGCGTCGTCGGCCAGTTCGAGTGCGAGGCCACGTTCGGCAAGACGCTCGCGAACCTTCGCCAGTTCGATGTCGACGATCTCTTTCAGGTCCTCATCGTTCAGTTTGCGGAACACGACGACTTCGTCCAGGCGACCGAGAAACTCGGGCCGGAAATCCTGTTCCAAAGCGCCCATAACGTCCTTTTTCATGCGATCGTATGTCGCTTCTTCCGTCTTCTGTCCGAAGCCGAATCCACCACCCGCGATCTGAGCGGCACCGGCATTCGTCGTCAGAATCAGGATGACATTCTTGAAGTCAACTTTACGGCCGAAGCTGTCTGTCAGGTGCCCCTCTTCCATGATCTGAAGCATCATGTTGAAGACGTCCGGATGAGCTTTTTCGACTTCATCAAGCAGCACGACAGCGTAGGGACGACGCCGAATCCGCTCGGTGAGTTGACCACCTTCTTCGAAACCGACGTAACCCGGAGGAGCACCGATCAGACGGCTGACATTGTGCTTCTCCATGTACTCGGACATGTCGATCTGAATCAGAGCTTCTTCGTCGCCGAACATGAATTCGGCCAGCGTCTTGGCCAGCAGCGTCTTACCGACACCAGTCGGGCCAGCGAACAGGAAGCAGCCGGTCGGACGTTTCGGGTCCTTTAGACCACTGCGGCTGCGACGCACGGCTCGCGACACCTGCTTGATCGCCTCGTCCTGGCTGATCACGCGGTGATGCATTTCCGTTTCCATCTGTAGCAGCCGAACAGCGTCCTCGCTGGACAGACGGGTCAGCGGAATTCCCGTCATCTTGGCGACGACTTCCGCGATCACTTCGGCATCGACGACGCCTTCATTTTCCTGACTTTTCTCACGCCATTCCTTCGTCAGCTGTTCTTTCTTCTTCTTCAGCTTGTCTGCCTGGTCACGCAGCGCGGCCGCCTTTTCAAAGTCCTGATTTGCAACGGCCTCTTCCTTCTGCTGATTCAGTCGCTCAGCTTCTTCCTCGAGTTCCTTGAGGTCCGGCGGACGCACCATCGACTTCAGCCGGATACGGGCTCCCGATTCATCAATAACATCGATGGCCTTGTCCGGCAGACAGCGGCCGGTGATGTATCGTGAAGACAGCTCGACGGCCTTCTCCAACGCGTCGTCTGTGATCTGAACTTTGTGGTGTTGCTCGTACCGATCCCGCAGTCCTTTCAGGATGGCAACAGTTTCAGCATCGCTGGGAGGATCGACCATGACCATCTGGAAGCGTCGCTCCAGCGCGCCGTCCTTCTCGATGTACTTCCGGTATTCATCGAGTGTCGTGGCACCGATGCACTGAAGTTCTCCACGGCTGAGGGCAGGCTTCAGCACGTTGGACGCGTCGATTGCGCCTTCTGCTCCACCAGCACCTACCAGTGTGTGCAGTTCGTCGATGAACAGGATCGTGTTGCGTGCTCGACGCACTTCATTCATGACCGCTTTGATGCGTTCTTCAAACTGACCGCGGTACTTCGTACCGGCGACCATCATGGCGAGGTCAAGTACGACGATCCGCTTCTCACGAAGCAGTTCCGGTACATTGCCGTCAATCACCATCTGGGCAAAGCCCTCAACGATAGCGGTTTTTCCCACACCGGCCTCACCCAGCAGCACCGGGTTATTCTTCTGACGTCGGCTGAGGATTTGTGTGACGCGTTCGATTTCGTCTTCACGGCCGATGACGGGATCCAGCTTGCCCTGCTTAGCGAGTTCCGTCAGGTCGCGGCCGAAACTGTCTAGGGCCGGTGTTTTGCTCTTGGAGCCTTTGCCGCCTGTCGATGACGCAGCTCGTTCGCCACCTTCGCCCGACTCGACGCCGTGACCCAGCAGGTTCAGGACTTCTTCCCGAACTTCTTCCAGCTTCAGACCGAGGTTCATCAGTACCTGCGCGGCAACGCCTTCCTGCTCACGGAGCAGGCCCAGCAGCAGATGCTCGGTACCGACGTAGTTGTGGTTCAGGTTGCGAGCCTCTTCCATCGCGTACTCGATGACTTTTTTGGCACGCGGTGTTTGCGGCAGCTTGCCCATCGTGACCATATCTGGTCCTGACTGGACGATCTTTTCGACTTCATTGCGAAT
>CAYSJO010000192.1:0-12841 GCA_964431285.1 uncultured Planctomycetaceae bacterium
TGTCGGAGACAGTTCGTTCAGGAACACTCCGCGCACACCGTCCTGCGTAAACAGTGTTGGCTGCGGAACGCGCCGCTCGACCTGTTGGATTCGTTCAACAGTCTGCGGCGGGAGCTGTCCTGTGTCGTTGCGGTGCTGGCATTGACGGCAGGGTGGATAGAAAGCCGCCAGACGCGAGAGATGCACCGATCGCGAGATCGGGTGCGCGTCACCCGGACAGCGAAACTGTGTTTCGGCCGAAACGGTCACAAGTACACCGCTGATCGGAAACACTGAACCGGAAGAAACGTTGTCGGCATCCATGCCTGACCTCACGGCTGAGATGGGATTCCCGCCGACCTTCTGCACCTGAGGGCGGGACTTCGGCACTTTAGACCCGGCTGATTTCGAGAGTCAATATGGTCACTCGTCATCGCCCTTGTATCGCGGCTGGCCGCTCCAGCCCATCTTGTCCTGCAGCACCTTGTAGTAATTGTGCCCCGGCATGCGGGCGAGCTGGCAGGTCACATCCGCGCGGCGAATGACGATCTCGTCACCGACACCGAATGAGCGACGAATCTGCCCGTCGATCACGATCATGACTTCAGTACGCGTGCTCGGCAGGGTCAGCCGATACGTTCGGTCGGCGTCATCGACCAGAGCTCGATTCGAAAGCGTGTGCGGGCAGATGGGCGTCACAACAAACACCGGCAAATCCTGCTGAATCGCAGGTCCACCGGCCGACAGACTGTGTGCCGTCGAGCCAATCGGTGTGCTGATAATCAGACCGTCGCAGCTATAGGTCGTCACGGGAGCGTCGTCGATTGTCAGGCAGACTTCGATCATCTCCAGAGTCGATGCAGCACTGACGGCCGCTTCATTCAGACCCAGGAAGATCTCGGACGTGCCATCCGCTCGACGCAGCGTGCATTCGAACATCAGATGTTCGACCACGTCGTATTCCTGGTTCCGGATTTCGTCGAATCGCTCACGAAAGTCGTTGGCTGTCAGGTCGGCCAGAAAACCGAGTCTGCCCAGATTGACTCCCAGCAGCGGCCGTTGAAAACTGCCCAGTTTACGACACGCTCGCAGAATCGCACCGTCACCTCCAAGAACCACGATCAGGTCGGCCCCGTCCAGACACTCCGTACTGAGATCCTCGACAACGACCGATGCCAGCAGATCGATTTGTGGCTGCTGTTGCAGGAACGAGCCGATTTCGCGGGCGGCCCGCTCCACGCGGTCGTCGGCATCTCGCTTAAGGAGTATCACGCGCAGCGCCGACATCTCGGACTCCAAAACTGACCATTGGGACGACAGCCATTCTGCCAGGGGACTCGTGGAGCAGCAAGCCGCTTGTCCGAGTCGCCGCGACATGCCGCAGTCCGGTCCCTGGACGACATCGAATTTGATGAACTTGAACGCGACTGGGTATTTGACTCAGACGAGTGGGAAAAGTGTGACGATGGTAGGGATTGTGTGGAGTTCCTCTTCACATGTGTGGGATCCCTTCGACTGATTGACAGCTCTATCTCCGCTTACAGGGCGTCGTCCATGTTCTGCCGTCTGCCTGCCCGGACCGGACTGGCCCTGGTGACAGCAATCGTGCTGTCGGCGGGCCTCGTGCGTGTCGAGCTTTCGGCAGGGCCACGCGAGATCACACCCTTCGGGCGGCAGAAGCAGCAGGCCAACTGGTTCACGGTCATGGGGCACGTGGGACGTTCCCAGACCTACGAATTGCCAACGTCCAGCCCATCTCTGGTTGACTTCATTCGGTTCGCCGGCAATCTCAAACCGACTGCGTCCGGGCAGATTCGGATCGTGCGAAATGGCCGCGTTTCCATCCGGGTTCGCTATTCGCCCACCTCAAACGAAAAACTGCTGCCAGGTGATCTGGTCATCGTCGATGGCAAGATGGCTCACGGACGCATCTTTCGCGGACGCAATTCAGCCGCGCCTGCATCCACAGGTCCCGTCCAGATCGGTCTGGTCGGAATCAGACCATGGCCAGTTATTATGGAGTCGGCTCCTGAGCGAGCGACAATCCGCTGGATCACGCGGCAACTGGGTCAGCACGAATCCGTATCGGACGGTGTCAAAGCAATTGTTCCTAGAAGTTCTGCGCGGACGAATCCCGATAGTCGTCTTCAGAGCGGTTCTGTCCTGGTCTTCGATCCGGCTTCGATCGATACATTCCGCCTGCCCACAGGATTGCCTGAACCGGTGAATGTCAGTCGTCCGGCTGGAGCGCCGCCGTCTGCTCGACCGCCAGCTCCGCGGCCTCTGAATCCCGCGCTGGCCGCTCGGGCTGGAACCTCGGCTCCAAGACACACGGCGATTCCCGAACCGGGTGCGAGCAACCCGGATCCTGCCGTTGGCCGCGCTCAGGACGAGTTCTCCAAAGCCCTGCTGACTGCTCCCCGGTCCGTTCCGCTTGAGCCGCAGGCCGCTCCTGCTGCGGGGCGAACACGAGTGACCGACGCTGAAACTGCCACACGTCCGCAGCCGGCTCCATCGCCCGACGCCCGCATTGCGCCGGACGAAGCTGCATCATCGGGCGATGCTCCAGTTTCGTCAGCTGAGATCGACGAGTCTCCACAGGCGGAGCGCCCATTTCAGTCTTTCATCGCACAACCGGCCCAAATCGAACGGCACAGTCCCGTTCCCGAAATCTCGGACCCGCCCGATTCAGATCGTGTTGAAGCTGATGAGGCCCTTGAGGCGTCGGCAACTGCAGCCGCCATTTCCCTGGCCGCTCAGGGCGCGACCAGTGTCCCCGAACCAATTCCGCCCGAAACGCCCGGACCCGCAACCCCAGATCCGACAACCGCTGGCCCCAGTAACACGGCCAGTGACTCGTCAGTGCTAATTCCGAAAGTCCGCACTCCGTGGAACTGGCCGGCTATCGCGATCTGCGTCATTGGCGGCATCGGCATTCTGATCGCTACGGGAATGGTTCTCTCGATCGCCCGACACGACACGACTCCCAGACCAACGCCGGTTGCACAGACCAGTCGCTACTGGCTGGATCGCATCATCAACGACGAGCTGCCGATTGACGAGGAGCCAGTCCAGATCACTGCGGGCGAAGTACTGTTCGGACGACCGACACGAATAGTGAGAGTGGACGAACCACACGCCAGCATCCCCCGGCCCCACTTCCTGAAACGTGGTGGCCAGTCAGGATCCGTCCCAACCACTCCGAATGCCCCCGACTCGCCGCACCCCGAACGAACGGATGACGAGGACGGGGAACGGCGACCAACGACGTATACCCCGCGGCGATCCGATCGACCGACAACCCGCCGACCGCAGCGGCCGGATGTGCCCGTGCGGCCAGCGGCCAGAGCCGGTCAATCGACTGTCGCAGAATCCCTTGGTGAGACGACATCCGATGTGGGCTCAGCACCCCCGGTCACATCAGCAGCAACGCGTCGCACGTTGCGTATCGACACTCCGCATCCAGTCACCGATACAGCCCAGACGTCGGAGCCAGCTCGGAAACGGCGAACACCGGGCACACGGCCGGGGACATCGACGCCCGTTTCGTCAAACGAAGCTCGTGACAAAGGCCTGCTGGATCGCATTCTGATCCAGGTGGACCAAGGAGGTCGATCATGAGTATCGCACTCGATTTCGGTGCCTCGACGATCGTCTCACTGCGTCGCACTGGCGAACGGCTGATCGCTCGATCGTCGCGGCTGGAATACGCCGTATTGCCCGATTCGCCCGCGCATCGCCGTCTACTGGAACGGCGTCAGGTCTCGTTCCTGACGTGCGAATCCGACCTGGTTCTTGCTGGCGACGCGGCTCACGAAAACGCCGATCTGTTTCGCACACCGTGCCGGCCGTTGCTGGTTGACGGTCGTGTGCCAGAGAACGATCCACTGGCGAGACAGGTCATTGCCCAACTGGCCGAGTCCGTTCTTCCGCCAGCCCAGGTACGCGACGACATTTGCGCGGTCACGCTCCCCGGAGACGTCACACTCGACGGCTCAGACACACGATCCGACTTTGAATTCCTGACACGAATCATCCGTCTGCAGGGTTACGAGCCTCTACTGGTTCCGTCTGGTCAGGCACTTGTACTTGCGGAACTTGTTCGCAGTGCATTCACGGGTACCGGACTGACATTCGGGCATGCCGGTTGCGAAGCACTGCTCGCGATCGTGGAGCGGCCTTGTGTCATGCATCGACAAGACTGGGAGGAGAATGGCTGGATCAGCAGTTGCTCACACACATGCGATCGGCTGCACCTGGTGCCGCAGCGCCGGTTCCCATCTTCTCATCCGAGCCTGGTGAGGCCGACCAGCTCACGCGGCAGTTAATCACCGATCGCAGAGAAAACCTGTCCGCGCCCGTACATTCGGCAGCAGACAGTCAGGACGTGCAGTTCATCGCATCACTTCTGGCCGAATCGCTGAGCACACTGCTCCAGGAATTCGCGGCGGAACTCAACCGTTCGCCGCAGGCCCTCGATATCCCACAGCCATTGCCCATCGTCGGCACCGGTGGACTCGTCCGGACCCCAGGATTCGGCACGCTGCTGGTCCAGGCTCTGAAAAAGCACGCGTTGCCCGTCGAAACGTGTGAGCCTCGTCTGGTGACAGAATGTCCGCAGACAATTGCTCGCGGTCTGCTGATCGCTGCCGAGCCGGAATCGTCCACACGATCTGCAGGCAACGCCGCGTAAGCGTCGCATTGCCGCGTCGGAGATTGAAGCGGAGCACGGTGGTCAAACGCCAGCAGCAGTCCGCCACAAACGCTGCTGATCAGGCTTTCTGGTGCCGACCGGCGTCTGAACTCTCGCATCTAGTGACTTTTTATTCAGAGTCGGGGCGATGAGTTTTTTGTTCGGGACCCCGCAGTTCCGCATCCCGAACGCAGCGGAACCCCACATTGCTACCCGAGCTATCTGGTGTATTCCCGATCCGGGCTGAGACCCGGTAGCGATTGCAGTACGAATCGTGGCACAGATACGAACCGCCGCGCTGGCTGCGTTTTGTTCCGCCTGGCGGCCCGGTGGGATTATCTGTCAGGTCTGACCGAACCTTGTGGTAATCCGGACTGAACCAGTCCTGACACCACTCCCAGACATTGCCCACGCAGTTGTAGAGTCCGAAGCTGTTGGCCTCGAACGCATCCACGGGGCACGTTCCTTTGTAACCGTCGGCACCGGTGTCCTTCTTTGGAAAGTCGCCCTGAAAGATGTTGCAGCGGTGCTGTCCCCGAGCCATCAACCGGTTACCCCATGGCCAGGTCTGCTGTTCCAGCCCACCGCGTGCTGCAAACTCCCATTCGGCTTCGGTCGGTAATCGCTTGCCGGCCCAGCGGGCGTAGGCCTGTGCGTCGTTCCAGGTCACATGGACGACCGGATGGTCGAGCATCTTTTCATCAGCGAGTTCCGAGCCCACACCGAATGGTTGCTTCCAGCGGGCTTCGGGAACTGCCAGCCACCAGGTCAGGCCAGCAACCGCCTTCTTCGTCCGCAATTCCTCTCGCTGCTTCTTTCGCAAATGCAAATGAAACACGAACGACCACCCAAAACGCTCCGCTTCCGTCTGATAACCAGTCGCCTCAACGAACTTAGCAAACTGCCGGTTCGTTACGGAGCACACATCAATCCAGAATGGACTGACAGAAACACTGCGCACAGGTCCCTCGCCGTCTTCAGCCCACGCTTCTTTGCTCTCGCTACCCATCAGAAACGATCCGCCATCGAGACTGACCATGCCGTCAATTGAACCGGCCGCGTCGCTCGACGGACTGAGTTCGACCAGTGGCTGCAGCGGCGCTCGATCGCCAGCACTCGGAGTACAGCAGCTTTTCGGTGGTAGCGGATTAGTCATCGCACCATACAAGGGTTCGATCGGTCCAAAGCTGTCGCAGCATCACAGAATCTCGGTCACCACTCGTGGTGGTTCGAAACCAGTTAGTCGCTCTTTCAGACCACTTCGCGTAAAGAACAACTCCTGATGATGCAGCCCCAGCAGATCAAGAATTGTGGCGTGAAAGTCGTGAACGCTGACTGGGTTCTCGACCACGCTGTGGCCGAAGTCGTCCGTCGTTCCGTGACTCGTGCCACCTCTCACACCGCCGCCGGCCATCCATGAAGTAAATGCCTGCATGTTGTGGTCACGCCCTGAGTAACCGGCTGCCGACTTCTGCGTTGTCGGAGTGCGTCCGAATTCGCCGCCCCAGATGACCAGAGTCGAATCCAGTAGCCCGCGCTGCTTGAGATCGCGCAGCAAACCGGCGACAGGCTTGTCGGTTCGCAGGCACGCGCCCCGGTGATTTGCGGCAAGATCCGCGTGACTGTCCCAGGGTTGCTCTTCAAGAAAGATCTGCACGAAACGCACTCCGCGTTCGACCAGACGCCGAGCCAGCAGACAGCGTCTGCCGAATGAGTCAGTCCACTGCTCCCCGACCCCGTACATTGCCTGCGTGTGTCGGGGCTCGCGCGACAGATCGAGTGCTTCGTCGGCCGACAACTGCATCCGCGCCGCGAGACTATAGGAATTGATACGCGCGTCGAGTTCCGGATAGTACGGCCGATCCTTGCGATGAATGTTATCCAGCTGATTCAGCAGCCCACGTGCCGACTCGGTCACGGCCGAGGGCTGTTCGTACTGCGGCTTCAGATTCAGGATGGGCGAACCGGTTGGTCGGAAGCGCGTGCCTTGAAAGAGCGGGGGCAGGAAACCGGCCGTCCAGTTGCGAGTTCCGTTCTTGGGTGGACCGAGTGGATCATTCAGCACCACGTATGCGGGCAGATTCCGGTTTTCTGTTCCCAGCCCGTAAACCGTCCATGCGCCCAGAGTCGGGTATCCCATCAACAGCCGACCGCTGTGAATTTTGTAAAGCGCGTTGTCGTGATTCGGATGGTCGGTCCACATCGAATTGATGAGGCACATGTCATCAGCCATCTGAGATGTATGCGGCAGGACGTCAGCCATCCACATTCCGGATTCCCCGTGTTGGGCGAATCCGTACCGCCCACCCATCATCACACCGATATTATTCGTGCCCTGATTACCGATGTCTTCGACGTCACCCGGGTACGGTTTTCCATCCAGCCTGTTCTATTCCGGCTTTGGTTCGATCAGGTCCATCTGACTCTGTCCTCCGTTCATTTAGAGCTGGATAACCGATGTCGCTTTGGCCGGATGGTGTGTCTGTTTTGGGCGAAGGTTGAAAGTCTGCGCCTGCGCTGGGGAGTCTGTTTCCGGCGCTGCAGCGAGGGCCGACGTACCTCCAAAGAAGTCGTGACACAACAAGTGTGTCAGCGCGGCACCAAGCAGGCCGTCGCTGGTGCGAGCGAAGAAATCGCGACGTGTCTGGTGGTTGTTCATAGTCCTGGAATGCTAATTGACGCGGCGGTTTCCGATTAATCGATGTAGAGAAATGCCCCGGAGTTAAGAATGGTGTGACAGTAGGTTGCGAGTGCGGCATGCGGCTTTCCCTGCCACAGACCGTGCAGTTCTTTCAGGATGTCGATTCCCAATTGCCGTTCCGTTTCGGTCGGTGAACGACTCAGAGCGAGCTGGTAAACCGTGTCAACTTGAGCGGCTGGATTGTCCACATCTCGGCTTGCCACGATCGATTCAACGCGGGCAGCAAACGAGGACGCCAGTTCCCGCACGTGTTCATTGTTCATCAACATCAGCGATTGTGGTGAGACTGTCGACACGTTGCGCGACAGACAATTCGGTCCCATTTCCGGATAGTCGAACGTGTCCATCATCGATGGAATCTCTGTGCGGCGGTATTGCAGGTAGACGCTCCTTCGCCAGCGACCTGCGGGAGTTGGATTCGCGCTGACCAGGCCGTCACGGTTGACGGAAACGGAATCGGGTGGACCACCGGCAGTCTCATCGAGTTGGCCAGACACAAACAGCAGAGAGTCGCGCAGCGCTTCAGCATCCATCCGGCGGAGAGTCATGCGACTGAGCAGCCGGTTTTGCGGGTCGATCTTCTGTCGCTCGTCCGTGATGCGGCTGGACTGGCGGTAACTGCGCGAATTCAGGATGACCCTGTGCAGTTCTTTAATGCTCCAGCCTCGCTCAACGAACGTCACGGCGAGCCAGTCAAGTAGCTCTGGATGCGATGGCCGTTCACCTTTCGCGCCGAAGTTCTCCAGCGTCTTCACAAGCCCCGTTCCGAAGTGGTGGTACCACACACGATTCACCATGACTCGCGCTGTCAGCGGATGGTCTGGCTGTGTGAGCCAGCGGGCGAACGCAAGACGACGGCCCGTTTTCGGTGTCCCGTCCGGAAATGGTGGCTTGACGGCAAACGGTGTCCGTCCGTCCGTCAGCACCGAAGGAACGCCGGGCCCGACGAGCCGGCCGGGCTTGTTGTGTTCGCCTCGATACAGGATGTATGTCGGCGATGGATCGCCGCGGTCCCAGACGGCACGAATGGTCAACGGCGGTTCCATCTGCCGCCGAACCAGTTCGATTTCTGCTTCGATGTCGGCGACGAGGCGACGGGCTTCGAGAACAGATTCGTGCTGCTCGGAATCAGGCAGTACTTCAACTCGCTGCAGTTTCTCGACGAGGATGCGTTGCGGCTGAGTGCGATTGTTATCCGCAATTCTCAGTGCTCGGATCGTCTCGCTGCGGTCGGTTTCGAGTTGATGCGGGTAATGGCGACGAAGCAGTTCGACACGCATCGCGACGATGGCCGCCTTCAATCGATTTTCGTGGTACTTCTTTCTGGCCATCAGAGGCGGATTCACTTCGGCAACGCGCTGATGACGCTCGGGGACGTCAACATCCAACGATCGGTTCTTGAACGTGAGCCAGTCGTGTTCGTCAAATGCCCCCTTCAAGATCGCCTTGAAACGGTAGTAGTCGCGATGCGGGATCGGATCGTACTTGTGCGAGTGACACCGGGCGCATCCGAGTGTCAGGCCCATGACCCCCGAGCCAAGCACCGTAATGGCATCACCAATCACCCCCAGACGCTCCGGCACAAAATTCATCGTGCGCGAACCGGTCTGATCGATGCCCATGCGCAGGAAACCCGTCGCGACCAGATTCTCAACCATCATCGCAGTGATCTGCGGTGCGTTCTCATGGTCGATCAATTCGTCACCCGCGATCTGTTCCGTCAAAAAGCGGTCGTACGGTTTATCGTCGTTGAAGGCCCGAATGACGTAGTCGCGATACTTCCAGGCCACCTGACGGACAGGGTCGGCAGACACGCCTCCTTCCGAGTCGGCATACCCGGCCACATCCAGCCAGTACCGGCCCCAGCGTTCTCCGTACCGCGGTGAGGCGAGCAAATGATCGATCATCGATCGATACCAGTTCCGATCCTCGCTTCCACGCCACCTTGACAACTCGGGCAGATTTGGCGGCATCCCGATCAGGTCCAGATAGACGCGGCGAATCAGCGTGTCGCGATCGGCTTCGGGAGAAAAAGTCAGGCCACTGTTCTTAAGTTTTTCAAGAATTAACGCGTCGACCGACTGTCGGTCCCTGGTTGCCTGCGGTGGTTGAAACGCCCAGTGTTGACGATCCTCGTCAGTCACGAGTGGGTCTGGCTCGGTCGTCGCGACATCCGGGAGAACATCAACCTCTGGCCCCCCGGCCGTAATCCACTCGCGCAGGGTTTCCACTTCGGAAGCCGGCGGTCGCTTCACGAAATACTTCAATAGTTGTTCCCGAGGCGGACAGGCTTCGCTTTCGATCCGCCGAATCATGAGACTGCCGTCGGGATCGCCGGGCAACAGGACGGGTCCATTCGTTCCGCCTTTACGCATCGCGGCCGGCGTGCGCATATCGACGCCGCCCCGTTTAAGACGTGCGCCGTGACAGATCGCACACCGCAACAGGACGATCGGCAGCACGTCATGCTGAGTCAGTGCTTTTTTGGCCGGTTGCTGAGGTGCATCGTATCGCGCTCCTGTGGTGATCCAGCGCCGAATGATCGTTTTTTCTTTGCCGGTCAGTGGCTTCTGACCCTTTGGAGGCATGTCACCGCCGTCGATCATAATCCACAGCAAACTGTCATCGACGTCTTCAGCAACGACTGCCGCGCCCGATTCGCCGCCAGTTCGCAAGCCTGCCATCGAGGTAAGATCGAGGTCGCCCTTACGAACTTTGCCGCCATGACACTTGCCACATTTTCGCGCCAGAATCGGCTGAATATCCGATTCAAAGACTGGCACCTTTTCACCAGCCTGGCTCGGTCGAACCAGCAGCAGGCAAACAGCACAGGCGGCAAAGATGGAGACTCGAGTCGTTGTCATCCGCGCTCCTTATTCAGACACCACAGTTTCCCGCGCCCGCTGCCAAACAGGAAGCGACATTCCTCGTCGCCCGTCAACTGGTTTTCCCCATGCACCGCCGACCGACGGTGGCAGCCGCTATCCTGCGATGAATCAGTGGATACAATCCTCACCTCGCCCAGACGAAGGATAAAGCTGGCAACTCAGGAGGAACGCGCCTTGAAGAACGTGCTTACATTGATTCTGGCCGGTGGTAAGGGCACTCGTCTGGAACCCTTGACTCGTGATCGAGCCAAACCGGCCGTGCCGTTCAGCGGCGCGTATCGCATTATTGACTTCACGCTTTCGAACTGCATCAACAGCAATCTCAGGCGGATTCTGGTCGCGACGCAGTATCGGGCTGCCAGTCTCGACCGGCATATCAATCAGGGCTGGAGTTTCCTCACGCGTGAGCTGAACGAGTTTGTTGAGGTGCTTTCGCCGCAGCAGCGTATCGATGACCAGTGGTACCAGGGGACAGCCGACGCGGTTTACCAGAACATCTACACCATCGAGCAGCACGACGCGGAGTACATTTTGATCCTGTCCGGCGATCACATCTACAAGATGGATTACTCGGACATGATCCGGGCACACGCCGAAGCCGGAGCCGTGTGCACCATCGCCAGCCTGCCAGTCGAGTTGAAGTACTCGGATCAGTTCGGCGCCATTCAGACGGATGCATCACTGCGAATCACCGGCTTCAAAGAGAAGCCTCCGCAGGCGGATCCCATGCCGGACGATCCCGGGAAGTTCCTCGCTTCGATGGGAATCTATGTTTTCAACCGCGACTTCCTGCTGAATCTGCTGTGTGACGACGGCGCGGACCGTGACAGCTCGCATGATTTCGGTAAGGACATCATCCCGGCGCTGATCAAGACGCATCACGTACTGGCGTATCCGTTCCGCGACCGCAATACCGGACACACGAACTACTGGCGGGATGTGGGGACGCTGGATGCCTATTACGAGGCTAACATGGACCTTGTGTCTGTCTCACCCGAACTCGACTTGTACGATCAATCGTGGAACATCCACACCTATTTCCCGCCATTGCCGCCGCCCAAAACGGTGTTTGCCGATACAACCGGAGAAAATCCACGTGCCGGGCGCGCGTTGGACAGCATCGTCTGCGCGGGGTCAATCATTTCGGGCGGGCTTGTCGAGCACTCGCTTGTCGGTCACGACGTGCGGGTCAACAGTTGGTCCGAAGTGCGGGACTCGATCCTGTTTTCCGGAGTGCAGATCGGCCGACACACCCGAGTCCGCCGTGCGATCATCGATCGAGGCGTCTGCGTGCCCGAAGGGGTCGAGATCGGTTACGACGCGGACAAAGACCGCGCCGCCGGATTGACCGTGACTGAGTCAGGTGTCGTCGCTGTGCCTATCGGAGCCTTCGCCGGTTACGAACTACCCCGCAGTTGACCAGCATTGCCATGGGCCTTCACACAGGCTGTGGGCAGGTCTCCCTACGTCCACGGACGCGACCGATCATTTTCGCTTCGCCGCAGGCACGTCATACGGCCGCACCGACGGAACTCTCTGCCGAAACGCATCCATAACCGCCTTGTAGATGTAGGGATTGTTGTTTTCCGCTCGCTGATTCTCTTCGGACCAGCGGTCGTATTTCAATCCTCAAACGAGACGTCATCCAGTTTGCCGAGTTCGATCACGATCTCGCGCATGATCTCCGCTCCCTGCAGCGTCCGATCCCGCAACACGGGGGTCCCATCGGAATAGTGGAGCGATGCCAGCTTCTTCCCCAACAACTTGTCGCGGAGCAAACCATCGCGGTCAGTCCGGGCCGCGATCGGGTTCCACAGAACATGCTCGGCGTCGTACTTCATTTTCGACAACAGCTGTAAATGCTGCGGCTTTTGCGGCCATGGCCCGCGCGGTGAGTATTTGATCTGCCCCAGGCCTTCCCGAGCCAGCGCATGTTCCGCCCAGCGAGCAATCCCTTCCAGGAACCATGAATTCTTGAAGTACGTCGCCCCATATTGCACCAAATGGAACGTCTCATGCGCCGGTGTAATATTCTTCATCGGATTGAGTTTGCAGTTCATCGCCATAACGATCGCCCGGTCAGTCGGTTTGCCCTCCGGAATCTGCCGCGCACGCTGAAACTCATCGAATGCCAACCCGTTTCCCCCGCCCAGATCACGCAGACTGACCTGAATGCAGTTCACTTTCTTATACCGTTCACCCCCACGCGGATCCGGAAACTTCAACACGTCGCAAAACAGATGATGCGCTGCCCACACCTGCAGCGCAATGTCCTCCACTCGATCGGGCACACCAGTGCGATCGACGTCATCGAGCAGCACCGCATCCTTGCCCTCTTTGATGTAAAAGACGCGTAACGGGCCGAGAACGAAGTGTTCCTTGAGGAACGTTTTTTGTTGGGCGGATGTGGTGGACGCGGAAAGGAAGACGGTGAATGTGGTGTGTGCTGGTTCAGCGGGAACTGGAATTTGAGCAGGCTGGCGTTAGCGAGTTGAGTTTGAGTTCATTGTGGGATCGAGTTGAGTGTCAGGCAACTGCCCTTGGGTCCTGACGTCGCTGGCGGGCTTCTTCCAGTTTGCG
>CAYSJO010000193.1:0-7153 GCA_964431285.1 uncultured Planctomycetaceae bacterium
GCTGGGTATGTCGAATAATGTGCTGCTGGTCATGACAGGCGAATTCGGGCGGACGCCGCGGATTAACAAGAAGGGTGGCCGGGACCACTGGGGCAACCTGTGTACGCTGGCCTTTGCGGGTGGTGGTTTGCCGATGGGTCAGGTCATTGGCCAGTCTAACCGCACGGCATCCGTACCCAATTCCGATCCCGTGCAGAGCCGCGATTTGCTGGGCACGGTTATGCACTACCTGCTGGACATTGCTGAGCTGCGTCTGGCTCCGGGAATCCCGTCCGAGATCGCCCGCATGCTGGCCGATATTCAACCGATCTCGCAGCTCGTCTGACTTCCCAAAGAGATTGATAAGAAACCGCTGATTGGCTCTCAGGAACGCTAATGGTCCGTGTCGGAATTCATTAGCGTTCCTCGGTGTTGATTAGCGGTTTTTCACCTTGATACAGGAAACAAATCATGAATGCGCGCGAAGCTCTCAAGGCGTCCATGGACACCGGCAACATGGTCAGCATGGCCTATCTGGACGATCTCACCGACGAAGACTTCATGCGCCGCCCGCATGTCGGTTGTAATCACATCAACTGGCAGGTCGGTCATCTGGTCGCGTCGGAGAATCAGATGGTCAACGGCATCATTCCCGGTTCAATGCCAGATTTGCCGGAAGGCTTTGCAGATCGATACACGAAAGAAACGGCAACCTCAGACGATGCGGCTGCGTTTGCCACGAAAGAAGGGCTCCTGCGCGCGTACAACGAGCAGCGTGCGGCAGCGGTCGTAGCGCTCGATGGTTTGACGGATGAGCAACTTGACAGTGCTTCTCCCGAAGAAATGCAGGGAGATGCGTCCACATTCGGTGCCGTGTTTAATCTGCTGGGTGGCCACTGGCTGATGCATGCGGGCCAATGGGTCATCGTCCGTCGTGAACTCGGACGCGAGCCACTGTTCTAAGACGACAATGTCGCCGCGATCGAGTTTGCTTTTCTCATCGCTCACATGCTGACGTAGACTGAACGCTGTCCCTTTGGCACGTGTAGCGTCTGCTGTAACAGCTAGGCATTCTACACGACAGGTTGTCTATCGTCTCGATCTCGGTGAGTTCCTGATGTCTCGCGTTTACTGCACCGCCGCATTGCTGGTTCTGTGCCTGATGCCGGGCACGACAGCAAGCGTGTTGGCTCAGGGTGTGCGAGGGTTTGGACCGCCTCAGGATTCAACGCCAGCGCCGGGCTTCGGCCCTTATGCCGAGCTGGCCCGTTACGTCACGGCCAACGATCGGCGGAAGGTCGCCGACCTGATGAGGAGACTTGATTCGGATCGAAACGACGTGCTCGATGCAGCCGAGATGAAGAAGGGAAACTGGAATCAGGCCTCTGTTGAATTGAACGACCTAGACGGCGACGGCAGTGTGACGATCGATGAACTGTACGTCCGTCATGTCATTAACCGCAGTGGAGTGGATCGGCCGGACAACGAACGTCGTGCGGACAAACCGTCGGATCAACCGAACGAGTCCACAGAGTCCACAGCGTCCACTGCCGAATCGACCTGAAGACCCGGACATCCGAGCCCGGCGGCAGATGGCGTATCAACTGGCGGGAGACATCATTGCCGCCTACGACACCAACAACACCAAATCGCTGGACCTGCGCGAGTGGCGTCGACCCGACAGCCGATTCGGCCAGATCAGCGGCGACGCTCACGCATCCGAACATCTGCCCGGTGTATGACGTCGGCGAACACGAGGGCCGGCACTTTATCTCTATGGGGCTCATTGAAGGCCGTCCTCTGTCTGACTATATGCAGGCAGGAAAGCAACTGCCTGAACGAAAGGTCGCCACGATCGTGCGCAAGCTGGCGCTGGCTCTGCAGGAAGCGCACGATCAGTGCATCATTCATCGCGATTTGAAGCCAGCCAACGTGATGATCGACCGTCGCAACGAACCGATTGTGATGGACTTCGGTCTGGCCCGTCAGACGGACGATCAGGCAGACGCCAAACTCACGCGTGACGGTACGATCCTCGGATCGCCGTCGTACATGTCGCCCGAACAGGTGCAGTGTGGAAAACTCAGCTCGGCGACCGACATCTACAGTCTGGGCGTTGTACTGTACGAGTTGTTGACCAGTCGTACTCCGTTTGAGGGTACCGTCGCTGCGGTCATCGGCCACATCATGCAGACAGAGCCGACGCCGCCCATTGAACTGCGTCCGGATATCACGCCGGGAGTCTCAGCCATCTGTCTGAAGGCAATGGCGAAGAAAGTGGACGACCGATTCGCGTCGATGAAAGAGTTTGCCTCAGCACTCGGAGCTTTGCTGAAAGGTGGTGCATCGGTTGTGGAAGCGAGTGTTGGCCTGGCGGTGGACGATCTTCGCGATACCCGGCTAGAAGATCTGCAGAAGAAAAAGTCACAGGCCACGTCGCTGCTCAAGAGCGGACAGTTCCGCAGTGCGGTCGATGTTCTGGAGACGCTGGTTGAATCGCCGGGCAAGCAGGGAGCTGATATTGCAGAATGGGCAAAGCGGCAACTGCCCAAGGCACAGGAGAAGTACGACAACGCCGCCGAAGAGAGTCGGTCGCTGTATCGTCGTGCGAAGAAGACCTTTGAGTCCGGCGACTACGAACGTACGGCACAACTGCTTGGTCAGATTCCGTCTGACATGGAAAACCGTCCGGTGGTCGATCTGAAAGCGGAAGCCAGCGACCTGCATGAAGAAGTTCAGACGTTGTCTGAAGAAGTCGAGCACGCCGTTCAGTCTGGTTACGTCGAAACCATGCTGCCCAGTGTTGAACGACTTCTGGAACTGAAACCGAACCATCGTCAGGCCAACGAACTGTACGAAGAACTGTTTTCCGCAAAGAACGCTCGACCGGCCTAACCCAGGAGTCGGAAACGTCGCAAAAAGAAAAAGTCTGCGGCCGTTCCCGTTTCTTGGCTGATCGGCGGTGGTTTCGCAATTCTCGCTGCAGGTGTCGTGCTTGCGATGGTCCTGCCGGATCGTGATGACTCCGATGTTCCCGCCGAGCCAACATTCGCATTGTCCGGGACGGATGACGGTGCGCCGGATGCCGGTATCACTGCTGTTGACCCTTCGGAGTCAGCGATCGCAACGGCGCCGCGAGCAGCAGACAGTGAGCAAGCACCGGCCACGCCGGAAACCGTCTTCGCTCGGCTCGACACGAACGGAGACAAGCAACTGAGTGGAAATGAAGTTTCACGTGTCATGCTCAAGCGCCTCGATAAGAACGAGGACGGCGTTATCACCTTCGATGAGGTGAAACTCGGCGAGCGGTTTCGGTTGGGACGCGACGATGAGCCTGGCGGTTTTGATGTTGCTGGCGGACCAGAGCCGACCTACAGGGATCCTGAGTTCGACGACCGGCCTGAGCCACCGGAAGGAGACTTGAGACCGCCTGGCGGTCCGCTCCAATTCGCCCCTCTCGATGATCCGCCGGCAACAATCTTTGACCGAGCTGACCGCAACAAGGATGGCATTCTGGATCGCAACGAAGTGCCACGCAACGTGATGGAGCAAGCGGATTCGGACCGCGACCGCAGTTTGACGAAGGATGAATTCGCAGCCGCCATGCGCGAACACGGGCCTGGACTGTTCCGTCCACCACCACGTCCGGAAGGTGAAGGGCGACCCGGACCGAGACCCGGGGGACGTCCTGGCAGCAAAAAAAAAGTGGCGGACAGGGAGGAAATGGGCAATAGCGAGCTGACTACGTTGTCGGCTCCGCCGCGTGGATAACCTGCTCGCGAAGTTCGTCCTCACCGCACAGGAAGTGAGCGCGAATGTCGAGCGCCAGAAGACGTGATTCCTGTAGCCAGTCGGCGTCAAGTTTGACGAGGTCCTTGACAGTCGTGATCACCCATTTCGTACCGGCTTCAACCGCCAGCCGTTCGACCTCGGACATGTCGGATCGCGTGTAATGGTGATGATCCGCAAACCGACGGAAGCCGCAGACGCCCAGACCGTACTGCTCAAGCGTGCTGCGAAATGCGTCCGGATTACCGATGCCGCAATAAGCGAATACCGGACCGTCGATCACGTCGAGCGGATGTCGCTTGCCATTTTGATCGACGAGTGAATCTGGCTGAAATGCAATCTCGATCGGGGTCGTTTCCGGCTTCCAGCGTCCTACTTCATTCCAGATCCGGACCCGCGTTTCCGCATCGACCTGGTCGGCTCGAGTCATGATCACGGCGTCAGCTCTGCGCAGTCCAGTCCTGGACTCGCGCAGTAGCCCACGTGGCAAAACGTGCCCGTGGCCCCATGGTTGTTTTGCGTCGATCAGCACAACGTCAAGCACGCGGGCCATACGCCGATGCTGAAACGCGTCGTCAGCGACGACGACATTGCATCCGTTCGCCGAGACCACTTCGCGCACGGCCGCGAGTCGGTCCCGGTTCTGCACGTGGGGCACACGCGGACAGAGCAATTCCAATACGCGGGCCTCATCGTTGCCGGATTCCGAAAGCTGTTTGTAGCCGCGACTGACAATACCGGGACGAGCACCTTCATTAGTCAGCCAACCGATTAACAGGGCGACGACTGGCGTCTTTCCGGTCCCACCAGTTGTCAGATTGCCCACGCTGACGACCGGCACGGGCGTCGTGTGGATCGGCCGCAGTCGCCAGTCAAACATGAGGTTACGAGCGGACATCAGGGCCGCATATCCACATGACACGATGCGCAGAAGGCAATGAAGCAACTGCGAGCCGATTGAATGCGGCCCCTCGGAAATCAGATCCAGATATCGCTGCTCATTCATGGACGGGTCTGTTTGCCCCGGGAATCCGCATCAACCCGAATAACTCATAATACCGTGCTCTACGAGGCCCACGACTCGATTAGATCACCGAGTACAAATGCGCCGTGATGTTGCAGCGTCTGTCCGATCAGGCCGCTTACTCCAAGGTCGCGCAGGCCATTTGTGTAGTACTTCATCGAGTGGCCGAAGTGTGTCGGAACGGGATCAAACGTTCGTCCAGACGGCCCATTATGGAACGTCGCCGGAACATCCAGAACGACGTGATACTCGCTGGACCGTGATTCGTCTGCGGCAGTTTTGGCCGGAACGAATGGACTGCCGATGGCGTCCGATGCGCCGGTGATGGGGGCGGTGTCGTTGCCCGCGAAGACGAATTCGTCAAACCGATTGATAACGGACAGCCTGTTCATTCGCGGATCAGTTCGCAGCACGGTTGTCGGACCAAGATTGACCAGTAGAAACGAGCGCATGGCTTCATCACGTACGGACTCTGATACGCCCAATTCAACCAGAATGCCGTCGAGCCAGTGCCAGACCTGATGAGCGACCACGCAACCGACACTGCCTCCGACCAGAACAAGCTGGCTGAGGTTGTTGATGATCTCATCGTCGGGCAGAGGCTTGCCGTCCAGTTGACCGTCATAACGGATGAACCGTCCGGTGGGATGCGTTTCGATTTCGCCGACCATCGTGCCGAAGATTCGTTGGGCAGCCATCATTGAGGCATGGTGCGTGAATGTCGGATCGAGAATCGCCTGGTTACGCAAGGCCGGCGTTTCCTCTTCACTGGTGACCATGTCATACGCCACAGCGGCGACCTGCGCCGGGCCGGAACCAAAGTCGGGCACAAGCCGGCTGCCGACCAGATACACCTGCGCCGACATCACGTGTCGCGCATTTCCGAGGGCTTCCTTCGTTGCCAGTTGGCCCAGTCGCGCGTTCTGCTCGGCAAATGCGCGACCGGTCGCAAACACGATCACACGCGGCTCCGAATGGTCCAACTGAATGGGTTTCAGCGATTTTGTTTCCGGGTCGCTGGTGTAGAAGTGACTTTCCCAGCCGACGCGGTGGTGTTCCGTAAACTTCCAGGGGAAGTCCAAACCGCCGGAGTCGTTCAGCGAGAATCCGTATTGCCGGGAAGCGAACCGGGCGTACTCGACCATGCCGCGAGCTTTGCGGGCGTTGAGTTCTGACCAGAGTTCGCTCTGCGCAGCCTGCAGTCGATCAAGATGTTCTTCACTCGGCGCGTTGCCCGCCTTCGCGGCGGCAATCGTTTCGGCCAGCAGGACGTTGTACGCAGCGTCTGGAGCGATCGTACCCAGCGGCAGATCACGTGCGGTCAGGGGAGCGTTCGACATCAGTTAATCTCTTATCAATGAAGTCCTGCTGCGAAAGTGAATGCACGTCATTTTGCACTTTGCACTTTGCATTTCGCACTTTGCAATGAAACCACCGAAGATGGACCTGCTGCGTTCCGACCCAAGGTGATCTTACGGCACGAGCAGGGCCATGCCTTCTCCGCCAGTGTCTGCGGCGCCAGTCAGTTCGCCGGTTGCCTCATCGATGGCGATTGCCGATACCAGGGCGAACGCACCGTGGCTTTGCGGCACACGCTCGATCGGATGTTTACGGCGTACGTCCTGACAGACGAACTCCGGAATTCGAGCCTGACACAGAATCGTGTCGCCCTGACAGTCGAACCGGGCCGCGTGCACGGCATCGGAGACGCTCATCCCGAAATCGATTCGATTCAGGATGACTTGCAGAACGGCCGTGACAATCCGTGTTGCTCCCGGGGCACCAACGACCAGCACGGGTTTGCCATCCTTGTAGACGATCGTTGGCGTCATGCCGGTCGTTCGCCCTTTGCCTGGTGCGATGCTGTTCGCGTGACCGGCGTGCGGCTCGAAGTTGACCATCGAGTTGTTGTACATGAATCCCAGGCCATCGGTGATGACACCCGAGCTGGTTCCCAATGAGTGGGTCAACGACACGCAGTTTCCGGATGCATCTACGACACTGACATGCGTGGTACCCGAATCGGCCTGCTGGCGGCCGACATCAATCGCCTGGCCCGATGCGATCACTTCTCGCCACTCCGCAGCCCGCTCTCGCGACGTCATCCACTCCAGTGGAACGTCTTCAAACTGTTCGTCCGCCATGTGACGATTGCGATCGGCAAAAGACGCCTTCATGGCCATGGAGACTCGAAGGATGTATTCCGGAGAATTGTGTCCCAGTCCGGCGAGATCGTCGTCTCCGAGAATATTCAGGATAGCAGCCAGCGTCGGGCCGCCGTGGGGAGGCGGGTTGCTGACAACAGTGTATCCCTTGTACGACGCTGTGACCGGATCCTCGATTCGTGGCTGGTAATCGGCC
>CAYSJO010000194.1:0-18371 GCA_964431285.1 uncultured Planctomycetaceae bacterium
TCGGTCAGCGGGACGACGTATTTGCGGCAATGACCGCTCCAACTCCCCGGCGCCCCGTCAATGCTCGTGGAGCAAGCACTGCCCCACTTGTGCCAATGGATGGTCTGTTCAGAGATAATAAACCGGTAGGTGACCGCTCACTGGTCAGTCTTTATACCGCCACGGGAAAGGTTTCGTCGTTCCCGCTTGTATTAGATGACACACGCAACAACCTGACTGGCGCGTCTGGTGCCGACAAGTACGCGGACGACCCGTTTGTGTTCGCGGAGAAGGGCAAATGAACATTCCAACGCGAAACAGCCTGCGTCGCGGCGAATCACTGGCGGTGAGTGTGATCGGCGGACGATTGACTCGGCGGACGGGTTCGACACTGACCGAAGTGTTGATGTCGCTGATGATCATGGGTATCGGCGTAGTGTCGCTGGCGACACTGTTTCCGATTTCGGCGCTGCGCACGCTGGAAGCAACCCACATGACGAATTCCGTCATTGGGCGGTACAACGCCGAAGCATTACTCGATGCAATGCCCGAGCTGGTGTTTGATCCGGATGGCCTGCCCGCGACGCGACACACCGGCCAGAATTATCTGGTCGATCCCCTGGGAGTTCTGGATCTGCAGCAGCAGTTGACACTAGCCGTCAACGACCCCCTGCTGACGCAATTCGAGTACAGCCGCCCTGCAACTGTCACATGGCCGGATCCACGATTTCGGACGCGCTATCTTGGTGACACAGACATCGTGGCGAATCGATCTCTTTTCCCGGATATTGATGTCGCCCGCCAACTGGCAACGCTGAGCGACACGCTTTCGGAACACGGCGAAGGATTCGCGACCGCATACACACTCAACTCTGTGACATTCCCGGTTGAAGTGAAATTGAATGCTCTCGCGGACTCCGTTGCAGCAGCGCAGAGTGTGGGGTCCAGTGACTCTGGTTGGCAGTTAACGATTTTCGACCAGTCAGGGGATTTCAGTGAGGTCCGACCCGTCCTTGTTCCACTGCCGACGGGAGCCAATCCGGCCGGACAAACCGTGTCATTTGCTGAGGCGCTGCCGGCGGGATTGACGCCAGGGCTGATACGAATCGAAACCGTCGACCAGTTCTACTCGTTCCTGTATTCGGTCAGGAACCGGGGCCAGAGCGCCAATGTGGATGTCGTTGTGTTTTTCAAACGCGACTTCAACGAACTGTCGCAGCAGGTGTATGTAGGCGACCTGAGGCGATTCACGCTTGGTGCTGATGGACAACCTGGTGTTACCGGTGTCGATGACAACGGCAATGATTCAAGCGGAGCTGGCGATGAAGACGTTGGTGAAATCGGTTATCCCAATTCGGACGACGCCAGGAATTCTCAGGTGGTCATTGACTGGGACATCGGACTTTATACGCCACCAGCTGGATGGCCCGCAGGTGACCCGTTTCCGCCGGCACCACCACTGAGAAAGGGGGGTTACCTTTACGATCCGTTGAATGGTTTGTGGTATCGCATCCGAAGTGTCGACGCCGTAACGCCTGCCCGCGACACGGCGGCACTGGTCACGCTGGAAGATCACATTCGACGGGAGAATACGGAAGACCTGAATAATAGCGGCGGAATCGACCTCTCGGGCGAAGACCGGGATAACGACAATGCCGTTGACCGAGGTGGAGTCATCATTCCCAAGGGGGTTCTGGCGGTATTCCCGTTAGAGACAAAGTCTCCATAGAACAGCATCCGGGCTCGTGACGTGAAATGCGGAGTATTGATTGATCCTTGGGGCAGAAGATCCATCGTAATGGCGGCTGACAGCACGTTGCGGTGACGGCGTCCGATTTATGCGGACGGGAGAAACCAATGAAACACGACAATTCCACTATCAGAAACACTGTACCGGAGGCCAGCCGGATTCGGTCCGGTTTTACGCTGGTAGAAATGCTGATCTCTGTGGCTCTCGTTCTGCTGATGATGACGCTGTTCGCTCAGGTATTTGAGTTGGCGTCGGGTGCCATGACATTGCAGCAGGCGATCTCAGAAAACGATCAACAGGTGCGGACATTCGTCACTGTCATGCGTGAAGACTTGCGGAAACGCACGCTGCGCATCGTGACTCCCTTCATGCCAGGCGAACTGGACGATCTGCAGGTGGTCCCATTTGCCGCACGCCGTGGATACTTTTATCTGTCGCTGAACGATCCCGTGAATCGGTCTGACAATCTGCTGCAGTTCACAGTCAGTTCGACAATTAAGATTCAAAGCTCTGACGACACGCCCTACTTCGGACGCGCGACGCAATTGACAGGGGGATTCCTGGCGAATCCGAATCAGCCGGAGCATGACGATGGCCAGATTACCGCCAATGGAGCGGCCGCCTCGACAGCGGCGCAGGTGTCTTATTTCGTTCGTGCGGGTCGGCTGTATCGACGCGTACTGCTCCTGCGCGAACCAGTGCCAGTTTCCGGTGCAGATGGACCACAACCCACACAAACCAGCAGCGGGTCTCCGCTGGACTATTTCGCTCCTGCGGATGGTCTGACAAACGGCGCAGGTGAATTCGTCAGAGCCGATGGAACAGTGGGCGAAATCTGGAACGACTTTGATTACTCGGTGTATCGGTTGAATAGTGGTGCCCACTTCCTTGGGCTCGACGACCTCGATAATGGAACAACGACAGCGCTCGGTATTCCGGCATTTCGATTCGGATTTGATCAGGCCACGGGGATATCGCGTGAGTACTTCGACGACGCCGGAGTCACATACATGGGCCGTTTCACTCATGAAGAAACGTCGCACAGGAACTTCAACTATCCACAGACGGGACCCAATCGTTTCAGCTACGGGGCGTACACACCGACGGATGCCGGCGGGGATGGCACAATTGATGACTTTGTCGCCGGTCCGCGTCGTGGTGAGGATCTGTTGCTGACGAACGTCCATTCGTTCGAAGTGCTTGTGTGGGATACTCGACTGGGACAGTTCGTCCCCGTCGGCCATAGTCTGTCCAATGCGGGAGAACTGGGTGATTACAATTTCAGCCGCAACCTCCAAAGAGCTGCCGGGCTGACAGTTGTGCCCGGGGACGGTGCCGCCTGGCCGGCTGGCTCGAAATTCCGCGTTCTGGATACGTGGCATCCGGCGGTCGATGTCGATGCGGACTCGGTACCAGACCCGCCTGCATATCGACCTTTGACGTTCTATCCAGACCTGCCCGGTTATTCAGCTCCGCAGATACCGCAGTGGGCACCGAGTACTTCCTACGCGAGCGAGGATTCCACTGAGGACGCGAACAGCAACGGCGTACTGGATGTTGGCGAAGATACTAATAGCAACGGCCAGCTCGACGTCTACAACGGAATCCTGGATCCGGGTGAGGATGGGACTAACGGATTCCCGGCGAACGGACGGCTGGACGGCGATCGGGTATTCCCGTTGAGCGCCCCGCAGCCAGCAAACTTTGAGCTGTATTACGAATGTGTGGCTGCAGGGACCTCTGGAACGACCGAGCCGGCGTGGCCACTGGTTGACGGTCAGGTGTCGCCACAAATCCTCGGTTCAACGCCTCCACCGACCTGGCGTGCAGTGCTCAATATTCGCCCCTTGAGTGCGATTCTGATTCGCATCAGGTTCCTGCACGTGCAGACGAATAAAGTGCGGCAATTGACTTTGATCCACTCGATGAATGATTGAGGCAGAGGTGGATTTTTCGTGTACGGAGAACAGTCGCCGGTGTCATGCGTTGCAGGTTTGTTTCACGTAGAGCGATCCCGTTTCGGGAGAATGAATTATGGAAAAGAACATAACAGAAGTCGGTTACTCTTCAGCCAATGCGGCTGCGCGCCGGCGTCAGCGTAGAGGATCAACTCTGTTGGTGGTCATCGCGCTCACCGGCATGCTGGCGCTGCTGGGAGTGATGTTCTTCTCATTCGCATCTCAGGAACTCGAAAGCGCCCGGAACTTCAACCAAGCTGGTGCCGTGCTTGACGATCCGGAACTCGGTCCCGACATCTACTTCAACCATGCGCTGCGCCAGATTACCGAGGGCCCGGGCCCGAATGAAAAAAACAGCGCCCTGTGGGGCGGCCGGCACTCCATTCTGGCCAACGCATTTGGTCGTGATGCGCACCCGAATAATGGCTCTGGCGTCTTTATGACTGCGAACCCTTTTGACCCGGATGCGCCGTTCAACCCGATCGTCGACGTCGATCACAATCTCGCCACGGCCAATCCACCAGGAGATAAGAATGGTAACTGGTGGCAGGATCCTCAGACGCTCCTGGGCTTCAATGATTCGCCTGCAGCAAACTATGGACAGGAACGCAACTTTGACGCGTTGCCCGCACCCGATGTCGATTACACGTACCCGGACATCAACACTCCCTTTCTGGCTTACCGGGGCTACACGCGTAATCCGTCGACCGGAGAATTGGAGCTGGTAATCAAGCCCTCGTTTCACCGACCGGAGCTGCTCGCGAGCATCGAAGACATTAATGGCGATGGCACACTGCAGAATGAAGATACGAATGGCAACGGCGTCCTCGATTCCGGTGAAGACACCAATGGGAACGGCGTACTTGATATCGAGGACTTCGACGGAGACGGCACGATCCGGAAAGAATCCGCAACCGGTGGTACACCTGTGTGGGAGGATGGGAATTTCAACGGCATACTGGACTCAGGCGAAGACTCAAATGGCAACGGTATACTGGACGTCGAGGATCTGGGACTCTTGTATGGCGACACGAGTGGGGACAACCAATCGCTCGTCATGCGAGACCCTCGCTGGGCCTACAACGGCTGGACGCGAAACCGAGTCATGCGGGCGCATCCCGGGCACATCGCTTTCATCTACGACTATCAGACGGGGGCGGCCGTTCCGACACCCGTGCCCCGTTATCTGGATGACCGTGCCATCGCCGGGCCGGATGCGGCCATTATTTCGGCACTGCCGGGCGGCAGCGGTGGATTTCAGTTTGAAGTCGACCTGCCCGAAGGGACAAACCCGCCAGATGGAATTCCCAATGAGCAGGGAGTGTGGAGTTTCACACGACCGACAGCAGGACAGAGTTTTCAATACGAGTACGACACCGACAACGACGGTGATGGTGAGCGTGACGGCATCCTTATGGACATGGATTTTCCAGTGCAGGAACGGCCGTCGGACGGTGCCCGGTACATTCCGATGTTTTCAACCACGATCTACGACGCCGATGGACTGTTTAACCTCAACATTCATGGCAACCTGTCGGGGGACACTGGTGCTGCCCCGTACTACGGAGGTGGGCAGAGCATTTCTCGCTCGCTGCACGGACTTTCGCCGGCTGAAGTGAATCCCACGTGGGGATTGTCGGGGCATCCGGGAGTCGATGTCGATGTCGCGTCGTTGAGTGATTACAGCACCTACTTCAATCACGCGCCGGTGGATCGTTGGGAACTGGCCAACATGTCCTGGTGGTGGCTGAATAAGGGGCGTGTGGATTTCGGATCGGGAACTCCGAAACTGCATGTGGGTCGGCTTGGCGAGGCCAACCGGATCTGGACCGTCCTGCAAGCGTCCGGCGGCAGCAATCTGATCGCGCTCAACAATGCAGGGAACTACCACATGTTCCCATTTCCGGGCGTGTGGAATCAGGACGACAACCGCAACTTCAATGAAGGCGGCGCGGGAAACACGGCGAGTGGTCGGACTCGTGCGTTCGGACACCCGATGTCGTTTTCAGGACGTGGATCGTTCACAAACAAGACAAATTCCACTGTGGCGCGCCGACCACTCCTGCCACGATTGTATCGTCAGCCGGGAACGCCAGTGCAATTCCCGCAGTACGAGGATATGGGACTGGCGGGAGACGTAACTTACCGCTCGCTTCTGAGTGGAAACCTGATGTTGAATCCGTCCATCGGAATGCTGGGTGGGACAACTGGAGGTTTCTTTCCCACCGATGACATGCTGGAAATCTCCTTGGAACCCCGGTCATTGCAGCGGCCGCAGGACGAGCCGTTCAGTCTGGAAGATTCTGCTGTCCTGCAGCTGAGCAACACGGACGTATCGAATACCGGCGTGACGTCTCGGCTGACGGATCTGCTGCCGTCACATATCGATCCGCAGAACAATTCGACACGGGCCGTCGACATTCGGAAAATGTTCACGACCTCGTCCTGGGGACGTAAGCAATTCGGGATGCCACGGTTTGTTGGTGGTTTTGGAACAGATACCCAACCAGGTGAGGCTGGCGTCGACGATAATCGGGATGGCGTTGTTGACAACTATCTTGAGATTAGCTGGCCGGGCACTGATGACGACCGAGCCTGGGAATTCAATGTGGATTTGGACGGTGACGGTCTGCCCGAGTTTCCACCAGCGTTTCCTGGAGTTGGTTCTTACGGGGGATATCGCGCACGCGGCATCGCCGGTCGCCTGCCTACTGCTCCGACCGATCCGTTTCGGGCGCCGGTCCGTCGGCTGATCGAGGTCGAAAACGGTAACCGTGATCAGTTGAGGTACCAGTTCAAGCTGAGTGTAAATTACATCATCGACGCTGTGCGAAATGCGCAGCAACCTGGGCACCCGGCCTACAGTCCGATCGAGTTTCGTCCGCTGACACCCCATCCCAACTCGACTGGTATGTCCGGCGTGACTGGCATTCCAGAGATTACTGCGGGAAGTCCGCTACCGCCGTATCCGCCCCGGGACTCGACGCAGGCGGAGTGGTGGGCCCGCTACGACCGACAGCGCATGGCGCGAGATATCTATGTTTTGCTCTATACGCTGTGTGGTGGTGACAACTCACACAACACGACACTGCCGAACACAGGACCTCAGGCTTACTCGCGGAACCAGATGCATCAGATGGCTCAGTTTGCGGTCAACGTTGTTGATTCGATCGACCGCGATCACACCATGACCATGTTCGAATATGACATGGATCTGAACGACGGCTGGGGACTGGATGACCAGGCGTGGGATTCGACGGGAGATCCGCAGGCCCTGCCCGCGGCTTCATCTCAGCGCGGGGTTGTTTACGGCGTTGAAGAACAACAGCTTGCGTTCAGTGAAGCTCTGTGGGTTCACCAGAATAAGCTCTCCGCAAATCATGAAGCCACCGTATTTGACGACTCCTTACAGGACTACCACTTCCTGTATGCCGAATTGCAGAACATGAGTCCGCGGACGGCTCAACTTGCAACGAGTTCCAGTACATCAGCCACAACGGCCATCTGGCGCATGCGGCGAAAATTCGCACACAGCGCTGGCTCAAGGCAGCAGGCTCTGGGGTCCGTGGAACTGGCCCTCGATACGGCAGACATTCCGAGTGGTGAAGAGGCGATGTATTTCCGCAGTGGCACGTCCGGTGTTGGGGCGGGAGACATGTTCACGATTGCCACATGCGACAAGTACGGACCCGGGACGACGCATGTGAGCACCTTCTACATCAACGATGATTTTGACACGGGTAACCTGAACTTCGATCCCATCATTCCTCGAGCCGGCTCGGCAATCACAGCGGCTGCAGCTGGATCGGCGCCGCCATTGCCCACGACAGCCAACCCGGGCATTGATCTGGATATGACATTCACAGCGCCGGGCACCACGTACGATCTGGTGAACAGGCCGGGGATCGTTGGCGGATTCCTGAATTCCGCGGTGGCACCCGCAGTCGGTTCGGCTCCTCAAAGCGGTTCTCTGGCGGAGGAGCAGTTGGTGCTGGTCCTCGAGCGGCGGCTGAATCCGGAAGCTCCGACCCTGTCATTGTCTGAAAACCCCTGGGTGACGGTGGATGCGATCTATGTACCCAGACGAGAATTCGCATTAAGGCAGCCCGATACCAGCGCAGAGATTGGCGACCGACTGGATAACCTGACCAGTGTGGAGCGGGCAGAGCCGTTACTGGCCAATAGCCATGCCAACTACGCATCCCCAGGAAAGTACAGCAACTCGATCCACACAAACCCGATTGCCGGTGATGGCATCAACTCACGCACGACGTCCGTCCCCTATTCCCGTTACCAGCGTCAGTTGAATCGGGACTTCGCGTCTGTCGGGGAATTGTTTTCCATTTCGCTGCGGGGACCCAAGACTCTGACCTATGCCCTGGGTGCGATGGAGCGGTCGCCGTTCGATCAGCAAACTACGCAACTGCTCGCTCCGGTGTTGGATGAGGACCGTAATGGCAACGGCGCGTTGGATTCCGGTGAGGACCTGAACGGAGACGGCATCGCCGACTACGACGAGGACCTGAATGGAAACGGAGTGCTGGATACTCACGAAGACGGAAACCTGAACTTCCGACTGGACGGGGGCGAGAACAAGCCGGGCAACGGTGTGCTCGACACCACGGCCGGACCGACCTCCGCTGGGGCGATGTTTCTGCAGTCGAACCATTCTCTTGCGACCGCAGATCCTCAGTTTGACAATCACTGGCACCGGCTGCTGGCATTCATGGAAGTGCCCACACGTACTCACCGGCAACTCGGAAACCCGCTGACCCTGACACGAGTCCCGGGCCTGGTGAACATCAATACGATCCGGCATCCAGAGGTCATGGCCGGTGTGATCGACGACAACCGAATCTATACCGCGCCGGAAGAGGACATTAACGGCAACGGAAGTGTCGATCCTTTCGAAGATTTCAGCCTGCCTGCCAACGGTCAGTTTGATTTCGGTCTGCCGGATCGGCTGGAGGGACCGGTGGCCAGAGACCATTGGTTTGACATGCTGCAGACACGGGACGGCTTTGATCCTGTCAGCTACATGGTGTTGCCTGGAACGTCTGCATCGAGGCCATTCCGGGACTTTGGCAGTGTCGCGTCGGGGACCGGCAGCGTTGAAGACACAATCCTACGATCACACCCCCGAGCCGCCCTGGCCCCATCACTCAGACGATTGTTTGAACTCGGGACAAATGCACAAAGCAACGGTGGCATGGTCGACTCAGGCACACGGTACCAGGTCATATCGAAACTGATGAACAACGTAACGACACGAAGTAACGTGTTCTTTGTTTTCCTGACTGTGCAGTTCCACGAGGCCTACGAAGATCCGACGACAGGAGCTGTGCGGATCGGTGGCAGGTTCGATCTCGACAATGACGGCAATCCTGACAATGACGAACACCGGGGGTTCTTCATCATCGATCGATCCGCGGCAGAAGAAGCCTATGATCCGGGAAGGGGCGAATTTGACTGGAAGGATCTGGTCAAGTATCGGTTGACGATTAACTAAGCGAAATCGTCAGGTGGAAGTTGACCAACGATCCGTTCGGTGGGCTTGCGATCTGGTGGAGAATGCAGGGATTTGATGTTGAGAGGGCGGAATCGAATTCGTTTCCCTTCATAATTGCCGGAAATTGACAAACGCGGGTGATTCGGGCGGTCAAATCGTTTGATTCCGGATAAACTGTCATCTCCCGGCTGTCTCGCAGCGTGTAATTCTGGTTCCAGCGGGCTGAGCGACAACGCGGTTTATTGAAACTGAACTGAACAAATACTAGTAATATCCGGGCGGACGGCGGGCTCTAAGACTGGTTGCTGGAAGCCATTACTGATCGCACATAATTCATTCGTTCCAAGGAGAGTCTGTCATGCGTACCTACCGTCCCAAACAGCGTCGCGCAGCGAAGCGCGGCTTTACGCTGATCGAGCTGCTGGTCGTGATCTCGATCATCGCGACTCTGGCCGCATTGATCCTGCCCGCCGTTCAGCAGGCTCGCGCCGCCGCCCGCCGGGCGGAATGCCAGAACAACATGAAGCAGCTCACGACTGCCGTCATGAATTTCTCATCGAGAAACAATGGCGCAGTGCCGGGCCTGTACGACGTCATCAACTGGAAGAATCCAAGCCTCACCCCATCAAGCGGCACGACGGTGGCAAGTTGGGGCACCGCTATTCTCGCGGATCTGGATCAAGCGGCCATCCGCCGCTCGTTTGAGGACTTCACATTCCAGACAAACTATTTGCTATCGGGAGTTTCGTTGAAGGTCTTTCAGTGTCCAGTCGACGATCAGAATTTCCAAGTTGATGGCGGCCTGAGCTACGTCGTTAACGGCGGCTACGCCATCAATACCAGCTGGCCATCGCTGGGGACGCGGGCTGCCCCAACTCATCATGCTTCGGCGATCAATTACGACGGGACGACTCTCCTGAACGAGCAGCGGATCGCTCATGCGACGGGAGTGTTTCTCCCTATCCATCCCACAATCCCGGATACATTCCGGGTCTCACTGGACTTCATCGGCAATGGAGACGGCCAATCCAACACGTTTATGTTCGGTGAGAATCTACAGGGACAAAACTGGCACAATCCGGCTGGGCCGGCAGATATCTCGTTCGTGCTACCGATCATCCTGGGAACGGATATCGGTTCCGCATCGAGGAAGCCGCTCGGACTTACTCCTGCAGCTAACTTGTCAACGGCAAGAACGTTGCAGGCACTGCCAGGCGACAACAAGATTGCACCCCGCGGCAATTCTCCACGCCCGAGTTCAAATCATCAGGGAATTTCGATGTACGGTTTCGCAGACGGAAGTTCCAAACAGATCAGTGATGGTATCGATTCGCTGGTCTACGCACGGTTGATTACTCCCGATGGACAGCGTTTTGGCCAGCTTGTGATTGGTGATGGCGCGTACTAAGGATGTGAATCAGACGTTCGACTCTCACAAAGGCAGTGGCATTCGCGTGCCGCTGCCTTTTTTGTTTGATGGCTACCGGCAGGCCGGATGCGAGTGCTGATTCCGGTGCTGAGCCGCAGTGTCCCTCACCCGCCCTTCGGGCACCCTCTCCCCTTAGGGGAGAGGGACAGATCCGGGATTCGCGTGGATGGATCTGGATTCGACGATCGCTGCGGTGGCTTCCGCACCTGGGCATGCTGCCCGATCCATTGTCCGCATCAGTGGCCCAACCGTTACTCACTTGCTACCAGAGTTCTTCTCGCCGTTGCCGCAGCCTTCATCGGCACCAGTTCGCGTTGATGGACGTGTTGCGGTTGGGTTACCAGTCGACTGCCCAGCGTGTCTCCATCTTTGGGCCGGTTCGAAGAGCTACACGGGTCAGCCCATGGCGGAACTGCATGTCCCGGGTTCGCCTCCACTGGTGGAACTGGTTCTGGGCAAGGTCTACGAATCTGGAGCACGGCCGGCTCGACCGGGAGAGTTTACGTTGCGGGCGTTTCTGGCTGGCAAGGTTGATCTGGCTCAGGCCGAAGCGGTGCTGGGTGTGATCGATGCGTTTGATCACGAGGAATTGAACACTGCTCTGCGACAACTGGCTGGCGGATTGTCGGGCCTGATTCTCAGCCTGAGAAACGAGCTGACCGAGTTGCTCGCCGATCTGGAAGCCGGGCTGGACTTCGTCGAAGAGGACATCGAATTCATCAGCCAGGCGGATATTGCCCGGCGATTGACGGCGGCAATCGAGACAATTGATGAGCTGTTGTCACGAGTCAGTGAGCGATCCCAATCGACCGGGATGAAGCGGGTCGCGCTGGCCGGGCTGCCCAACGCAGGAAAAAGCACGCTGTTTAATGCACTGACTGCGGATGCGTCTGCAATCGTCTCACATGTCGCAGGCACGACGCGTGACTACCTCTCCGGCCGGATCGACTGCCACGGGATGTCCATGGAACTGATCGACACCGCGGGCTGGGACATTGACGAGGCGGGGATCGGTCATCTGGCCCAACGGTTCCGCTCTGAACAGGTGGCCGAGGCCGATCTGGTCGTCTGGTGTTCCGCAGTGGATCTCGACATCAACATGCGCCAGATCGATGACTCACTGTGCCAGGAGCTTGGTCAGGTTCGCTCTGTGCTTCAGGTTCAAACACGGGTGGATGTGTTGTCCGCTGGTCGACCGGTGTCTCTGTCTGTGAGTGCCGTGACCGGTGAAGGACTTGACCGGCTGGTTGCAACGATCACTGTGCGACTGAGTGAAGGGCGGCGCGGTGCGCGGCAGTTCGTCGATTCAACAGCTGCACGCAGCCGGAGCAGTCTGATCCGGGCTCACGAATCACTGAACAGAGCACACGAGTCGGCTGTCGCCGGTTTGGGTGATGAGCTGACATCGCTGGAGATTCGAGACGCTCTGGATGCACTCGGTGAGATTGTCGGCGCGATCTACACCGATGACCTGCTGGACCGGGTCTGCAGCAGGTTCTGCATCGGGAAATGAGCGCGCATGGTCATCGCCGTGACCGATGTCGTCTTGCTCCAGCAACTTCTGCGTCGTTTCGTCCTCATTAGTCCGCTGCTGGATGTTCCTGCGGTCGGCGACCAGCCTGGTAATACCGCACGAATCGCTTGAGTTGCTCAGTGATGCTCGTATAGAAGATTGGGGATATCGCCGCACTACAACTCCATGCTTGAACTGCAACAGACATCCATCGAATTGGCACACGCGCAACAACTCTCAAGGAATCAAGCTCATGAAAGCACTCTCCGGTGCGATTCTGTTGCTGACAGCTATTCCGTACCTCGTGAGCGCCGGAGACCCTCCGCCCGAGGGTTGGTCGCCGAATTCTCCGCGGAAGGAAATTCGTCCGGAATTCGCCTGGCTTTCTGGCGGGACCTGAGGGCCAGGGAGCTTTCGCGATTCGAGCGGATGACCGGGAAGGATTGGCAGGTTTCTGGAAGACGACGGTCAAAGTCGACGGTGGTCAGCATTATCGGTTCTCAGTCGTTCGACGCGCACACAACGTGGAGTTGATTCGTCGTACGGGAGTGGCACGAATTCAGTGGCTGAATGACGAAGGCAAGCGAGTCCGGCATGATAAACCTTCGTTCGCATCGTATCGACCTGGAGAACGACCGCGGTCTGAGCCCGAATTTCCGCCGGACGCAAAAACTGGGAAAGAGGGCTGGACGGAAGTCGCAGCCAATTATCTCGTGCCAACCGAAGCCACTCAGGCGCTGATCGAACTGCACTTTCGATGGGGACCGCCGAATTCGTCGGTTGAGTGGCGAACGTCTCGCTGAAGAGGGTCACGCCTCCCGAACCACGAATTGTCCGACTGGCGACGATTCATCACCGTCCACGCGATGGCAAAACTCCGAAAGATAAGCGTGAGCAGTTTGCTCCATTGATCTCTGATGCGGCGAGGCAGAAAGCCGACCTGGTCGTTCTTCCCGAGACACTGACGTATTTCGGGACAGGACTGAAGTACGTTGACGTTGCCGAATCCATTCCCGGACCATCAACAAAGTACTTTGGAGAGCTGGCGAAAAAACACGACACGTACATTGTCGCCGGGTTACTCGAGCGGGATCGTCACCTGGTCTACAACGTTTCGGTGTTGCTGGGGCCGGACGGTGAAATCGTCGGAAAGTACCGCAAAGTCACGCTGCCGCGGGGCGAGATCGAAGGCGGCATCATGCCGGGCAAAGGCTACCCCGTCTTCGACACGCGCTTCGGCAAAGTGGGTGTGATGATCTGTTATGACGGCTTCTTCCCGGAAGTCGCTCGTGAGTTGAGTAACCGCGGCGCCGAGGTCATTGCCTGGCCGGTGTGGGGTTGCAACCCGATGCTGGGAGCCGCCCGTGCCTGCGAGAATCACACCTATGTCATCAGTAGCACCTACACCGACGTGTCGTCTAACTGGATGGTTTCAGCAGTGTATGGCCACGACGGCAAGCCGCTGGCTCAGGCGACGGAATGGGGCAGTGTGGCCATCGCTGAAGTCGATCTGAATCAGCCACTGCACTGGCAGAGTCTGGGCGACTTCAGGTCACAGATTGTCCGACATCGACCTGTCGTCCCGAAGGACGAGTAAGCCGAATGGACGACTTTGACTGTGTCGAATTTCCAACAACGAATGTCTAAATCATCGATTCCCGGCTTTGAGCCGCGAAGCGGCGGCCGTATATAGCCCCGGGTGAGCGAAACGGCGAAGCCCTGTCGCGGAACCCGGGGTTGGTGTCGGACAGAGGTACGTGTCGCCCATACGTGAGTGAGGGATTGGCATACAGATCCGTTCGGTGTTCAATACATGGGCGGTGATTTCTGCTGTCTCCGGAAAGGGCGATTGGATGAGCTTCATCGACCGGAGTCTCCGGAGCTGGGACCGCATTGTCGACGAGTTCCGTTGGGACGTCCCCGAGACGTTCAACATGGCCGAGGCCGTCTGCGACCGGCACGCGTCAGATCCCGACCGAATCGCGATTCACTACGAAGACGATGCGGGGCGCGAAGAGACACACACGTTCCGCGAGATTCAGCACAGTGCCAATCGACTGTCCAACGCGCTCGCGGCCCGAGGAATTCAACGTGGCGATCGTGTCGGCATCGTGTTGCCGCAACGGCCGGAAACCGCCGTCTCACACATTGCCATCTACAAGCTGGGTGCAATAGCCGTCCCGCTGGCAAACCTGTTCGGCCCGGAGGCCCTTGAGTATCGGCTTTCTGATTCCGGTGCGAAGGCCGTCGTGACCGACACCGAGAATCGAGGCAAGATCCACACAATTCGTGAATCTCTGCCGTCGCTTGAACAGGTCTTCCTAGTAGACGGAACACCTGAGCGTGATGAGGTCGATTTCCACAAGGCGTTGCAGCAGGCATCATCTGAATTCGAAACGGCAGTAACGTCAGCGCACGATCCGGCGATCATCATTTACACATCGGGGACGACAGGGCCTCCGAAAGGCGCGCTGCATGCTCACCGCTATCTGCTCGGCCATCTGCCGGGGTTCATCCTGTCCCACAACTTCTACCCGCAGCCGGATGATATGGCATGGACCCCGGCCGATTGGGCCTGGATTGGCGGGCTGATGAATATCCTGATGCCGAGCTGGTTCTTTGGACTGCCCGTCCTGGCCAGTCGGGCGCGGAAATTCAATCCGGAACACGCATTGCATCTGATCGAGAAATACCACATCCGAAACGCGTTCCTGCCGCCGACCGTGCTGAAAATGATGCGGGAAGTTTCACACATCCGGAAACGATTTCGTTTGAATCTACGGACGGTCATGAGCGGCGGCGAAGCTCTCGGTGCGGAGACACTCGCATGGGCGACCGAGGAACTGGGCGCGTCCATCAACGAGATTTATAGGCAAACCGAAGCCAACTATGTTATTGGCAACTGCCAGGAAGTCCTGGACGTTGTCCCTGGATCGATGGGTCGAGCTTATCCTGGTCACACAGTGGAAATCATCGATGACGAAGGAAACGTCGTGCCGCCCGGCACTATGGGAGAAATCGCATTCCGCCGCGGGGACGATCCAGTGTTCTTTCTTGAGTACTGGAACAATCCTGCAGCGACAGAAGAAAAGTTCAAAGGCGACTGGGCCTGCAGTAGTGACCTGGGAATCAAGGATGACGACGGGCGGTTCTGGTTCAAGGGCCGCAAAGACGACGTGATTATCAGCGCCGGTTATCGCATTGGCCCGACTGAGATTGAAGAGAGTCTCATCAAACATCCGGCGGTTGCACTGGCGGCCGTTGTGCCGGCACCGGATGAGCTGCGAGGCCAGATTGTGAAAGCCTTCGTGCAGCTTGCAGAGGGCTTTGCAGCTTCCACTGAATTGAGTCGTGAGATTCAGACTTTCGTCAAACACAACCTGGCAGCACACGAGTATCCGCGCAAAATCGAATTCATTGATGCGCTCCCCATGACAACAACGGGAAAGATCAAACGCCGGGACCTGCGCTGATCCTTTGGCTCATTTGCTTCAACGGCGGTCCACTCCTGGCTGGGCGCTCATTGCGACATAACCCGTATACACAAGCCATGCGACGAGACCCACAAGGGGACTTGCAAGAAATATCACGCAGGAGATAACAAACACAAGGAACAACCTTGCGTCCGATTCGGCCTTCAATCTGAGAGATAACTGGCCTTCGTCACGAACCTTTTGTTTGTCCACGGTTATCGTGACCCGCCCAGTACCCCCGCATTCGGAACAGGTGTCACCATTCGATTCGCGTTGCTTGAATGGGCGAAGCGGTCCAGCGCCAGAACAGGTTGGACATTGGATAGTATACATAACACGCCTCGGGATCAGCTCTTGCCGGTGAAGAATAGGGGCAATAATCGTTGCACACAAAGATGGGCTTCGGTCCGTGAAACCCAATGGGCACACGATCTTCGCGGAGCGGCCGTCGGGTGCGTCTTCTGAAATCACCGTCACTGCAGACGAGTTGGTGAACGAATCTCTGACTCGCCACACTCGGATGACACGCGAGAAATCCAATTCATTCAGCGCAGGTCACGACGCCTGGTTTTCCCCGTTGTCGTCATGAAAGCGCATCATTCTGGTTGAAACTGACGTCATCACTGTTTCCAGCTCGGCTCTCGTTTCTCGATAAACGCTGCCAGTCCTTCACAGGCTTCCTCGGTGTACCGGGCGGCGATATGCGTCTCAAGCAGGGACTCGTTCGCATTTTCGCTGCCGACGTCGAATGTCTGGTTGATGAGAGCCTTTGTTTGTCGAATGGTCTCCGGGCCACCCGCCAGAACCGATCCGGCGACACCAACAGCCTCGTCGATTAACTGATCGGCTGGCACAATTCGTTGGACGAGACCGACCTGTTGAGCACGGCTCGCGCCGATGACATCCCCTGCGAGAAAGAGGTCACGCAGGTCGCCCTCGCGGACTTTGTGTTTCAGCACGCCGCAGATCAACGCCGGAAGCAGACCGCGGCGGGCTTCGGGGAAACCGACTTTCACATCGTCGGCCGCGACCACAATATCGCAGGCTGCCATCACTCCCGCGCCACCTGCGAATGCGCCACCCTGTACTGCGGCAATTACGATCAGCGGCGTTTCACGTAGCATGCTGAGTGTCCGTTGGACTGCCCGGGCCGAACGTCCGACAACCGATCGGTCGGCCGCCTCGAGCAAGTCAAGTCCGGCCGAGAACACGGGCCCGATACCTTGCAGGATCACCACGCGGCTCGTCTGATCATCTGCCAACCGTTCGATCTCGACAAACAGCTGATCAAGCAGGTCAATGCTGAGCGCGTTCCTTCGATCGGGCCGATTCATTGTCACTGACACGATTCCCGGTTCAATTGTCTGTGTAAGAACCAACGAAGTCATAGGTTCCCCTGTGAGTGCTCTCAGGAATCACGAGTCAAAGACACGTCAGTTTTCGGCAGTGGTATTTCGAGCAGAATCTGGGCGAATGTCTTACCCTGGGCGTCCGTCCGCAGGCTGTTTTGAAGAACGCCTTCCAGGATGAAATTCAGCGCGCCAAGACTGGGCAATTCAAACCGCTTAACGGAATCGACTCCCAGCGGTGAGAAGAATGTGGCCACACGGTTGGTCGTCAGCCATGTGTGGAGAAACTCCCAATGGTCTGGGCTTCGACAGATGACACCGACGTTTGCGTTACTCCCTTTGTCACCACTGCGAGCACAGGCGATGTCGATCAATGTTCCCGTTTGTTCGCGAACTGAGGAAGCCTGGCATTCGGCGGACGCTGGGAAGAATGCACTCGTTCCCGGCCAGTCACTCCTGTTCGGCGTATCGGCACTTGAGAACACCTCGACGCGCGGTGTGACTTCGTTCCGGGAAATCAGGCAAGGCCAGTGGCGGACCATCGGACGGACTCGCGGGCGCCCTTCGGCGTAACCCGTCGTCCCTTGCGGTCCGCTCGTGATGAGCGGCATGAGTTCTCGCGAGAATCGTTCGACGGCATCCCGCGAGTCCGCTTCGACGGCGACTCTCAAAACCGTTTTGCGCACGTCCGAAGTGTCGAACATTCCAGCGGTGCATGCACCGCTGCCCAGACACTCGACGACGGTGTCTCGTAAATCGAATTCCGCCTCGCGGACACGCTGCAGAACCAGCTCACCACACCGTCGTGCTTTCTCGACAGCGTTTCGACCGACAATCGTCAGGATTCCGGCCGCCCGGAATCCGTCGCGAAATGTGGCACTGACTTTGTACGTTGGTGTGTGGGGTGTCCCACTCGCCCCGCTGACTCGCACGCGATCGTCGCCAAGGTCTTCGACCAGCAACGTCAGGAACGAAACCGTCACATCTGGGCTGATGTAGTTTGACGGGTCGCCAGTTTCGTAGACGAGTTGTTCCTTGACCGTCATTTCTGTGACACAGCCACCAGTCCCGTGCGGTTTCGTGACAACGCAACTGCCGTCGCTCGACACTTCAACGATTGGAAACCCGAGATGCGCCGGGTCGGGCACATTGAGCCAGTCAGTGCTGATTCCGCCGGTGACCTGAGTTCCGCATTCAATCAAGTGACCCGCGACAGTCGCTCCTGCCAATTGATCGAGATCATCGTCACTCCAACCGAAGTGATGGATGCACGCTGCCACAACCAGTGACGGATCGGCGACGCGGCCGGTAATCACAATGTCGGCCCCTCCGGCGAGTGCTTCAACAATCGAAGCGGCGCCAAGGTAGGCATTCGCCGTGGCGAGTCGCGATCGTACATCGTTGATTGAGG
>CAYSJO010000195.1:0-13663 GCA_964431285.1 uncultured Planctomycetaceae bacterium
TGACGTTCCAGCCGGTGCGGACGAACTCGGTGGCGAGCCAGTCGAGCAATTCCGGATGCGCCGGAAATTCGCCGCGGACTCCGAAGTCGTCCATCGTCCGCACAAGTCCTGCACCAAACAACTGGCTCCACAACCGGTTGACGGCCACGCGCGCGACGAGAGGGTTGTTTGCATCTGCGAGCCAGTGCGCCAGCCCAAGGCGGGTACGCGGCTTGTCCGAAGGCAGCGGCGGGAAAATGGTCGGTACGTTGGGCGTGACTTCCTGGGCCTTCGTCTGGAAATCGCCGCGAACCAGGACAAAGGCCGGTCGTCGTTCTTTCATCTCGACCATGACCATCGTCGTTGGAATGGCCTTGTCGAGCTTCTGTTTCTCGTCGGTCAGTTTCGCCTGCCGTTTGTTGAGCGGTTCAAACGTCTCTTTTGTCGCCGCATACGCGTACTGCGCAAAGTAATCACGCAACTGCTTTTTCTGCTCATCCTTGCGGTCCGTCTCTTTGAGTTTGACGAGCTTAAGGATGTCCTTCGGCAGTTCGCTCTTTTCGCGTGCCTTTTCAAACTTTTCCCATGCGAGTTGGGTGTCGAAGTGCGTCGGCTCCGGCAGTTTGGTCTTTTCCACCTTCGCGGTGTCGCCCGAGTCTGCACCCGTGTCATCAGTACCTGGAGTCGGCGTTTGCTGTTTGTCGGTCGGCTTCGACTCGGCGGGCGTGGACGGGAGTGTGATCTCGGCCACCAGCGCATCAATTTGCTTTTCCAGGCTAGTCAATTCCGTCGTGACGCGTTCGAGCGATGCCTTCTGGTCGCCGGTCGGCAGACTCAGCAGCGGCGGCAACGGGATGTCGTGACCAGTTGCGCCGAGTTCACCATCGACCGAATTAAAGAACGCATAGAACTGGTAAAACTCCTGCTGCGAGATCGGGTCGTACTTGTGCTCGTGGCACTGAGCACACCCCATGGTCAGGCCGAGAAACACGGTGGCGGTCGTGCTGGCTCGTTCGACGGCGTAGACGACCATGTACTCCTCCGCGTCAGAGCCGGCCTCTTCGTTGTAAGTCGTATTTCGGTTGAATCCGCTGGCGATCTTCTGCGACGCGTCGGCATCCGGCAGTAGATCGCCGGCAATCTGCTCGATGGTGAATCGATCAAACGGCATGTTTGTGTTGAAGGCGTTAATCACCCAGTCACGATACAGCCACATGTTGCGAGTGCTGTCGCTCTCGAATCCGTTGGTGTCGCCGAAGCGAGCCAGGTCCAGCCAGTCCTGAGCCATCCGTTCACCGTAATGCTGCGAAGCCAGCAAACGGTCAACGAGTTTTTCATAGGCCTGCGGCCGCTCATCGTTGACGAACCGATCGACGTCACGGATGGACGGGGGAAGTCCGGTCAGGTCGAGCGACAGGCGGCGGATCAGCGTCGAGCGATCGGCCATGGGCGACGGTTCCAGCTTCGCAGCCTGAAGTCCAGCAAGCACAAACGCGTCGATCGGATTGCGGCCCCAGACGTGTTTGCTCGTCTCTGGAAGTGCGGGACGTTGAGGCTTTTCGTAGGCCCAGTGGACGGTGTAGTCAGCTCCCTGGGCGACCCATTGCTTAAGCAGAGCGACGTCCTCGGACGTGAGCTTTAACTTCGAATCGGCGGGCGGCATCCGCTTGTCGGGATCATCACTGGTGATCCGTTTAATAAGCTCACTGTTGCCAACGTCTCCTGCGACGATTGCGGACTGATGCGCCGCCTTACCAATGTCCAGTCGCAGATCACCTTCTCGACTCTTGTCGTCCGGTCCATGACAGCGAAAGCACTTGTCTGAAAGCAACGGTCGAATCTGCCGGCTGAAGTCGATCTTTGTTGTCCCGGGTTCGGCCGTCGAAGCCGGGCGCGGATGCCAGGCGAGCATCCCAGCCGCAATGGCAGCGATGACAGACAGCCGCTGGACGTTGGTTGACCACAATGGCAGGTTCACGATCACGCTGAGACATCCGGCGGGAGGTAAATGGCTGACGATGACTGAAGACCGAAGGAAATCAGATCAGTCATGGCTGATTCGTCAGAATACTCACAGGCCCGGAACAGTGTCCAATCCGGCGTTCGCAATAGCGGAATGTGCGAATCGGACGATCCTCAGAATCCGTCCCAAAGAATTGGTCAGACAGCCTTTTCAGAATCGTGCAACATGCTCACAATGATGAGACTGATTGCGTTGCGGCTGTCGTCCTCTCCCACCGATGGGCTCTATAAAGTGGTTCGGTCTTCGGACTCTCCTGCCTCAAGCCCGTCCGGCCTCGCCTGCGACCAGTCCAGTTCCCCACTCAATGCTGTTTCCTGGTTCCGTTTCACGCTCGGCTCACGCGTGATGGATTTGGGGAACTCGTGCCGTACCTCAGGTGCGTTTCCGATGAGGAGTCTGTAATCCGATGTCGACTGTCGAAGCGCCCCAGGCCGAAGCCGCAGAACCGCCCCGTCAGAAAGAATCACTCGAAACCGTCGTCGTTCGATTCTGTGGTGATAGTGGCGACGGAATGCAGCTCGTTGGAACGCAGTTGACGAATGTCTCTGCGGCGTTCGGTAACGACGTCAGCACCCTGCCTGACTTTCCCGCTGAGATTCGGGCTCCTGCCGGAACGCTCGCGGGTGTTTCCGGATATCAGCTGTGCTTCTCGAATCACGACATCTTCACTCCTGGTGACGAAGTCGACACGCTGGTCGCGATGAATCCCGCAGCTCTGAAGACAAATGTCGAGGACCTGAAGCGCGGCGGTACGTTGATTGTCAACGCCGACGCGTTCGATAAGAGCAACCTGCAGAAAGCGACGTACGCGATCAATCCTCTGGAAGACGGAGACGCCCTGCAGGCCTATCGTGTGCATCGTGTCGACATGACGCGGCTGACACGCGATGCGGTTGAGGGACTGGGCCTGACGACACGTGAAGCCGACCGTTGCAAGAACTTCTTCGCACTCGGTCTCGTGTATTGGCTGTATGACCGCGATTCGACCCCGACCGAAGATTGGGTCCGGGCCAAGTTCGCAAAGAAGCCTGAGACGGCTGAAGCCAACATCCGCGCCTTGAAGGCTGGATACAACTTTGGTTTCTCGACCGAAGCTTTCACGGTTCATTACCAGGTCGCTCCCGCGCAACTTCCACCTGGCCAATACCGCAAGTTGACGGGCAATGAAGCCACTGCGCTGGGTTTGGTCACCGGCGCAAATCTGGCCGGTCAACGGCTCTTTTATGCCGGTTACCCGATCACACCCGCCAGCGATATTCTGCACGAGCTGGCGAACCACAAGAACTTCGGTGTTCGCACATTTCAGGCTGAGGACGAAATTGCGGCCATGTCGGCTGCTGTCGGAGCTGCCTACGCCGGCGAACTTTCGGTGACAGCCAGTTCCGGACCAGGTATCTGCCTGAAAGGCGAGGCCATGGGGCTGGGCATGATCGCCGAATTGCCCATGATCATCGTCAACGTGCAACGTGGCGGCCCGAGCACGGGGCTGCCGACGAAAACCGAACAGGCGGACCTGCTGCTGACGATGTTCGGCCGCAACGGCGAATCGCCATTGCCGATCGTCGCCCCGCAAAGTCCGGCCGACTGCTTCGACATGATTCAGGAAGCCATGCGGATTTCCGTCGAGTTCATGCTTCCGGTGATCTTTCTTTCAGATGGTTACATTGCCAACGGAGCCGAACCCTGGCGAATTCCGACCGTTGAAGAACTGTCTCCGATCACCGTTTCGCATCCGGCGGAGTCCAACAGCGAAAACGGTTACCTTCCCTACAAACGCGACGAGAAACATGCTCGACCGTGGGCCAAAATCGGGACGCCAGGGCTGGAGCATCGCGTCGGTGGCCTTGAGAAGGCTGATGTCACGGGTCATGTGAGCTACGACCCTGATAATCACCAGCACATGATCAAACTGAGAGCCGAGAAGGTCGCCAACGTCGCGAACTTCATCCCCGAACAGGAAGTCGACGGGCCCGATTCCGGGGATCTGCTGGTCGTCTCCTGGGGCGGCACCTTCGGAGCCGTGCGAACTGCCGTGCGTGAAGTCCAGGCGGCTGGCCAGTCCGTCGCCCACTGTCACCTGCGATACGTGAATCCCATGCCGCGCAACGTCGGTGACATCCTGAAACGATTCAAGAAAGTCCTTGTGCCAGAACTCAACATGGGCCAACTTCGATTGCTGTTGCGTTCCGAGTTCCTGGTCGACGCCCAGGGACTCAACAAACTCAAAGGCAAACCGTTTCTGGTTTCTGAAGTCGTCAACGCGATCAACGATACTCTTGCCAGCTGACACAAACTGGTTACGACCTCTCTCACGAATGCTGATCCTGGAACCACTGATCCCCACCTTATTGCTCAGTCTGAGTTGCCGCCGGAAATGACGCCGACGGCAGGAATCCCCCAAAGGCATCCCGCCATGAGCACTGATACGCCCACTGAACTCCCCGTCCTGACCGCGAAAGATTTCGCCAGCGATCAGGAAATCCGCTGGTGCCCGCGTTGCGGCGATTACTCGATCCTCGCGCAGATGAAGAAGGTTTTACCCACGCTGGGTATGCCCAAAGAGAAGTTCGTGTTTGTCTCGGGTATTGGTTGCTCCAGCCGATTTCCGTACTACATGGACACGTATGGGTTCCACAGCATCCATGGTCGGGCTCCCGCGATCGCTTCGGGCATCAAAGTCACGCGGCCCGACCTGCAGGTCTGGGTGATCACCGGCGATGGCGATTCGCTGTCAATCGGCGGCAACCATCTGATGCACGCCATCCGACGTAACATCGACCTGAAGATCATCCTGTTTAACAACCAGATTTACGGACTCACCAAGGGCCAGTACTCACCGACAAGCCCTGTGGGAAAACGCACCAAAAGTACGCCGATGGGCTCGGTCGATTACCCGCTGAACCCGCTTTCCGTCGCGCTGGGTTGTGAAGCGACGTTTGTCGCCCGCTCGGTCGATGTCGACATCAAGCACCTGTCGATGGTGCTCGAACGTGCCGCGCATCACAAAGGTGCTGCGTTCGTCGAAGTCTACCAGGACTGCAACGTCTTCAATTCCGGCGCATTCAGTTTCGCGACCGACAAGAAAATCCGGAACCAGAACATCATCTACCTGGAACATGGCAAGCCGCTTGTCTTCGCCAACGGCGCCAAAGGGATCCGAGTCAACGAAGGCAGCCGACCTGAAGTTGTCGATCTGCAGGCTGACGGCGTGAAGGAAGACGACCTGCTGTTCCACGATGAAAAAGCTGCCGAACCAAGCCTTGCGTTTACACTGGCTCGGATGCGGAAGCCGGAGTTTCCCGAACCCGTGGGCATCTTCCGAGCCATCGACCGACCGACCTATGACCAGACTGCGGCCGCTCAGATTGAAGACGCCATCGCGGAAAAAGGCGAAGGCAACCTGCACGATCTCTTTAACCGCGGCGATACCTGGGAAGTCAAATAGCCCAATCCGTTGCCGGCAACTTGTTCAACAGGCTCAAGGCTGTGTTCAGCCTTGGGCCTGTTTTCGATTGGTGCCAATGACGATCTGAATCGTGTAGACGTCGCACTCAGAACAGTTCGGAGATTGGCTGGCCGGTCGTAATGATCTGCTCGATTTCTTTCGAGACGCCTGTCTGCAGCCGCAATTCACCAATGTCGAACAGCGAGTGCATCACGGTGGCCAGGACGTTGCTGCTGGTGATCGGCGTCGAAGCTGGTTCGCCGCCGATGCGGTCGGATCGGCCGATGACCTGCCCCATTTGCAGCCCACCGCCGGCAAATGCCAGTGTGCACTGATTGCCCCAGTGATCGCGGCCGCCGTTCTTGTTGATTCGGGGAGTGCGCCCGAACTCGCCAGTCATCACCAGCAGGATGCGATCGGTCAAGCCACGCTGTTCGACGTCTTCCATGAACGCCGATACGGCCTTGTCGACGGCCGGCGTCAGTTGGGCAATTCCGTCAGCCATAGTGAATTCCTTGCCACCACCGTGCATGTCCCAACCGGGAGCTGTGACTGTGACGAATCCGCATCCGGCCTCACACATCCGCCGCGCCATCAGCATCTGATGACCGAGCGCAACCGGCGAAAACTGCGTCGCATAGGAGTTGCGTTTGATCGCTCCTGCGGTCGGTTTACACATGCTGGTGTCGTATCGCCTGATGGTGGCCGGGTCTTCCTGCGACAGGTCGAATGCATCACCCGCCCCGCGCGCCAGCACGTCGAATGCCTGCTGCTGAAAGCGGTCGGCTGAATCGAGCTGACCACTTGCATCCGCGTTCCGACGAAGTCGATCCAGGCCACTCAGCAAACCACGCCGGTCGTTCAGCCGCCCGCCTTTGACCTGCAGCTTCATGTTGTCGATTACTTCTCCGCCAGCACTCGGATCGAACGGTCGGTACGATCGCGACAGCGTTCCGTTCTGGGACACGCGATCCGTGTTTCGATACAGTCCCTTGTGCTGATCACTGATGGCTTGTGAAGTCACCACCACATTCTGCGGTAGACCTGTTGTGGGATTCGTTAGACCGGCGACACGTGCAAACAGGGCTCCCATCATCGCGCCGGTGGGATTGCCTCCCGCCATCACATGCATGGCGGCCGTTCCGTGGCTGGAGATGCCATGTCGGTAGGACCGCACGACCGCCATTCGATTGGCGAGTCCCGCAAGCTTCGGAAACGTCCCGCCAAACGTCTCACCGGGAAGCGAAGTTTGCAGTTCTCCCGTAATGCTGCGTATCTCAGCGGGGGCAGCCATTTTTGGATCGAACGTCTCATACTGAGTCGGTCCGCCCTGCATGTTCAGAACCACGACCGATCGATCGTGCAGATGAGCGCCTCGTGTTCCAGCTGCGGCCCGCGCAGCCAGCAACCCGGCGAGCGTGAGTCCGCCAACGCTCGAAGTGCCGATTCGCAGAAACTCACGCCGAGTCCGTCCTTCAGTTCCGTAAACAGTCAGCATGCAGATGTTCCCGCCAGAGATTGTGGAGAGTTAAAGACACGATGTGTCCTTATCAGGTCCGAACACAAATTGTATCGGCCGATGGCTCTCACATCATCGCGAGTCGAGTCGTCGCCCGAGATCATCAACCGGGAATTGTGGAACTGACCCAATGACCGATAAGATCTCAGGTCACGCCTCCGGACTCCCTCCCGTCTCTCATCCCTTGATGCATCAAGTAGAGCGATTATGCGAATTCAGGCTGAAAAAACCTCTGCATACTGCGATGGACACAGTCGACGCAGCTTTCTTCAGGTCGGCATGGCCGGAATGGGAGCGGTCGGACTGCCCCAGATTCTGCGAGCGAAAGAAGCTGCCGGTGCGGCCGGTCGCAAAGAAACGTCCGTAATTCTGATCTGGCTGGATGGCGGACCAAGCCATCACGACACATACGATCCAAAACCCGATGCGCCCTCTGAATACGCTGGCATCTGGCAGCCGATTCACACAAACGTGCCCGGATTTGATATCACTGAGATGTTTCCGCGGCAGGCTCGCCAGGCCGATCGTTATTCGGTTGTCCGCTCGGTTCATCATAACGCCGGGGACCACTTTACCGGCGGACACTGGATGCTGACGGGGCGTGGTGGGGTCAGCGGTGCAATGAACGCGGGCAAGTCACCGTTCATCGGCGGAATGGCCACAAAGATGACCGGTTCACGCCAGCCCGGTATTCCGGCCAACATCGGTATTCCGTATTCGATGAGTATCGGCCTGCGTCCCGGATACTTCGGGGGCAACTACCTGGGCGTGCAGCACGATCCGTTTCAGGTCGGGACTGATCCGAATTCCGCCCGGTTCAAAGTCCAGAACCTCAGCCTGCCGAAGGACCTGACCATCAGTCGTCTGGACGACCGTCGCGGCTTGCAAAAGCACTTCGACACGCTGAGGCGCGAAATCGACCAGTCGGGAATGGCGGACGCGATGGACCGCTTCGACCGTCAGGCATTCGAGATGGTCTCGGGCAAACGTGCTCGAGCGGCGTTCGACATGGCAACCGAAGACCCTCGACTCCGTGATCGTTATGGCCGCAACACGTGGGGACAAAGCACGCTGCTGGCCCGGCGGCTGGTGGAAGCCGGGTCCACCTTCGTGACGTGTCATTTCGGAGGCTGGGACAGCCACTGGAATCATCAGGGAACGATGGAACGACACTTGCCCAAGGTCGACATGGCGGTCAGTTCGTTGTTCGATGACCTGGAAATCCGCGGCATGCTGGACCAGGTGTTGGTCATGGTGATGGGCGAGTTCAGCCGCACGCCGAAGATGAACAACGGCGGCAACGGCGGCCCGCCACTGAGCAAAGGAACGCCGGGACGCGATCACTGGGGCAACGCCCTGTCCGTGCTGATGGGCGGTGGGGGAGTCAAAGGCGGTCAGGTTGTTGGCTCCACCAATCGCCTGGGCGAGGTACCAAAGGACCACCCCCTGCGACCGGGTGATATCCATCACACGATCTTCCGCGTCCTGGGCGTCGACCCCGAAGTCAGCTTCCTGAATCACGCAGGACGACCAGTCGCGGCAATAGATCACGGTGCGGTGATCGAGGAGTTGTTCTGACGTTCCGCGTTCGTAGTAGCCGGATTTATCCGGCTGAGGGCGAGACAGCTACGATTCTTGACGGTCGAACGAACCGCATAAATGCGGTTACTACGAACGGCTGTTACGACGAGTTGCGACTCCGACGCTGACACACGCGGCAGAAGAATGTCGAGCGCTGCGACTGCACGATGCGTATGATCTTCCCTCGCTCGCAATCCGGACAAAGGCTGTCCTCGCGGTCGTAGACTCGATGCGAATTCTGGTAACCGCCCGACTTGTTCAGAGCGTTGCGATACGTGCCGTCGCCGAGCGTCGAGCCTTCGTGGCGAATGGCACTTTCCAGAATCTCTGGCACAGCTTCGGCCATTCTCCTGATCTGCGGTCGCTTCAATGCGCTGGCCGGAGTCTCTGGGTGGATCCGAGCCAGATGCAGAATCTCGCTCGCGTAAAGATTGCCAATTCCAGCGACCTTCTTCTGATTCAACAACAGGACCTTAATCGGCGTCGGTGTCGCGCCACAGATCGCCACCCAGTCCTGAATGGTCATTTGTAATGCGTCTGGTCCCAGATTGGACAGACCCAGTACGGCTTCCTGTTGAACCGCATCCAACAGACGCAACGTCCCCAGACCGCGTCGGTCCCAGTACCAGAGACGATCGAACTCACCGCTGCCCGACAGCGTCCATTCCACACGCAGGTGTTCGATACTCGGAGGCTCGTCCAGCAGCATCAGGCCGGTCATTCTGGGTTCAATCACGAACGCGTCGCCGGTTGAGAGGTCCATCACGACACGTTTCGCCCGCCTGCGAACGTGCTCCACAGTCGCACCGCTCACACGTCCCTTTATCGACTTGAGGTCAGGTTCAATCAACATGGGCCGACAGGGGCAGTCGCAGGCCTGCACAGCCAGAATCTGCCGCCCTTCGACATGCGGACGAATCCCGCGAACCATCGTTTCGACCTCGGGCAACTCGGGCATCAATACTCCAGTCTGGCACGTCACTTCACGGTGAATTGGACAGGTCGCAACATGACATACCAGACCGCACACCGTCACAGCCGTCAATCGGCGCCACCACAGGAGACTTGAGTGAGAGTCTGTGCGGGCTGAGAAAACAGTGCAGTCCCACTATTGAGAGTTGCCACCATCCGGATTGAGACGCAACCAGTTTGGCAGATCCTTCGACGGGCCGCCGCGTATTTCCGGCACCACAGACGCGACGCAGGAATCACACATTCGCAGCGTCGCAGCATTCGGAGTGAGTTTCACTCGCCCTGATGAAGGAGGTCTGCATGACTGCCTTTCTGCCCTCGCTGAGCGACGATGCGATTGCCATCCTGGGGTGCGGCGTCGCTTTACTGGCAAGCATACTCACGCTCCAGCTTGTGTACTTCATTCGCAGCCGCCCCCGGCTGCTGCAGCGTGCAAGACGCACCACACAGTCGATTGCCCCCGATGCAGCTCGGTTTCGATCGCTGCACGACAGACCGGTATAGGATTCTCGGCGTCCCGATTTCAACCAGCCGTGCGCGATCATTCCGCGCGGTGACACCGGGACGCACGCCCTGACGGTTTGCTTGCTACTGCGCGTCATCCCGGTCTTCGGAACACAACTTTTCACCCAGCGGGCTCCAAGTCGGCTCGTGCCGGGTGTGAATGGAGAATCCCATGAGAACTGAAAATGAAATTCACACGACAACGACGAACCGCCCGATGCGCGTTCTTCGCGCGCTGATTGTTACTCCACTGAGAATCCTCTTCTGGCCGTTGACCACGTCCTGCAGAGCATTCCATCACTACTTCCTGTCGTACGTTCTCGGTTCGGTCCGACGAGACAAGGATCGAATCTACCGCATTCGATTCGTGTGGTACGGAGAATCCGTGTATCTGCATCCCATGATCTGGGGCAGCCTGATTCTGTACGGGATGACGGGGGCCGGTCTACTGACGGCCGGTTGGGCTTTGCTGATCTGGTTTGCCGCGGTTTTCGTGTGCTATGTGACGATCCTCTACAACTTTGACGTGATCCGTTGCGCCATTCTGGCAACAGGCCTCGTCGCCTTCTTCGGAATGGCTCACTTCGCCACTGTCGAATTTGCATGGAATCCGTTGACCGCTGTGTCCCCGCATCTCCAGCATCTTGATGCAACGGTGTCACCGGGCTTCTTCGTCGCAGCTGCCTATGTGTTCTTCGGACTGATTGCGTCCGAGATCATCTGGGCATGGCTGTTTCATCGCGTCGAGATCGACGAGTCGTACGTGTACGAGCATCAGTTTCTACGCGTCTCGACGCGTGAGCCGATCTTCGCTCGTGGATTGAAGCGGGAAACCCGCGACATCCTGGAACTCCTGCTGCTCGGTGCCGGAGACATCCAGCACCGAACTCGCAAGGGATATCGGTCGTTCCGCAACGTACCGTTTGCATCACTGTGGCTTGGCACGGCGATCGATTCGCTGCTGGACTTCAAGCGCCGTGGCGAACTCGCCCTCGAAAAGCCAGATACTGGCGAAGGGGCGCAGGTCCGCATCTCGGACGCGAACCCCGAACTGCTCGAAGACGACGACATGGACGATGGCGACAACGACACGGACGGTGGCGACGACATGGACGAAAACACCGCCGATTGATTGATGGGTGGGTGAAGCCGCGTGTAGCAACCGGATTCATCTGGCTCGTTGGGTCGTCCACCGTGCTAACCACATAAATGCGGATACTACGAACGGTGAACCGTCCCTATGGCTTCATCTCGGCCTCATGCTCCTTCAGCCGATGGTGCTCGGCCTGCCAGCTGTCGAAGATCTGATTCGCGAAACGCACGGCCTCGTGATACTGGTTGAACGCCTCGTGCAGTCCGCGACGGTTATTGGGATCGTGAGCCATGACCCGGCTGATGTTCAGCACTGCCGGCTCAAGATGTTGCCTCAGGTGCGAGCAGAGGCTTGTTGCCAGGTTACCGGCTTCGGCGGTGGCCAGTTGGATGAGCTGGCGATCCTCAAACCTCTCATCTTCGGACAGTGTCCGACCAACGGCCACAGCCTGCCCTTTCACTTCCAGTTTTTCTTCGTCAACGAGTCGACCGAAAGGTGAGGCTTCCCGTTTGTTCTTCTCCATTAACTGCCGAACGTGCTCAAGTCCGCGTTTCGCCCGATTGAATCCAGGCTTTACTTTGAGTGCCAGTTCGAAATGCTCGGAGGCCTTTCGGTGGTTGTTCTGCTCGATATAAACATTCGCCAGATTGACATGTGCATCGACCATTTCGGGATCGAGCCGAACGCACTCACGGTACGCCGAGACCGCCATGCTGATCTGATTCAAGTTCTTTTGAGCGATCCCCAGGTTGTAATAGACGTCTGGGTTCCGGCCATCCCGCTGAACGGCCTTTCGCAGTACGTCAGCGGCCTGTGTGTAGTCGTGCTGGATGTTGTACAGCGCGCCAAGATTGATGTAGGCCTTGGCCTCACGTGGCTTGAGCTCAGTCACCCGCGTGAAGTGCTTGAGCGCTCCCTGGTAGTCCTGCGCCAGATAGCACGCGGTTGCCAGTCCCTCGTGAGCGGCATAGTCATCCGGGTCGATCTCGATCGCTTCTTCATACAGGTCGATGGCATCCAGAAGCTCACGCGTCTTAACGGCCTTTCTCGCTTTCGCACAGAGGACATCGTAGTCGCGTGCCATTTCACAAGTCCTGACTGAGGTGCGATTGGTGCGCACGAACGGATCAAAACTTGATCATATGAAGTCCATCATTCGAAGTCTGCGTGAATCCCGAAAACCATCGCGGACTGCGAGGTGAATGCAGTGGTTGTCGGCATTTGCCCAGCTGCTACTCGGCAGATTCGGACACCGGCAGTGCGGGGCCGACACGCAGGTTCCGAAACCGAACAACGGTGCTGTGATTCTGCAGTCCAAGGAATCCCCTGACCTTTCGCAGTGAGATCAGTGGGTGGCTCTCCGGCGTCACATGAACGATTTCAACGCCGTTGTGCACGGTTGTGATATTCTGTCCTTCGCAATTGATCTCGAGCGTATTCCATTCACCGGCCGCACGACCGACGCGTTCGGTAGCTCCGCAAATGTCGTACAGCGACCCGCAATACTGATACGGCTTGAGTTTCGCGTACTTCTCTGCGCGATCGTCGAGGACCTGAATTTCGAATCCAGCCGGTGGCTTCGAGTCGTCGTCTCGGTGGTGGTTCCCATTCTCGGGAACGCGGACGTAGATGCCGCTGTTGCCGCCGGGTGACACCAGGTACTCGAAGCGGAAATTGAAATCACCGTACTCCTGCTTCGATCGCAGCCAAGGACCTTTCTCACCCGTACACATGACAGTGCCGTCATCGGCTTTCCAGCAGACCTCAGCCGATTTTCCGGCGCCTTCCCAACCGGCCAGGTCCGTGCCGTTGAACAACGACTCGTAGCCGAGTTCCCTGATGATCACATTACGGATCAGGAATTGACCGCCCAACGGAACTTCAATCTGAAAACCGACGTGGCCTGTGCGGTTCTTCAGTCCTTTCGCGGTCCAGGCAGGCTTGCCGTTGATCACATTGGAAACGGTGTCGCCCTTCACGGTGATGTCGAATGAGTTCCAGTCTCCCACTTTGATCAGGCCATCACTGGTGGCGTCGCGATTACCGACGAGATCGCCTTCGCGGTCCTCCAGCAGATTGATCTGGTGCCCGTTTTTCGGGTATGGCCCGCCGCCGTTTTTCGTGCGAATGTAGATGCCTGCGTCATATTTTCTGGCCTTCAGGGCCTTCCATTCGACGTGCAGCACGAAGTCGGCATACTGGTGATCTGATCGCAGCCACCCGTCGCCGGATTTCAGAAGCAGCATGCCATCCTGAACGGCGGCTTCGCACTCATTCTCGACGGTCCAGCCATTGAGTGTTTTGCCGTCAAACAATGACGACTCAAATGCGACGATGTCATCACCGGCGAGTATCGGCTGAACAACGAGCAATACGACGAAAATGGAACGAAGAAGCGTCATGGTGAACTCCGGCAGATTCTGGTGGTGTCAGTGGCTGCCGGAAGTTCTAGGTGAGACAACAGTGTCCGGCCACTGTGACGGGGTCATCCCACCCTCCGCGGATTCCGTCGTGCGTCCCGAAGACCAGCCAATTCGTGTCCGTGCT
>CAYSJO010000196.1:0-3438 GCA_964431285.1 uncultured Planctomycetaceae bacterium
TACCTGATTCGTTTGTTCTCACTCTTGCTTTCTCTGCCTGACAGCACGTCCGCGTACACATTCTTAACGGACTCTGGTTCGATGCGGGCGTAACCATGTCGCCGAGCGCTGAGTGCGGACGCTCTCCGATAGATCCAGTCGCTCTGCACTATTTCCAGAATGCTTCTGTCCGACTTAATCAGTTCGTCAAAGAAAAACAGGACCTCGTCGTAAGTCTCGCGGTTCCATCTTTCGTCCTTGAAGTACTCGCTGTTCGACAACAGATCGTCGAAGCCAAGCCACTGTCCGGCGAAGTTCTCGGCAAGGGCGAGTCGCTTGGGGGAATTCAACATCCTGGCGACCTGAGCTATCAGGACATCGTCTTCGAGCAGGCTGCCGGCCTGACCAGGCTGCAGTAGCTCATCATCCGGGGCAGTCGACCACAGGAAGTATGAAAGGCGGGTTGCCAGTTCCACTCCACTGACGGGATAGGGCGTGTCCTGGTCCCTGCTTTCTTCCAGACGGTAGAGAAACGCTGGTGACACCAGAACCATTTCGAAAACATGCAGCAGGCTTTTTCGACTGTCCTGCGAAACCTGTAGATGTTTTTGATAGAGGCTGTAGTGGGCGTCTTCCAATTCCTGCACTCTCGTTTGATCGCAGCGACAGGCACGCAATAAGAATGCTGAAATGAACTGCCTGGCTTCGTCTTCGGTCGCAGTCTTCGGTAGATCGGCGCGGTCCAGAACTGCCTGCATGGCGGTTGGGTCGTTGCTGAAGAGTCCTAACGCATAATGTACAGCCTCGGAGATCTCTTTGAGCGGCGGTTTGAGAGATTCCATCCGATGCGCGTCGTTGTCAAACCCGGAGTCTCCGGGGATATCCGACGGCACGAGGGACGTGATTGTGGATTTCTCGATGCGTCCAGTGATGGTGTCGCGATACGGCGTCCTGAGCTTGATCGCCAGGACGTCTTCGAGAGTGCTCTCCAACTCGTATCGGGTTAAACGGCGCAACGGAGTTGGCCCGATGTGCGACTTGCCATTTCGCAGCACGAACGACTCGTGAAACCACTGTGTGATCGCATCTTTTTCCGGGGCTTCTAAGGCTCCCTCATCTGCCGGTGGCATTTCGCCGGTGGCCACCATCTTTTCAACTTTGATCCACAGCCGGGTGTACTCTCCGTAGGACGAGTTCTCCTTCCGCACAAGCGGTGTCAGATCGATTCCGGCTTCTCGGGTGGCGCTGTCATGGCAGGACAGGCACCGGGACTCAATCACGTTTGACGCGTCCGCAAAGCTCGCTGCAGACGCGAAACGCGGACTCGAGTTCACTGTGAAAGCCAGGACGCATGCAACGACGGCGGCCGCGCTGGAAGTCTGTATCTTCACGGCTATTCCAACTCGGCCTTCGTGAGGGCGACGATCATTTTCTTTCCCGCGACGATTTTGTACTTGCCCGTTACAGTCACCACTTTCCCGACGCTACGATCGAAACGCAGCTTGTGGTTGTTCATGTAGGGGATACGGATCTCAAGGTCGCTCTTGTCCGAGAGTCGCAACTGATAGTACTCGACATCTTCGGCCTCAATGCTGATCCGCAACAAACCCTTCGCGGTGAGCGTGTTGTCATCGCTCTTCACGATCTTCCAGCTGCCGTCGTCCGGGTTTGCAGGTTCGAAATTCGCCTTTTCCGTGATGCCTGGAAGTTGCCCCGTCGAATCTCCGATACCTGTTGCGTCAGTCCCCATGATATTCATGAGCGTCAACAGGAGATTGCCATAGGGCTGAGCCTTCGGATAGCGGACATGCCGCCCGAGTTCTACGTTTCCGCCACCACCACCGGTGACGACAAGCGGCAGGTCCGTCAGCGAGTGATAGTCGCCATGCTTAATGCCCGAACCCCATAGAATCAGCGAGTTGTCGAACAGCGTCGCGTTGCCGTCGCTGATGGATTTGAACCGCTCAATCAGGTACCTCAACTGGCCTGTATGCCAGATGTTGATTTTGTCGTAGGCGGGAAGGACTTTCTTGTTGCGAACGTGGTGTGAGACGTAATGAAACTCGGCATTGACGCCCATGAAGTCATAGTGAGATCGGCTATTGGTATTGGCTAGCATGCACGAAACAACCCGTGTTGAATCCGTCCAGAAGGCGAGCGTAATCAAATCAAGCATCGCCTTGATTCTCTCGCCAAGGTTGCCCACTTTCAGGCTCGGGTCGATGTTGGACAGTTTCGTGTCGAGGTCCACGGCCCGACTGTTCTGTCTGGCCTGCTGGATACTGTTCTCGACGTCTCGAATGGAATCGAAGTACTGCTCCAGCGTGCGTTTGTCGCGTGCGCTGATTTTTCTCGACAGTGACGAGGACGCTTCTTTGATCCCATCCAGGACACTCAGCAGTTCATTCTGGCGGTCCGCCCTGGATGTGTCCTTAAACATCATGTCGAAAACAGCCTGAGGATCATGCTGTCCGCGGAGCGGCTGATTGTTGTGGTCGTAAGATAAAATGTTTAACCAGGGATGTTGCTTCCAGACGTTGTCGGCCGTCAGTTGCATGGACTTGATCGGCGTCTTGTTGCCGATGCGATCTGCAACTCTTTGATCGAAGGAATAGCGACTGAGATCCTTATGCTTTGTGGCAGCCATGAACGTGCCGGGCGCATCCATATGGTCCGATGAGCCCTGGTTGTCCAGGTTTCCAACAACAAGAATGTCGTCCTGAACTGCAGACAGGGGCTGAAGAATTCTGGAGAGTTCGAAGTCTGTTTCCGTTCCACCTACAACGTCCCAGGAGTGCGGATTCACGCCACACCCCTTGTACAACACACACAGCCTCACGGGTGCTTCTTGGGCGGGTGCCGCAGAACTGATGGCGGGCGACATGATGTCCAGCAGAGGCAACGCCACCGATACGCCGGCTCCTCTCAGCAAAGTTCGACGCGGGATGAGATAGGAATTGCTTCTCATTCGATTCCTCGATCGCCTTCGTGCCAGCGCGTTGGAGTGAAGATGTAACTTCAAGTGCATCGGGAGTTCATGGCTCAACGACCAGCATAACGATTTATGAAAACTCGGCACAGGTGTCGATGGAGTCCCGGAGTCGACTGCGAAACTGACACTGAATGCGAGCGACGTGTCGGAGTGATGGCACGCCGAATCCGGCGAGGGCGATTCGTTTTCTGTCCGGGCTCCATGCCATGTATCTGGGCACTCGGCGTTTTTCAGTTAGACTCAGAGTGCTCGCAACTTTCGGTGTCTTCGGGTCTCGGATTCGAATCTCTCCGGATTTCGAACGGTCGGTAAGTCGGTCACCATTCACAGTCCCGATGAAAGTAGAATCAATTCGCTTGGCAGGACATCCGAATTCTCCACTGGAATCTACTGAAGACGCTGCCTGAGCAAATTGCACAGCACGTGAGACAGGTCCATTTCGGCGGAATCCGGGCCGGTTCGAATCT
>CAYSJO010000197.1:0-17964 GCA_964431285.1 uncultured Planctomycetaceae bacterium
CTCTTCTGGCGGAAAGGCCTCGTACAGCGAACCCAGGTCGTGCGTGTTCAGATTGTCGAGCACCACCGTGATCTTCTCCGCGTCCGCATAGCGCGGATGACCGCCATGTGATCATCCTTGATCAGGGACGGGACCACAGCCTACAGAAAATTGAGTCATGACGGTCCACGAGAAACGCGCTGAAGCGAGAGGGTTAGAGCATTTGCAGAATCAGTCTTCAGGATAAACCCCTCTCCCTGACCCTCTCCCCGCTGGGTCAGGGAGAGGGGTTTTCGGGTCGGATGGATCTACTAAATGCCAACTCTGAAAATGCTCTCGCTTCAGCGGCAAAACTGTGTCGTTCCGGAGAACTCGAGCGTGGACTACGCAAACGGTATTCCGGACCGTTGGCACACGACGATGAGCCCACGCGTTTCATGCAGCCTGTGCGCTCTCGGAACTTCCCGTCGTTCGGATTTCACCGTCTTCGCCGACGTCTTCGAAGCTGACTGTGAGGCGTTTGGAGACACCTGACTGTTCCATGGTCACTCCGTAGAGGACATCTGCGACCGTCATTGTGCGTTTGCGGTGCGAGATCATGATGAACTGCGTTGTGTCTCGGAACTCGTGGATCATGGTGGCGTAACGCTCGACGTTTGCGTCGTCGAGGGCTGCGTCAACTTCGTCCAGGATGCAGAACGGGCTGGGACGGCTGCGGAAGATCGACAGGAGCAGGGCCGCTGCTGTCATGGTTTTTTCGCCACCGCTGAGAAGTGAAATACTCCGCAGTTCTTTGCCGGGCGGGCGGGCGACAATTTCGATGCCGCATTCCAGAACGTCGTCCGGGTCCTCCAGGATGATGTCGCCGTCGCCGCCACCAAACAGACGACGGAACAGGTCCCGGAATTCGCCGCGGATCGTTTCGAATGATTCGGTGAACATCCGCCGGCTCTCAGCGTTGATGCGGCGGATGATGTCTTCCAGTGTGGCCTTCGCCTCGGTCAGGTCCTGGAGCTGGCTGTTGAAGTGCGTGAATCGGCCTTCCAGTTCGTCGAGGTGCTCGAGACTTTCCGTGTTCACGTTGCCAATGGACTTCAGCTTGCGGCGAAGCCGGTTAACGCGTTCTTCCAGTTCATCGCGGACGTCTTCGAAACGCGTGCCGCCGACTTCTGTGTGGACGAGTTCTTCGGGCGTCAGAATGGAGACGTCGGGCTCGAGTTCAACAGCGTCGCCTGCTTCGATGTCAGTGTCGGTTTCGTCGTTGACGTTTGCTGATTCGCTGTCTTCTTCGTTGTTGCCATCAGGATCGGTCACATCCTCGACGTCAGAATCCGGATCAAACTCCTCATTGTCGGCTTCCAGTCCGTCGACCGTTTCCGATTCACCGTCTTCGGCGTCTGGATTTTCCAACAGACCGCGTTCGATCAGGAAGTCCCGGAAGGCGGACGCGTCTGACGCGAAGACCTCTTCAAGACTGCAGTTGAATTCCTCTTCGATGCGTTCGCCGGATGTCGACAGGCGATGCCGCATGTCACGCACCAGCAGTTCCTGCTCATGCTGGCGATCTGCGACTGTTCGTCGCTCCTGACGGATGCGATTGTCTTCTTCCACGAGCTGGCCACGTACATCACGGAGCCGGCGTTTCTCCTGCGACTGAGTCCACACGATGGCGTTGCTCTGCTCAGCCTGGATTGCCAGGCCGGCGAGTGCGGAGTTCGTGTTCAAGACGACCAACACGGATGTCCGGCGACGTTGATCGAGTGCGTCAATCCGACGTGTGATCTCTTCGAGTTGTTCCTGCTGGCCCGTTTGCTCTTCCTGCAACCGCTGACTTTCCGTTTGCAGGCTTTCGCGACGTTCGGTGTGCCGGGCCAGTTTGAGTCGATCTTCGGTTTGAGCCTGAATCAAACGATTTCGCTCGTGCTCAAATTTGATCAACTCACCTTCGAGGCGGGCGGTTTCGCTGTCGGCCTGCTGCTCAGCGATCTCCACCTGATTCAAACGCTCGAAGTGTTCGGCCAGCTCAGCCTGTGCGGTTTCTGACTGCGACTCATTATCAGCCAACTCTGACTCGGCTGCGGCGTGCTGTTCCGTGAGCTGTTGCAGACGTCGGTGGCAGGTTCCGAATTCGGCTCGCGCCTGCGCGAGCTGTTCGTTGACGCCATCCCGACTGGAAACCACTTCTGCCAGTTCATCGGATGTCTCCTGTATCTGCGCGACGAGTGTTTCAAACTGACGCTCACTGGATCCGACCAGCTGATCCAGCCGGATCAAGTCGCTCTTGAGGCGACGCAGCTCGCTTTTGCGGGATAGCACGGCCGACTCACCGCGGATGCTGCCGGTGTAGAGCGTGCCGTCCGGCTCGAGCAATTCACCCTGCAGAGTCACGAACCGCTGCCCGGTCTCGTCAGAAGCCGACAGACGCCGGGCCGCCGCCAGGTCCATGACGACCCATGTGGAACCCAGCAACAATTCGGCCAGTCGCTGATGCTCGCACGACGAGCTGATCAGACCGTCGGCACGCTGGATCACGTCGGGATCGTCGGCAAGATACCGGCTGATCGCATCACTCGTTTCCGCAGTTTGTGAATCGCTCGTTCCTTCGCTTTGCGTGGTCGCGTCCGACGGTGGGCTGTCGGTGGCTGAATGAGTGGTTTCTGTTTTCAGTCCCAGAAAGCCGACGCGTCCGTCAATCCTCGACGAACTGGTGCCAAGGTATTCGATCAGAGGTGCGGCCTCATCCATCACGATCAGTTGAGCACGCGCGCCGAGAGCGACCTCCATCAGGGCGGCGTTCTCAAGGTCGACATCGAGCAGATCGGCCACACTTCCGAGGATACTGTTCCACGGAGGTGAGTCGGACGTGCGAGCCCGGGTGAGAATCTCACGGACTCCAATGGCAAGACCTTCCTGGCGTTTCTCCAGGTCTTCCAGCACGGCCAGACGCGCCTGCGAAGCGCTGCGTTGCTCTCGCATTTCGACGAGCTTCTGCCGATCTGTTTCTCTTTCCTGCTTTAAGTGATCCAGTCGGGAACGCAGCGCCTCGCTCGCTTCCGAGAGTTCAGCGGCTTCGCTCAGGACCTGTTCGACGCGGGCCTGCCCGGACTCGGCGGATACGCGAGAGGACTCGATATTGTGCTTCAATTCGGCCAGCAGCTCGATGTTCTGCTCACGGGAATCGGCCAGTGATCGAGCGCGGGCTTCAACGATCGCGATCTGCTGTCGTAGTTCCGCCGCTTCGGCAGAGAGTTCCGATCGTTGCTGCCGTCGCTGCTCGATCGTGTCTCGACCACCTTCCGATTCGCGGGCCAATTCATCGATACGATCTTCGTGCGATTTGACGGCCTGCTGTTGTGCCGCATATGTCGCATCGAACTGCTCAAGTTCCGCCTGGCCGGCGGCAAGCTGCTCAGTGACTTCACGGATCCGTGCGAGCGTCGAAACGTGCTGGCGTCGCATGCGGACCAGTTCCGATTCTGTTTCTCTCAGGCGCGAGGTCTCGTGCCGGATCGTCGCTTCCTGACTGACGATCGCTTCCCGCGTCGCGCCGGCATCCTGCTCAGATTCGCGCAGCCGGTCATCGACCTCAGCGATCTCGCCATCGAATGTCGAGAGTCGTGATTCGATGCCGTTCTGCTGTTCCGTCAAAGCATCGTGCTCGGCCGTTGTCTCGGCGAGTTCAACCTCGACCTTCTCAAGCTGCGCTGTGAACCAGCGTCCGTCGTCCGCAGCCAGACCCAGCCACAGTTTTTCGAGTTCGGTCGACACCTCGCGATACTTCGCCGCTTTCTGGGCCTGGTTACGCGTTGAATTCAGTTGTGACTCGAGCTGATCGACGATGTCCTGCAAACGCAGCAGGTTTTGTGAGACCCGTTCCAGCTTGCGGAGTGCGTCGCTCTTGCGCGACTTGAATCGACTGATGCCGGCAGCTTCCTCGAAGACCATCCGCCGGGCGACCGCGTTGGAATTCAGGATCTGATCAACTCGACCCTGTTCAATGATGCTGTACGCCGATGTCGCCGCTCCGGTTCCCATGAAGGCGTCACGGATATCTTTCAGACGTGCCGAGCCGCCGTTGATCAGATATTCGGAGTCGCCATTCTGCCACAGGCGGCGTCCGATACTGACCTCGTCGAATTCAAGCGGCAGGAAGCGGGACGTGTTGTCGAATGTCAGAGTCGCCTCGGCGAACGCACTCGATTTACGGCCGGACGAGCCGTTGAAGATGACGTCGGACATCTCCTTGCCACGCAGACTCTTCGGACTCTGATCGCCCAGAATCCACTTCATCGCATCCACGACGTTGCTCTTACCGCTCCCGTTCGGCCCAACCACGCACGTAATGCCGTGCGAAAAGGTGAACTGCGTCCGGTCGGCGAAACTCTTGAATCCAAATAGTTCCAGGGACTTCAGCATGTTTTGAGTGATCAGTGATCAGTAATAGCCACGGTCGCCAGACCATGGGTTCGGCGAGAACTCCATCGTCTGGCGACCGTGGCTACTGGTACGTTTTCAGCGGTTGCGAGACTCTCTGATCAATTCAACCAACCCATTGGATTCCACCATGGCGGGTCGCGTGAAGACTTGCGCTTGTCAACGTCCTCATCCACGTCTCGACTCGACGAACGAGCATCAACCAGCGTGGCGATTCCTGGTTCCCTGTCTGCCACGTCCGTCTCGTCCTCGACATCGGAATCGTCGGCCGAGCCATCATCGTCCACTCGATCAAAGATATTCGGCGTCTGCGCGGCACGACCAATTCGGGCACGGCGGCCGGCTCGGTCGAAGTATCTTCCCGCTCTTGGAAGGGCATCGATCTCAAACCGCCCCTGCAGATTTCCCTGCTGATCCGCCTGAACGAGCAGAAGCGAGATATCTGGATAGGTCGCTCCCAGTTCTGCGGCCGCTCGAATAACGTCTGCAACCCGGCGTGACACCGTCTTGCGCTGGTCAGCTCCGCGAGCCGAGAAACGGCTGACGACGATGCCGTTACTGCCTGGCTTCGACGTCACCAGAATGTGGTTTCCAGCTCGCGCTGCAATGGGGGTCTGGAACTCCTGATCTTCACCAAACAGCACAATCTCAGCCCGTTTGCGCTGCGTCATGTGCAGCATCGAGTCGCCTTTTGTAGGCAATACGTGCAGCCAGAAGTCCTTGTTGAGCTTGTCTCCAGCAATGAACGGGTCGTTCGGGTCCAGCATCCACAACGCTCGGAATGCTCCGTATCGGGTCTCAGCACTGTCGATGTCCTTGCCTTGATCGTCGAGCTGCACATCCATCAGATGTCGGAGCGCCATGTGAGCATCCGGATCCTCAATCGTTGATAGAGCCGCGTAAGCGAACACGCGGAATGCCCGTTCGCTTTGAGCTGCCTCTTTCAACGCATCAATTCCATCCGGCTGTTCGAGGTATGCGAGAGACATTGCCGCATGGAAACGGGATTCCTGCTCCTTGCTCTTCAGACCAGTTCGCAGAATGGGAACGGCCGCGTCGCCGATGGCTTCGAGTTGCAGTGATGCGAGTTCCGCTGTTTCGGGAGTCAGCAATTGCTGTTCGAGCCGCTTCATGCGAACCCGCTGGGCGACTGTCGATTCACGGAATGCAATATTGCGGACGACCTGCAGAAAACGCGGGTAGTTTTCCAGATACCGCGGATGCACTTTCAGCAGAATCCGCTGATCAGTCTGGGCTTCTGCAAGCGGTTCGCGGATTCCGTGTCGATCGTAGGCGAAGAAACGGCGACCGATTCGATCAGCCAATCTTGTGATGTTGCGGTAAGTCCGGAAGTCCGTGCGCACGTAAAGGGCCATGTCACGGTCGAGCAGGGAAAGTCCACCACCGGGAATGCTTCCTCGTTTGAGTGCTCCGGCCTGTTCTTCGTTGTCGGGGTCGGCGAGCGCCGTCAGCACTGGCCCCTGAGCACGGGCCACAATGTGCCCTCTCATCTGGCCGCGTCCAGGAATGATCGCGGTCTCGGTCAGGATTGTTTCGTACAACCGACCGCCAGCGAGACTCGTCGCACCACTTTCGCCCGGAATACGGACTTCAACGTCGAAGCGGTCTCCCTTACGAATCAATGGAGGCAGATACGCTCGAACGACAACCAGAGCAGTGCTCGGCGACCGCAGAATCTTCTTGGCGTCTTTGACGTCTCGCCGCGACATGTCGTCGAGGAGAACCTCGCGATACGGACTTGGGGGAGGATCGCCGCCGGTACCGTTCAAGCCGACAACCAGGCCGACGCCTTCCAGGACCACGCGGTGTAATCCGGAGAACGTCGTGTAATCACCGACCATCGGCACTTCGATGCGTGTCTGCAGTTCATCATCGAAGTCCTCGTCGCTGAATTCGTCATCGTCGTCGGGACTTTGTGATCGAAACCCTGGTGGTTTTAGCTTTAACAGGTCCCAGTCGGGGCTCCGCAGGCCCAGTTGCTGACAACCAGCCAGACCGGTCGTCAAACCGATGAGCATACACAGCGAGACCACTTTGCGAATGCGACACAGACACGCGCATGCGCAGATTTCAGGCATAATGGCCATGAACTGGCTCTCGACAGATGGGAATGGGAGTCTGGATGCCGACGGACGTCGACCGGGGAAGGACGCAAAGACGTGACTTGAGTCCGTCAGGCAGGGATTGCCACTGGACGTCAAGTTTGGAAGGGTCCGAAGAATAGGCCTGAATTCAAAATCCGGTCAACACGGCTTCCAGGTCGACCTCAAGTCGGTGTCGCTGAAATTCCATCCGCCGGAATCAGCAGAATCCCTGGCATGTCGTTCGGGGCTCACCGTATTCTGCGTCGAATCTGAATCCGGACCTGAGCGAGAGATGGGTCGCATGCTCGGCGCGACTTTCCAGTCGAGCCAGTCACGGGAATCGAAATATGCCACGTGTGCTGCTGGTCGAAGACAGTCCCACCAACCAGCTGTTGGCTCAAGGCCTGCTGGAAGAAGCCGGCTACGAAGTCACCATTGTCGACAATGGTGAGGAATCTGTGCCCGCGGTCGCCAATGGAGCATTCGACCTTCTTCTAATGGACGTGCTTCTACCGGGGATTGATGGCTGCGAAGCAACTCGGCAGATTCGCACTCAACAACAGTCGTCTGACTCCGCTGTCCCCATTCTTGCCATGACGGGCGAATGGGGACCAGAAGATCATACCCCGTGTCTGGAAGCTGGAATGGACGCCTGTCTTTGTAACCGCTCGACCTGAACCAACTGGACACCGCCCTCGCCTTGATCCGCGATCGCAGGAACAATGCTGAGTTATCTGGTCTCTTCATCGTGATTGTGAGAGCATTGCACACGGAATCATCGAGCCCAGGACCCGACTCGACTCGTCGACAGGACATCGCGACATGTGGAAGCGACAGGTTCGGATCGCACTGCTCGGTACTGCAGCGGTTGTCGTTGCATTCGCAGTTGCACGGACCGAGGAACAAACCAGCGTCGCCACGGACCCGGACTCAAACACCGAACCTTCCACCCCCACTCCGGCAGACGTTGCTCGCTGGGTGGCCGAACTCAGCGATACTGACTACCGCACGCGGGAACAGGCGACGCGCCGACTGATTGAAGCTGATGGGGCCGCTGTGTCTGCAGTCAGAGTCGCGGCCCGAAGTTTGAAGCTGGAAACCGGTCTGCGAGCGGTCGCGATCCTGCGCACGATTTATGAGACGTCGCCAGAACTCACAGCCATCAATGCTGCCTATGAGGCTCTTGATGCGCTGACCAGTTCCGCTCCGGAATCCGTCGCGCAGCAGGCCAGCCTGATCCTGCGTCGCAACATCTTTCTCGAACAGCGGCGGGCGGTCGTTGCGATCCGCGCCATGAAGGGTCAAGTCCGACTTGTCCACGATCAGCCTGTTTTCGTCGAGGGGGAGCAGTTTTCTCCACCCGATGGATGGGCGCTGATGGTAGCCATCGGCAAGGACTGGACCGGGGGAGACGCGGGACTCCGCGAGATTTCAAAGCTGAAGCACACCCTCAGAACCGTTTACCTGCTGCACGGCCACCCGATTACTGCCGAGGCGAGGGCAGCTCTGGAACTGGAACTGCCGCAACTGGGAGTGCCAGGGCCTGGTACGGGCATCCAGACGCGCGGTGAGGCCTTTCTGGGGGTCGGTGTGCAGGACGACGCGTTTGGTCTCGGCTGCGAAATCCGATCAGTTCAGGAAGACGGTGCAGCGGGTCTGGGTGGCATCATGTTCAACGACATAGTGGTTGAGATTGCTGAACGCCCGGTTCGCAAGGGCGAAGATCTCATCTCGATCATTGGGACTTTTCAGCCGGGCGATGAGGTGGACATCGTGGTTCTGCGCGGGGACCACGCCGATCGATTCCTGATGGAAGACCTGCTGATCCGTCCGGGCGGGTTTTCACCGCTGCTGTCGATTGGACTCCTGCAGAAAATGCGGACCGTGAAATCGGTCACGTTGGGCCGTTGGAGCATCGACAACTGAGCGTTTTGGTCACCATCATGGGCTGACACGTCACTCGCAGGACATCAGCCCGCATGTTTGCATCGAAGATTCCCCCCAAAACGCTCGTCCATTTGAGCCGGTCGCTGGGGACGATGCTTGAATCCGGCATCCAGATTCGCCGAAGTCTGCAGATCACCACAAAAAAAATCGGCGATCCAGCGACGCGGAATGTTCTGCGGCTCATATCGGACGACATCGACGCCGGAACAGACATCGGGTCGGCCTTCCGCAGACATGGACAGTTCTTCCCGTCGCTGTTCATCGACATGCTGGAGATGGCGGAAGATTCTGGTGCCCTGCCCGAAGTTCTGAAGCATCTCGCAGACCACTACGAGAACAACATCCGGCTGAAGCGAGAGTTTATTCAGTCAATCATCTGGCCAGCATTTCAGCTTGTCGCCGCGATCTTCGTCATCGCGATCCTGATTATTGTACTTGGAATGGTGCAGGAATCGACCGGTAACAACGAACTGTCAGTTCTGGTGTTTGGACTGGTCGGCGTGAAGGGAGCTGTCATCTGGCTGTGTGGGACGTTTGGTTCCATTGCGGGCATGTTTTTCGCCCACAAAATGATAAATGGCCTGTTTCAAGGCGAAAAGGTCCTCGACACGTTTCTGATTCGAGTTCCCATTCTCGGCCACTGCATGCGGGCCTTCGCGATCGCACGCTTTTCATGGGCTTACTATCTGACTCAACAGACGGGCATGCCGGTCGTCGAAAGCCTGAAGGGCAGTCTGCGGGCAACCGGAAACGGAGCCTTTATGGCGTCGTCATCGAACATCTGCGGCACTGTTCTCGCAGGAGCGACTCTGACGGATGCGCTCGCACGCAGTGAGCTGTTCCCCGAGGACTTTCTGGAAATGGTGTCAGTCGCCGAAGAGGCCGGGACGGTGCCGGAAGCACTGAACCGCCTCAGTCCGCAATTCGAGGAAAACGCTCGCAGCCACCTGAAAACCCTGACTCGTGCGGTCACCGTACTGGTGTGGCTGATTGTGGCCGGATTCATCATCTTCTTCGTGTTCCGCTTCATGCTGTGGTACGTCGGTCAGATCAATCAGGTCCTGCAGAGTACGTAAGCGTGTGGCCCAGCGGACCGGTTTGTATCCATTTGCTCGATCCCGTTGTGCCCCGTCCCTTTGCGCCATCTTGACAAACAAACATCCGCTGATATGTTGATGTCAGCCATACTATTTGGCTCGCCTCGGATGGATTCCGAGGCCGTGTCGGCCACTCCAACAACCTTCCAAATCCATCCCGCCTCAACGCTGCTCAGGCAGCACCCACCACAGGGATACTGGCCGATAGAGGGAACTCACACTGCCCGGTACTCTGAGCACCAAACGGGGAGCATCCAGATGAAACTGATGGTCACGCTGCTTGCATCGACGTTGACTTTGATCGTTGCCGCGTCCGCTATGGCAGCCGACGCGCTAGAGCCCAAGGGTCTCGGCGACCCTGGCGTGCTGGATTCACTGAAAATTGAACCGGAAACTCAGGACAAAGGCCTGACCATCCGGGGGCGAGACGCCCGCCAGCAAATCATCGTCACTGGCGTGTACTCGTCAGGGCAGCTCCTCGACCGGACGCACGGAGCGACCTACGCAGCTGCGCCGGCTGGCCTCAACGAAATCGCTGCGGATGGTCTCGTGACTCCCCTCAAGGATGGCGACGCGACGGTGAAGGTCACAGTCGACGATAAAGAGACGAGCGTCGTCATCCATGTCGAAGGCGTCGCGAACCAGATTCCGATCAACTTCAAGAATCAGATTGCACCGATCTTCACGAAGCTTGGGTGTAACTCAGGCGGCTGCCACGGTAAGGCCAGCGGCCAGAATGGTTTTAAGCTTTCCCTCTTGGGCTTCTATCCGGAAGACGACTTCGAGTTCCTCGTGAAGGAAGCCCGCGGACGTCGCCTCTTCCCGCCGAGCCCCGGTGAGAGCCTCCTGCTTCTGAAAGCCACCGGTAAGTCACCGCACGGTGGTGGCAAGCGGATGGAAGTTGGCAGCTACGAATACCGCATGCTGTATCGCTGGGTCGAACAGGGTATGCCCTATGGTAGCCCGGATGATCCGTACGTTGTCGGGATCGAGTGCAAGCCCGAACAGCGCCTGATGGATCGCGGCAAAGACCAGCAAATCACCGTCCTGGCGCGTTACAGCGACGGTTCAACCGAAGACGTCTCCCGGATGGCACTGTATGAAGCCAACGATCCGGAAATGGCGGAAGCGACTGAAGCCGGCTTGATCAAGACTCTCGATCTTGCGGGTGAAGTGGCCATCATGGCCCGCTATCAGGGCCAGGTCTCAACATTCCGTGCCACGATTCCGCTGGGCGCAGACACATCGGGTGTTCCCGCGCCGGCGAACTTCATTGACGATGCAGTGTTCGCCAAGCTCAAGCTACTCGGCATCCCGCCAAGCGAATTGTGCGATGATGCCACTTTCCTGCGTCGCGTCCACGTGGACGTAACCGGCACAACTCCGACAGAAGACGTCGTTCGAGAGTTCCTGGCGGACGAGGACCCGGTCAAACGAGCGCAGCTCGTCGACCGGCTCCTCGACACAGACGCCTACGCCGAATACTTCACCAACCAGTGGAATCAGGTGCTCCGCAACAAGAAGCGAAACACCGGCGACCTGCACGGCACGTACGCGTATTACCGCTGGATTTGGGACTCTCTGTACGAGAACAAGCCGTACGACCAGTTCGTTCGAGAGATCATCACAGCCTCGGGCGAAACCTCGACCAACCCGGCTGTTGTCTGGTACCGCGAAGTGGACCAGGTCAATGAACAGGTGGAAGACACTGCTCAGCTCTTTCTGGGACTTCGCATTCAGTGTGCCCGTTGCCATCACCATCCGTTCGAGAAGTGGAGTCAGAACGACTACTACGGTCTGGCCGCGTTCTTCACCACAGTCGGCAAGAAGAACATTCTGGAGGTTGGTGCACGTGACCGGAACACACGCGACAAGCGAATTCTGCACACTGAAAAAATTGCTCAGTCGCAGAACCCGAGAAGTAAGGAGAACCTGAGGCCGGCCGGTCTTGGAAGTGACCCCTATGAGATTCCTGCAACGAGTGATCCTCGGCACTATCTGGCTGACTGGATGGCTCGTAAGGATAACCCGTTCTTCGCCCACTCCGTTGTCAATCGCTACTGGAAACACTTCTTTGATCGTGGAATTGTAGAGCCGGAAGATGACATGCGGGCCACGAACCCGCCGTCCAATCCTGAACTGCTGCAGGGACTGGCGAAGAACTTCATCGAGAACGGTTTCGACCTGAAGTGGCTCGTTCGAACGATCTGCAACTCCCGAACGTACCAGCTCAGTGCGTTGCCGAACGACTACAACCTTAAGGACAAGCAAAACTTCTCCCGTTACTACCCGAAACGCCTGACCGCGGAAGTCCTGTATGATGCCTTCCATCAGGTGACGTCCACCACACAGAACTACTCTGGACTGCCGGCCGGTACACGTGCTGTTCAGCTTCCGGATCCGGCGATCGGCCCGTACTTCCTGAAGGTCTTTGGTCAGCCCCAGGGCGACACGGCCTGCGAATGTGAGCGATCCCAGGAAGCCAACCTCGCCCAGAGCCTGCACCTGCTGAATAGTTCGGAAGTGCAGACAAAGATTGCCAGCGGCTCCGGTCGGGCCGCGAAACTGGCTGGCGATAAGGAGCGGAGTCACGACGAACGAGTTCAGGAACTATACCGCTGGGCTTATTCGCGTGAACCGAATGATGACGAGCTGCAGATCGCAATGGCTCACATCAAGAAGCACGAAGCGAACCAGAAGATCGCTTACGAGGACATCACCTGGGCGTTGATTAACACCAAGGAATTCCTCTTCAACCATTGATGGAACATCGAGACCTCAGCAGACAATCGCCTGCTGAGGTTCTTTGCTTTAATATGCTGCTTCGTATTCTCTCGCCTCAACTGGCGGTGGCAGGTTCAACGGACGAGCCCGCCACTACAATTCACGCCTGAACGAAAGACACTTTCAGGTCCCTGATTGTGCCTTCATCCCATTCACCGTCTCTGGCCGATCCGATTGCATAGCGATTGGAATTCGTTCCTTTTGGGGAACATGGCATGACGAAGCCGGCTCTCGCCGGTGTTCAGTTTCGGAGAAACTGACTCCAAGAGACATTTATTCCGTATCGCCACCGGGGGGAAGATTCATGACGTTTCGCCGCGCGGCATTGCGCCGCCTTGCTCTCGTTCTGTTGTGTGCCGTGTCGCTGACATCGGCCGCCACAGCTCAGCTTCCTCAGACACGTATTTTTGCCCTCTATCCACAGGGTGCCCAGGCCGGTCAAACCGTCGATGTGACGATCTCCAACGGTGTGGACGTTGATGAGCTGGATGCCATGATGTTCAGTCATCCGGGCATCAAGGCCGAGCACGTCAGTGGCAGCAACTTCAAGGTAACTGTTGCGGCCAACGTTCCACCTGGTATCTACGACGCCCGCGTCCATGGTCTCTACGGAACCAGTAACCCGCGCTGCTTTGTGGTCGGGACGCTGCCCGAAGTGAACGAGACCGAAGCCAATAACACTGTTGATCAGGCTCAGGCGATTGAAATGGGCACGGTCATCAATGGCCGATCAAACGGGGCAGCCGATGTCGACTTCTTCAAGATCACCGGCAAGAAGGGTCAACGTATTCTGGCCGAGTGCTCAGCCATTCGTATTGACTCGCGTTTTCATGGTGAGTTGAAACTCTACAACGCCGCTGGTCGTCGGCTCGGTCGTTCGATCGCACTCGAACGTCGTTTCGATCCGCTACTCGACGTCACGCTTCCCGAAGACGGCGACTACATTGTTCGGGTCGCAGACTTCGTCTACGCGGGTAGCAACGATTACGGATATCGGCTCACTCTTCACGTCGGCCCACATATCGATTTTGTGGTCCCGCCTGCTGGAATCCCCGGCTCAACCGCTAAATACACGCTGTATGGACGCAACCTGCCAGGTTCACAGCCGGCAGGTATCGCCTCAGATGGGCGCCAACTTCAGAAGCTCGAAGTTCAGATCGCATTGCCAAACACATCGGATCAACTGCAGCCGGGCAATTCTCTGTTCGCGCGTGAAGCCGGTATCGACGGCAGCAGCTACGTATTCAAAGGGGCGAATGGCACATCCAATCCTGTGACAATCGCATTCGCGCCGAGAGCAGTCGGGCTCGAAGTTGAACCGAACAACGAAGCCGCACAAAGTCAGAAGATTACGATCCCGGCTGAAATCGCCGGACAGTTTCAGGAACGGGCCGACATCGACCGTTTCGAATTCGAAGCTAAGAAGGGTCAGATTTTCTGGGTGGAAGCGTTCGCACAGCGGCTGGGAAGCCTGGCCGACCCGTATCTTCTTGTTGAGCAGGTGACCAAAGCTGACGACGGTACGGAAACCATCAAACGACTTGCTACAGTCGATGACATCGCGACGACGGTGATCTCGGCGCTGTTTGAAACCAATCACGACGATGTTGCGTGGCGGTTCGCTGTCCCGGCCGACGGCCTGTACCGAATCGTGCTGCAGGACCGCTTCTTTCAGTCGCGTGGGGCGGCCAACTTCACCTACCACCTGACAGTCCGTGAAGAAGAACTGGATTTCCGACTCGCGGTGATCCCACCAGCCCCGGTGCAGAATCCAGGCAACGGCTATCAGACGTGGTCTTTGGGACTGCGCAAGGGTGACAACCTTCACATACAGGTTGGTGCGTTTCGTCGTCACGGGTTTAAGGGGCCAATTGATGTCATGGCCGAAAACCTTCCGCCGGGCGTGACATGCAAGGGCGCGAGTATCGACGGCAACGCGTCGTCGGCAACGCTAGTCTTTACGGCAACTGAAGATGTGAAGCCGGGCAGTTGGCCGCTCAAGTTCGTGGGCAAAGCTCACATCGAATCGCCCACCCTGGTTGCGGCAGTCACGGCTGCCGAAGCTGCACTCAAAATGAAAGTCGATGCGCAGCCCAAACTCCAGGAAGCGTTCGACAAGACAGTCGACCCGGCCAAGAAGGCCGAAGATGCTCGCAAGGCCGCCGAGACTGTTGCGAAGACCGACGCAGACGCAGTGAAGAAAGCAACGGATGCAAAGACGGCTGCCGACAAAAAGCTGACGGAAGCCCAAGCTGGCCAGAAGACTGCCGACGACGCAAAGACTGCGGCTGATAAAGCCCTGGCCGACGCCAAGACCGCCGTTGCCAATGCCGTCAAGGCAGTCGATGCAGCAAAGAAAGAGTTGGATCAGGACAAGCAGAACCAGGGACTGAAAGACAAGGTTGCGGCTGCAGAGAAGACAAAGACCGATGCCGACGCTGCCCTCACCACAGCAGACACGGCTGCAAAGGAAGCAACCACAAAGGCCGCTGCCGCCAAGACAGCCACCGACAAGGCAAAGACTGAAGCAGACAATGTGACGAAGGCACTCGCCACGGCCACCGCCAAGGCAAAGCAAACAGCGGATGCACTTGCAAAGGCCGTGGCCGCTCGGGACGCGGCGCAGGCAGCATCGAAGAAGGCCGAGGACGCAAAGAATGCCGGTGAAAAGGCGATTGTCGACGGAAAAAAAGCAATCGAGGACGCTCGTAAGGCCAAAGACGCGGCCGCACGCGACGTCTCGCACCCCGCTCGCACAGCGACAATCGTATGGAACGGTTCGAACGTCCTGTCGGCGACGTCCCGCTTGTCCGACGAGTTGATGCTTTCAGTGCTCGATGAGGTCTCACCCTTCCAAGTGACGACTGACGTCTTTCGCGAGAACCTGAGCCACAATCGTCAGATTTTGATTCCAGTCAAGCTGACAAAACGCAACGGTTTTAACAACGACGTCCAGCTCACGTTTCAGAATGTCCCTAAGAATGTGCAGGTTCAGAATCAGAAGATCGCAAAGGACCCTGAAGCAGAGAAAGTGCTGAAAGCCGCAACGGATGCCGCAACGAAGGCGGCTGCGGCAAGTACGAAAGCAACCACCGAGTTGAATACAGCGAACGTCGCCCTGCAGAAAGCTCAGTCGGAACGTGATGCTGAAAAGAAAAAACTAACCGACGCGCAGTCAGCCGAACAAACGGCCAGCAACGAGAAGACAGCCGCGGACAAGAACGTCGTGGACGCTCAGACCAAAGTCGATGCGGCAGTCAAACTCGTCGCTGACGCGAAAGCCGCCGCCGACAAGGACAAGGAAAACCAGGACCTGGTCAAAGCTGTGGCAACAGCAACGAAAACGAAAACCGATGCGGATGCAGCATTGAAAGTTGCTCAGGACGCGCAGAAGGCCGCTGACGTGAAACAAAAGGCCGCACAGGCGGCGACGAAGGTCGCAACCGATTCACTTGCCGCGAAGGAGAAAGTTTTCACGGACGCTCAAGCCAACGTGAAAACGAAGACGGAAGCCAGCACGGCCGCCGACACGGCCAAGGCAGACGCCGACGCAAAAGTCAAAGAGGCCAAGGCGACAGCGACCGCTGAAGCAATTGTCCGCGTCTTCGTTCCCAACAACGTCGCCGAAGGCACCTATACCCTGTTCATGCAGTCCCAGGGACAGGTGCCGTACTCTCGGAATCCAGCTCGAGTCGAACGGGCAAAGGTACTTCAGCAGGAGGCCGTAGCGGCTCTGGCAGAAGCCACTGAAGCGGCCAGGCGGGCAACTGCGGCAGCGGCGAAAGCCAATAGCGAGCTCACTGCGGCAACCGCAGCTCTGAATACGGCTCAACAGCAGCGCGACGCTGAAAAGACCAAACTCACCGCCGCCCAGGCTGCGGAACAGAAGGCAACTCAGGCTAAGGCTGCGGCTGACAAAGCCGTCACTGATGCTCAGGCCAAAGTCGACGCGGCAGCAAAGGCCGTCACCGATGCCAAAGCTGCGGCCGACAAAGACAAAGAGAACCAGGACCTCGCCAAGGCCGTTGTTGCGGCCGAGAAAACGAAAACGGATTCCGATGCGGCATTGAAAGCCACACAGGACGCCCAAAAGGCTGCCACAGAAACACTGACGACCGCTCAGGCCGCAACAAAAGCCGCCACTGAGTCAGTAGCTGCAAGAGAAAAGGCGGCGACGGACGCTCAAACTGATCTGACAAAGAAGACCGAAGCGAAGACAGCCGCCGATGCCGCCAAGACACAGGGTGACGCAAAAGTCAAAGAAGTAACCGCAAAGAAGACTGCTGCGGATAATGAGCTGAAGGCCGCAACAACTGCGGCGGCCGTCAAGAACGTCAACGTGTTTGCCCCGTCCACTCCGATCGTGATCAACGTCCGCAAGGGCGGATTCACTCTCGCGGCCAACGTTCCCAACGGTGGCAATCTGAAGCGAGGCCAGAAACTCGAGATTAAAGTGACGGTCGCCAGAATCAATGGATTCACTGGCGCGGTGACAATCAATCTTGCTCCCCCGCCAGGGACAAAAGGGCTGTCGTCACAGCCAGTGACGATAGCAGCAGACCAGAAAGAAGCGACGCTGGTTGTATCCGCCGCCGGCGACGCCACCGAGGGCGATATCGCTAATCTCGTTGTCCGAGGCACGGCCGACTGGAATGGACCGTCATCTGCGGACATCGCAGCCAAGATCAAAATCGGCAAGTAGGACGGCCCACGAGTCTTTTGTCCTGATGTAGAACATCGGGACCCGTATCAATTGTTTCCACGTACGAATTTCAATCTATCAGCAGTTTCGAGGTTTCCGATGATCAGGACACTGCATCTGCTTTCGCTGGTTGCTGCCATGACCCTGTCTGCCGTCGCCGCCGACGAACCGGCGAAAGGCATTGAACCCGAGAAGATCGATCTGGGACGACCGGTCAGTTTCGAAAAGGACATTCGAGACATCCTCGATCTGAATTGTGTGGCGTGTCACAACCTAGCCGATGCCGAAAGTCGGCTGAATGTTGAGGACGTGGACGCACTGCTCAAGGGCGGCAAACGCGGCACATCAATCGTCCCTGGAAAACCAGACGAAAGCCTGTTGTATCTGGCCGCTGCCAGGAAGAAGCAGCCGCACATGCCGCCTCTGCCGAATAAGGTGGAAGCATCGGCGTTGACGCCTAAAGAACTTGGACTGTTGCGGCAGTGGATCATCGAAGGTGGGAAATCGGACAGCACTGGTGGAGGCACGATCGTCAAGTGGCAGCCAGTGCCCGAAGGCATGAAAGCCACCTATGCGATTGCTCTCTCACCATGGGCCGATCGTGTTGCGGCTTCGCGAGCCAACCAGATCAGCGTCTTTGACATTGGCAGTGGAGCAGAAGTCAAACTGCTGGACCCCGCCCTCGCGGATGTGAAACTTGAAGATCAGGTGATGTATCCGACGGGAGCCGCCCATCGCGACTTCGTGCATGCGCTGGCTTTTCACCCGAACGGGCGCATGGTGGCATCGGCGGGATTCCGCGTTGTGAAGTTGTGGGAACAGGCGGCCAACGTACAGACGGTCAAGACTGGTCTCGGTGCAGTCGCTGTTGACGCAGACGTCCATGCAGAGAAGGGACTCGTCGTCTATGGAACCA
>CAYSJO010000198.1:0-3420 GCA_964431285.1 uncultured Planctomycetaceae bacterium
AGCCATACACAGTTCGCCACTTTCCGAATTCCGAAGGGAGATCCCGCCACTTGGCACCTGTATTATTCAGCCAGATCATTGCATTCATGACCACCCGCCGATCCATTGGGGGCCGTCCAGTTGGGGCCGGTTCCGGAAAGACATCTTCGATCGCTTCCCACTGTTCGTCGGTTAGTTCATGTCGCATCGTTGGCCTTCCTTGGCTAGCGGGCTGAGGAAGACGAAGTTTCGCTGACATGGCAAATCAGGGCCAGCTCAGTTTTCAAACAGAGCCTAGTCTCTGGCAATCGGGCGTCAGATCAGATCGCGATTTGCTGCGTGAGCCGGGTCGACGAGTTGCAGGGGCCGGCCGGAGAGGTCTGTGCCGGTCAGACGTGACGCGTCCAAGCCGCAGCATTTGTAGATCGTGGCAAAGATTTCCCCCGTATGAACTGGCCGCGAGGTGACTTCACCGCCGAGTCGATCCGTACTGCCGATGATCTGACCGGTCTGCATGCCGCCTCCTGTCATCAGAGCCGTGTTGACTCGCGGCCAGTGGTTGCGTCCATCGGCTCCCTGCAGCGTTGGTGAGCGACCGAACTCGCCCCACGCAAACACAGACACTTCATCCTGCAGGCTGCGGTCCCGCAGGTCGGACACAAGGTGAGTCAGGCCGCTGTCCAGGATCGGGAGCAGTTCGGACTTCAGACGCGAGAAGTTCGACTTATGTGTGTCGAATCCACCGATTGATACCATCACATAACGGGCTCCGGCCTCGACCAGACGTCGGGCGGAGAGGAACTTGTCAACGTGCTGCCAGTAACGGCGAGGAACGTGCGCCCGATATCGTTCGCGGTCGGACGGATCGGCGGAGCCCGCGTCCAGGGCCGCCACCAGCCCCGGTGAAGACAGCATCTCGTACGCTTTGCGATGCAACTCGTCAGTCCCCGCTATCTCAGTCAGTCCGTCGGAGTTTGCAGCCGTGCTGCTGAACCGGCTCGCGAGATTCAGTCGTTCATCGAGCCGCGACAGCGTGAGGTCTTCCTGCGGCATCAAATCGGCGAGGGCACCCTGTTGCGGTTTGAACAACTGATAGTTCGAGCCGAAGAAGCCGCCACCCGTCCGTGTGTAGGGCGAGAGAGTGATCGATCTGGGGACACCGCGGCGGTCGTCTTCCGTGAACTTCTGCAGCACGGCTCCCATCGACGGCCAGCCGCCGGATGGTTCGGAAGGTCGGTTCTTTCGTCCGGTCTCACACTGGTAGGACGTGTGCACGCCTATGCTGTCAACGATTGATCTCACCACGGAGAAACGATCGAGCCGGCTGGCCAGTAGAGGCAAATGCTCACACAGCGGGACGCCAGGGATCGCCGACGGAATCGGGCGGAACTCTCCGCGAATCTCGACAGGAGCATCCGGCTTCATGTCCCATGAGTCGATATGCGATGGTCCTCCTTCCAGGAAGACCATCACGACGGACCTGCGCGAGCCTTCGTCTTCTGCTGCCTCTGCCCGCAGCAGACCCGCCAGCGGAAAACCACCAAACGTCAGTCCGCCAGCATGCAGCAATCCGCGTCGCGAAATCCGAAGCGTCATGTCCAGGCCATTGCTTTGCATCAAATGCTCCCGCGAGGCAGTGAAGTCAGAACCCGACGATAGTACTCCAGATTCAACGTGCCCTGGAACTTCGGATGGTACAATGTCGCCTGGCTCTCCAGAACCGGGTATCCCCACTCAAGAGTGTGGACTTGCCGTAAGAAGCAAATCGTCCGACCTACTGTCCCGACTCTGGAGATCCAGGCGACCTCGGAGTTCCTCGAAATGCTGCTACTGGGCGGTCAGTTTCGATTCTGTGAGTAGCTGAAGTCGTGAGACTTCAGACGTCTGAACTCTCACGAGTTCAGCTCCATCAAAGATCAACGCTGACGGGCTACTACTACTACGATTCTACATAAAGCTCCCTGTTGGCTGTGCGTCCAGAATCTCCGATGCAAATCGTCGGTAGTTGCCACCGATGATCTTCCGGATGTCGTCGTCCGAGTGCCCCTGGCAGACGAGGCCGACGGTCCAGTACGGCCAGTTGGTCCAGTCCAGCGGACCTGGTCTCCAGCCAGGGATGTAGGTCCGGTCGGCTCCGATACCGACGTGGTCGATGCCGGCGACCTCGATCGCATGTTCCAGATGACGGTACCAGGTCCGGAATGATTCCGGGCCGGTTCCCAGGACGAAATCAATCGTGTAGATGGCAACCAGCCCGTTGCGCTTCGCCACGGCTCGTATCAATTCGTCCGTTGCGTTACGTCGACCGGTCTTCTTCGGATACGCGACTCCTTTCGCGTAAGGCTGAGCCATCACGCGTTTCACATACTCGGCGTTGTCCGTGTCTTCATAGATCGATGAGCACGCCGTGTGGCTGATCATCACCGGACTGAGCGACGCCTCGACGACTTCCAGCGACGATCGCTCACCAGCATGAGCCAGATCAACCATCATTCCCAGTTGGTTCATGCGCCCGACGACCTGCCTGCCGAGTGGCTTGAGTCCAGTGTCATTCTCCTGCATCCATGAACAACAGACTTTGTTGTCCTGGATATACGTCAGTTGCGACATGCGCACGCCGACTGCATGAAACAGATCGAGCCGAGCAATCGGGTCCTCGGCTTCGGCGAAGCAGCCGACTCCCGCGAGATGGTAGATCGTGGACGGAAGCTTCTCGCGCCGGGCACGCTCCATGTCGGCCGGACCGGAGACGCGAATCAGATCGGGACGCTGTTGATAGACGAAGTCGATCCGAGCCAGCCGATCGAGGGCCGATTCAAACCTGTTCTCATTCGGACCGGCAACGTCTTCCGTTCCCATCTGAACGTGAGTCATCGCATAGATGGCCTTCGACTCTTCAATCCACTGCCGGTCGAACGTCGATTCAAACGGCTTGTGTTTGAAGTGAATCTTCCCCAGCTCCCGCGCCAGTTCACGCCCTTCGAGCCCCTCTTCTTGAAGCCTGTTGCGATGCGGCCTGAGCTGCTCCCGCATCTGATCGCTCTGCAGGCCGCCGATGTAAGAGACCTGAACGGACCCTTGGACATCGGCCACGAATCTGTCGAAGTGCAGTTCCAGCCCACGGGCGATCTGTGCTTTCGTCGGCTTCATCTCTGCGAGAAATGCCTCGCGACCGGCGACGATTCGTTCCAGGGTCTGCGGACGCACACGAAAGCTACGAGCCCGCTCGATGGGATCGCTGCTGGTGACGATCTCAGCGCCTGTGGCAGTCATCGTTGCCGCCAGCGAAGCTCCCGTCAGAAAACAGCGGCGTGATACGGTTGAATCAGCCATGGATTGTCCCTTACGGGCTTCATTGAACCGTCACTGATAGCAGGACCACTGTGAGCACGTGTTCTCTTGGGGCCTAGTCATGCGGCGGCAGGAGAAAACAGAAGGCAT
>CAYSJO010000199.1:0-3334 GCA_964431285.1 uncultured Planctomycetaceae bacterium
ACAGAACGGCGACCTGGAACTCACCTTGAATCATTTCAAGACGAAAGTCGACATTCAGCGGCGACACACGAACAACGAGATTATCGAGGAGCCGTACGTAAGATTCGATCACCGTGGGAACAAATACTGGGGCTTGAAGTATGCTGGCCAGAAGACTGACGAATGGAGCGTTTCCAACTTCATACTGTCAGATGCTCTCGGGAATCAAAGTCAACAGTGGCCGATCGAACTGTCGCCGCATGAACCTGCTTGGCGAGTTGAGACGACGGCCTACCGCAAAGAGACAGCCAACTTTGAGGAGTCCGAGATCATTCGTTTCGACCCGATCGAGTTACCCGGCGAAAAGCAGGTCCTGAAACCAAACCTGTCCGTCGTGAGTCCGGCAGGCAACGCGACCGTGAGAGTGATCGCCGGAGGTGGCAAAGTGTCGTATCGCCTGACATCAAAGACCGGTAGTGGCTCGAACGGGAATTCGAGTAGATGGTACGACTCGAAGCTGGGCCTCAAGAGTGAGGACGGTCGTCGTCAGCGAAATTATCGTTACGAATCCCGCAATGAATCCCGTGGCGGTCAGCAGGTGTGCAGCGTCGAATGCGAACTTCCTCATGTTCTGATCGAATTCCCGACTCGGACTCGTGAGACGCGACTGACGCTGCGTGCTGTCGATGATCAGGGCCGCAAAGTTGGCGTGCATGAGCAATCCATTCATGGCCAGGGAACACGCCTGACGCTTGAAACGCACCTCGGTTCAGATCGAGGCGAACATTCAGACGCAACTGAAGTTCGAGTTCTTCATCAAGCCGCCCGTGCCCGAGCCGCTGCCAGACAAGTAGCAGTTTCGCAAAGCGGGATGACGACATTGGCGGCAATTCCATCTGGACAGTCGATCCGGTAGAACTCTCAGCCTCGCGGTCGGTCATGGAATGGCCATCGCATGCCCTTCGCCTTTGAATCACCCCTCACGATGTTCCAGGAAGTTAAAGACGCTGAGTTCGTTCGCGGAGAACACTCGATCCTGAAGTTCTGGGATGAGGCCCGAATCTTCCGCAGGTTGCGCGACCAGAATGCTGGGAAGCCGCGCTGGAGCTTTTTGGACGGCCCCATCACGGCGAACAACCCCATGGGCGTTCATCACGCCTGGGGCCGCACGTACAAGGACTGCTATCAGCGGTTCTTCGCGATGACCGGGCACGACCAGCGGTTCCAGAACGGTTTCGATTGCCAGGGCCTATGGGTCGAAGTAGAGGTCGAAAAGGAACTGGGACTCGGCACCAAGACGGCCATCAACGAGTACGGCATCGACCGGTTTGTAAACGAGTGCAAGAAACGTGTGCTGCGTTTCGCCGCGCGGCAGACTGAGCAGTCCGTGCGACTCGGATACTGGATGGATTGGGACGATGCGGATCAGCTGCGTCTGCTATCAGAGAAGATGGGTTCTGAAGAAGAGGTCAGCTTCACAGCGCCGTCAGGTGCCACTGCGACCGCTCCCGCGCATCAGCTCGTTGAACGGCTTGGCTGCCCGGAATGGGGCGGCAGCTACTTCACGTTCTCGACGGAGAACAACGAGACCATCTGGACATTCCTCAAAAAGTGCGCCACGCGAGGGAAGATCTACCAGGGCCACGACGTCATGCCGTGGTCAGGACGCGGCGGCAGCGCTTACAGCCAGATGGAGATCGCTGAGGGGCGCAGGCTCACGACCCATAAATCCGTCTTCGTGCGTTTCCCGCTACGGAAGAAAGTTGATAGTGGAGAGTCGATCGTTGATAGCGATGGCTCCGACGCTGAGAAAACTGACAACGATCAACCATCAACTACCGACTCTCCGCAGGAGTTCCTGCTGGTGTGGACGACGACTCCGTGGACGTTGACCAGCAACGTCGCCGCCGCAGTCAATCCGGACCTGGATTACGTCCAGGTCAAAACAAAACGAGATGGCGCGATCTACTACTTCGCGAAGGACAACCTGAACTTTCAACGGCTGGCGACTGAGTACAAGGAAGGCTTCGGACGTCCCGAATGGAAATGGCCCAAAAAGGTCCCGAAGCTCAAGACGATCGCACAGCTCTTCAAAGAGCAAGGTGGATTCGAAGAAATCGGTACGATCAAAGGTGCCGAGATGGTCGGCTGGGAATACGACGGACCATTTGACGATCTGCCTGCCCAGCAGAATCCTGGTGGGTGGATTGCGGGCGAAGACAACGCGCCCTCAGCTACCAGCCCTCAGCCCTCGGCCCTGCAATGCCACCGAGTCATCGATGGTGGACGAGACTCGCGGGGAAATGCCCATGTCGTCGCCGGTGAGGGAACGGGCATCGTCCACATCGCCCCAGGCTGCGGTGACGTCGATCACAAGCTCGGTGCCGATCACGGTCTCGTAGGTATTGCTCCGCTTCGCGAAGACGGACGCTATGACGATGGGTTCGGTGATTTTACCGGGCGTGAGGCGATCGATCCGGAAATCGCCGAACTGGTATTCGAAAAGCTCAAAGCCAATGGGAGGCTGGTTGCGACCGAGGTGTACCCGCACATCTATCCGCACTGCTGGCGGACCGGTGACGAACTGATCTTCCGACTTGTTGACGAGTGGTTCATCAACATGGATTGGCGGGAAGAGATCAAAGACGTCACACGTCAGATTCGCTGGCTGCCGGACAGCATCGACGGACAGAATCGCGAGTGCGAATGGCTGTCGAATATGAGCGACTGGATGATTTCGAAGAAGCGATTCTGGGGACTCGCACTTCCCATCTGGGTCAACGAGGAAGATCCGACCGACTTCGAAGTCATGGGCTCGCTGGCCGAGATGAAAGAGCGAGCCGTCGAAGGCTGGGACGAATTCGAAGGCAACACGCCGCACCGCCCGTGGATTGACGGAATTGTTCTGGAAAGCAGAAAGCATCCCGGCCAGAAGATGCGACGGATTGAAGATGTCGGCAACCCGTGGCTCGACGCGGGCATCGTTCCGTTTTCGACCATGTACTACAACCACGACCACGATGAGTGGCAGAAGTGGTATCCCGCCGACCTGGTCACCGAATGCTTCCCCGGCCAGTTTCGTAACTGGTTTTATTCGCTGTTGTCGCTCTCGACGATGATGCGTTACGACGAAACCGACGACGCGCGGGAGAAGCGACCATTCAAGACGCTGCTCGGGCATCGACTCGTACAGGACGAGACCGGTAACCCGATGCACAAGACCGATGGCACAGCCATCTGGTTTGAGGAAGCTGCAGAACAGCTCGGCGTCGATACGGTTCGCTGGATGTATCTCGTCCAGAACCCCGCCACGGATCTGCGTTTCGGCACGCGGCACAAAGATGAGACCGTCACG
>CAYSJO010000200.1:0-16668 GCA_964431285.1 uncultured Planctomycetaceae bacterium
TACTCAGTCGCTTTCTGCGTTCTGTAAAGACTCCGATGCCTGCGACGCCATCCGGATCACAAATCCGCTCCCGCCGAATAAGAAGACTCGTGACAATGCAGACCTGCCAATCCCTCCGTATTTCAACGGCCTGCTAACGTCGTGTTCCGAAATACCTGATGGAGTGTTCGCATGCGCCGGCAGACTCTCGCAACATCGTGTGAACAGGCTCGTCGCGGATTTACGCTGATCGAGCTGCTTGTCGTCATCGCAATCATTGCAATATTGATTGCCCTCCGGCTTCCGGCCGTGCAACAGGCGCGTGGAGCGGCAAGACATACTCAATGCCACAACAAACTGAAGCAGCTTGGTATCGCGATCCGCAATCTGCACGACGCATTCGACCAGCTCCCGCCACTCACGGCGCGGTCGGCCACAAGTCGGTTGACAGTGACCGGCCCATTCATCGGGCCGGACGGACGCACGGTGTTTCACTCGATGCTTCCCTACATGGATCAGTCGACGATCTACCAGCGACTTGACCCGGATCAGACCTATACGGGATTGGAATATCGCCGCGTGGTCCCCGCTTTCATCTGCCCGGATGATCAATCCAACGATGTTGGCAAATGCAGAACGTCTTACGGTGGGGCCCATAACTGAGGAGCCGCCAATTATGTGGCGAACTACTACGCGTTCGGGGATCCACAGACTGGCTCGACGCAGGGATCCAACCGAATTCCCGCGACATTTCAGGATGGCACGTCGAACACGATCCTGTTCACTGAGGCCTACGCCACGTGCGGCTGGACGGGGAACATCGCCTTTATGTTCGGAAGCCTGTGGACCGACTCAAACAGTGTCTGGTGACCGATTTTCTGTACCAATACGTCGTCCAAGAATCCGGCGTCGGCAGGGTATCCTCCGTGTTTCAAGTTTCAGACGACTGTCCCGTGGAACACGGGTTGCGATCCCAGTCGGGCGCAGTGACCACACACAGCCGGCATCCACATTTGTGCGGCGGATGGCCATGTCAAGTTTCTGAGTGCCAGCATGGATGACAGAGTCTGGGGTTATGCCTGCGGTCCTCAGGATAGCAACACTGTAGGAGAGTTTTAAGCATGACGTCGACGCGCCTGATGCCGTACCTGATTGTTACGTTCGCAACTGGTTGTGGTGCCGAGGGACCTCCCGCGACACCAGCACCGACTCTACACGCCGCGATAGGAAGAGTTGTCAACAGTGACGGATCACCATGTCCTGGCGGAATGATTCAATTGATTGCGGTGGAGAATCCGGAAAGGACCACGATGGGACAAATCAACGAAAACGGAACCTTCACACTGCAAACAATGCATGACGGACAAATGGTAGACGGTGCTATTGCCGGCGAGCACACAGTCACGATCATCCCACTCATGGGCGATCAGACCCAGACCGAGATTCCCGAGCCGATCGTGCTGAAAGAGGGTGTCGTCATTGATGCCACGGAAACCAACAGTCTCAAAGTCATTCTGCCTTGACTGATTGACCAACTCGGGACGAACAATGTCGGACGACGCGTCGCAATCGAACCCTGATGAACTGGCCGAACAGCAGACGATTGCCCCCAGTGCCAGTCGACCGACACTCGGTTCGGCAGCGCCTCCTGCCCAAGGAGCCATGCCGGAGGTCCTCGGACGCTACGCTGTTCAGGAAGTCCTCGGTCGCGGTGCGATGGGGGCTGTATATCTCGCGCAGGATTCGGACCTGAATCGAAAGGTCGCGCTGAAGACGCCACTCGGACCTCTGGCCGAGGGTGAGGATTTGTTTCGAACGCTTTCGCCGTGAAGCTCAGGCAGCAGCAATACTGCGGCATCCGAACATCTGCCCGATTTATGACGTCGGCGAGATCGATGGCATTCATCACATTTCGATGGCGTTTATCGAGGGCAGTCCGCTGTCGTCGTACGTCAATGCAGACGATCCCATTCAGATTCGGCGTGCTGTGCTGATCGTGCGCAAGGTCGCCTCCGCGATCGCCGAGGCGCATCGACACGAGATCATTCACCGCGACCTGAAACCGGCCAACATCATGATGGATGGTAAGGGCGAGCCGATCGTCATGGACTTTGGCCTCGCGCGCATCGAGCAGCCACAGGGTGAACAGCTCACACAGGAAGGTATGGCGATGGGCTCGCCGGCATACATGTCGCCCGAGCAGTTCGAAGGCAAGTCCGAGAACATGGGGGCGTCATGCGACACCTACAGCCTTGGCGTCGTGTTGTACGAACTCCTGACGGGCACCATCCCCTTTCGCGGTTCCATGTTGCAGATCATGGCGCAGGTGTTGAAAGAGTGCACGAAGCGACCGTCACAGCTGCGACCGGAGATTGATGAGCGACTCGACGCCATCTGCATGAAAATGATGCACCGTGAAGCCGGGTCGCGGCACGGCTCAATGAAAGCCGTCGTCGCCTCTTTGACAAAGTACCTCAAATCGGAAACTCAGAAGGCGGTCACTCCAAAGCCCACACCTGAACCGGCGCCGGCCGAAGCAGACGAATGGGAAAACCCGGAGCCGCGTCGACCGTCACGACGGCGCAGGAAGAAGTCGGGCATCCGGATCGGTGGGAAGAAAGTGTCCTCTGGCATGCTGGCTGCTGGTGGCGGGACGTTGGCAGTCTTACTGACCGGGATTCTGTGGGTGGTCTTTGGCGGCGACTCAGGTCCGCCGACTCCGCCAGTCGACAGCCTTACCGCTGACGGCTCCGATGGCGAAAGCACGATTGCCGTTGGAGTCGCGGCCAATCCGGATGTGCAGCCAAACGAACGGGTCGTGCCGAATCTCGACGACGCAATCCTGTTATTCAATTTCGAGCCGGACAGCTACTTCGACGGCAATGGCAAACAATTGATCCGTGACCTGAGTGGCCTGAACAACCACGGAGAAATGCACGGCCCCGCTACCACTGAGCACGGCAGAGCAAGGGCCGGGCTGCTATTCGACGGCCGGGACGATTACATCCAACTGCCGGGAATTGCTGACGACCTGATCGAGGACACAACCGAACTCACACTGGCCTTGTGGTTTCAGCCTGGTGACGCGAATCGTTCCAACTTCCAGCTCGACGTCTGTTCGCGGGATGGAAAGATTGGCGCTTTGCGTCTGATATCGGAGACATCGAAACGACTGCGGTTCCGTCCGAGAAACGACGAATTGTCGGCCACGGTGGACATGGGCAGCCGATGGCACCACATCGCTGCAACCTGGAGGGGAGAGCAACGTCGCGTGTTTCTCGACGGAACTGTGGTCGGTGAACGACTCGGCTCCGCAATGCCGATTGCCGGTCCACTGCCGCCTCTCGTATCGCGAATCGGAGGCCAGGCCCATAGTCAGACTCTCCGAGGTCCGAAGGGTGAAAACCGAGCACTCAGCGGCACTCTGGATGAATACATCCTGCTCCGCCGCGCGATGTCGGAAGAGGAGATCGGACAGCTCTATCAATTGGGAGTTGATGGAGTCAGTCTGACCGGCAACGCTGCTCCCGAATCCCCGCAACCGATCATCGTCGAAAACGTGCCGCTGAAACCGGGCGATCGTTCCGTCGTCGCATGTGAAGAACTTTCAACGAACGCGGCTCCACTCGGACTGCATGCAGATGCGGCACCCTATGCCTCCACGGCGTCCGAGCAAAAGGGATTCCAGTTCCTGTTGCCCGATTGGAAAGCGTGGTCGGCCAATGAGTGGCAGTTCGATCTACGACTTGGTGGAACAAAAGGCAGAGCATTCTACCTGACACAGCCGTTCCGGTTTGGGCACTTCACGCTGCTGATGACTCGCGATGCTTGCAATCTCTACTCCTTCACCGAGTTTCCACAAAGAGGGCCGACACCACACTCCACCGAGAAATTCCCGGAATTCGAACATTTCTTTCCCTTGGATCTTGATCAGACTTATCGAATTGCCAGTCGAATCGACGAAGTGGGCGAATACCTGCTGACGATTGACGGTCAGCCGATCCTCAAGGCGTCGTTCCCGCCCATCCGTGAGTACATCGTTGATGGAAGAACGATCTCGGGTCTGCCCCGCGGACCGGTTCGTCCACTGATCTACCGGACGGCTTCCAACTATGCGGGCGATCGGCTGGTCATGAAATGGCCAGTCGGAACAGGGGAGCTCGTCATCGACGGTGGCGGCGGTAGTCAGGGAAACGTTGCGAGTGGGATTCGCGTCATTCAGCGGACACCAGACGAGCCTCGCCCCGTCAGCGACGGACAGCTTCTGAATGGACTGGTCGCCTGGTACCGTTTCGACGAATCGCAAGGGCGTGATGTCATGGACTCCAGCGGCAACGGTCACGATGGAACGGCCAGTGCAGACCTGCTGCAAGTACCGGGAGTATCCGGTGGAGCCATCGAGATCGATGTCGAAACAGAGATCTCGATCGGCGACATCGCCAACTTAGAGTGGAACGAGCCGTTTACGCTATGTGCCTGGGTCAGTCCCGAAGCCGTGGAGGGATCGATCATTCGCAAACGCAACGCGGTGAATCGCGGCTACAATCTGATGTTCGGACGGAGTTCGCTTGGCTGGGGCGCCGTTCATACGGGCAGCAATATGCTGGGCATCTATGCTGGCGCAGGGGCGATCGTGCGTAAGCACTGGTCACACGTCGCTGTCGCCTACGACGGCACGGGCCGGAGGCTGTCACCAGTGACGTACATCGATGGCCGGCAGGTCAAATACAACAATACCAGCGGCACACTGTCCGCAACGATGCGTGTGCCCGATCCACTGGTGATCGGACGCGGCTATGCCGGAAAGCTGGACGACATCCGCGTCTACAACCGCATGCTGACCAACGAGGAGATCACATTCCTCGCCGCTCCGGACAGTTCTGAATTACGGTAGCAACTCATGAATCTACGAGTCACCGCCGTGAAAGGGCCGGACATCGGCAAGTCTGCGGAGTTTGCCGCCGAGGAACTTCTGCTCGTCGGCCGCGGCAACGGCTGCCAGTTGCAGGTGCTGGATCCGAGTCTGTCACGCCAGCACTGTCGGATTCATGTGACCGGTGGACGGATCAAAGTCAGCGATGCTGGCAGTTCATGGGGCACGTTCGTCAATGGTGATCGCATTAAAGAATGCGACGTGCGCCCAAGTGAAGACATCACGATAGGCGAAACGACTCTGCGTGTCGAAGTCATCCCAACGGCCGAGGCAGCGACACTCGCCCCCCCCATCCGTTCAAGCGGGTGCCGAGACCATTCCGCCGCCGTCATCGCGGCATAAACAACGGCCTCCGCCAGCGACTGCAGCTCCGCCGCCAGATGCGTCCCCGCAACCCGCTGCTGCACTCACCGAAGAGAAACCGCCTGGCAAACAGGTCCGCCGCCCTACGAATGTCGATGCCGAACGCATGCCGGATCTTCCGGATGGCGTCTCGATGCAGAAGCTCGTTGGCTGGCATTTCGCCCGGTACGACATTGAAGAGAAAATCACCGAGTCACGCACAGGCGTCGTCTATCGCGCCCGTGACACGAAGAAACAGCGGATGGTTGCTCTGAAATTCCTGTGGCCCGATTTCTCTTTCGACAAACAGCAGGTGCAGCGATTCGTAAGAGCTATGCGCACAACGATGCATCTCAAGCACGCCAATCTAATTGCCCTGCACGGAGCTGGCCGCAACAACGATCTGTGCTGGGTTGCCTCGGAATTGGTCGAGGGTGAAAGCGTTACGGAACTCATCAAGCGTATCGGTGTCACCGGCATGCTCGACTGGCGACGAGCGTGGAAAATCACCTACGGCGTCGCTCAGGCGCTCGAGTGCGCACACGACCACAAGATCGTGCACCGCAACATCCTGCCGGGCAACGTCATGGTCCGCGAGGAAGACGGAGAAGCCAAACTCGGCGATCTGATGCTCGCCAAGGCACTCGACGACACTGAATCCGACAAGGTCACAAAAGCAGGAGATGTTGTCGGCAACGTCTCGTACGTCGCCCCGGAACAACTGACCGGGAACCAGCCACTGGACGCACGGATCGACATTTGTTCGCTGGGAGCCACAGCCTACGCAATCCTGACCGGCCGTCCGCCGTTCGAATCGGATTCGTCGATGGAACTGTTACGGCTGGTGCTCAGTACGAATCCTGATCCACCGACGAAATACAACATGTCGATTCCACCGCTGTTCGTGGACCTCGTGATGCGCATGCTCGAGAAGAACCCGAATGACCGGTACCTGCATGCGACCAATCTGATTACCGACTTGAAGCGGGTCGCGAAGTTTTCGGGCGAGGCCTTGTGAACAGCGTGCTTACCCGAAGCGAATCGCTTTGAAGCTGCGCACCTGTTCGATCAGCGCCGTTTCCACGGGCAGACGTTCCATCGACGACGCTCCATAGAATCCGTGGACGTGATTCGTTCGATGCAGCACGTATTCCGCGTCCTCGGGCATTGCGATCGGGCCACCGTGGCACAGCACGATCACGTCGTCACGGACACCGCGGGCGGCATCCGTAATGTCCTGTACCAGCCGCACGCTTTCGTCGAGTGATTTTGCTGTGTCGGCTCCGATTGATCCCTTTGTAGTCAGGCCCATGTGAGCGACGACAATGTCGGCTCCGGCGGCGGCCATCTGTTCGGCTTCGGCCGTGTTGAAGCAGTACGGAGTTGTGAAGTAGTCCATCTCCCGAGCGAGCCGAACCAGCTCGACTTCCTTGTCGTAGCCCATGCCCGTTTCTTCCAGATTCGCACGCAACACGCCGTCGATCAGACCGACTGTCGGGAAGTTCTGGATGCCCGAGAATCCGATGTCCTGCACCTGCTTCAGGAACCAGGGCATCTGGCGGAACGGGTCGGTGCCGCAGACTCCGGCGAGCACGGGGGTGTCTTCGACGACCGTTAACACTTCACTGGCCATGTCCATCACGATGGCGTTCGCATCGCCGTAAGGCATCAGACCTGACAGTGATCCACGGCCCGCCATACGAAAGCGGCCTGAGTTGTAAATGATGATCAGATCAATCCCGCTGGCTTCTTCAAACTTGGCACTGATCCCCGTACCGGCACCACCACCGACAATCGGAATGCCGTCATCAATACGCTGCCTCAGACGACGAAGAATCTCGGTGCGTGTGAATGCCATTGCTGTCCCGCGTGTCGAACTAAGATGTGGGGGATGAACCTGCTTGTTTGAGGACTTGCGCGATTTCTATCACAGTCCACTTCGGCTGCCCATGAGCCGTCCGACTTTGTGTGAATGTCAGGAATCCGAAAATGACATCGTTCTTCTCGGGAAATGCGTCACGTCCGTGGTTCGGCGCAACAGGCTGCTGCCTCTGCGTCGTGCTGCTTGCCAGTGCGGTCCAGGCGGATGACGCATGGAGTCTGCTGGACCGCAGCCGACCGAAAGTACATGACATGCTCCGCGACCACTTTCGTCGTCGGGCTCATTCGGCTCTGGATCGACGGCTGGAAGTGTATGAGTCGCTGAAAACACCAGAGCAGGTCGTTGCCTGGCAACGGAACATGCGCAGTCGCTTTCTCAAGATACTTGGTGGTTTCCCCCGCCGCTCGCCTCTGATGGCTCGTACGGTGAGTCGGTTCGAACGCGATGACTACCGGGTCGAGAACGTCATTTACGAGAGCCAGTCCGGCTTTCCCGTGACCGCGAATCTCTACCTGCCGAAAACGGAAGCTCCGTATCCGGCCGTGCTGTTTCCCTGCGGTCACACTCCCAGCGGGAAGGCTGCAGGCGTCTATCAGAAGGCCTGCATTCTACTGGCGCGGAGCGGCATCGCCGCATTGATCTACGACCCGGTCGGCCAGGGGGAACGCAAACAGGTGCTCAAGCACAATGAGTCCGGGCATCCGATCAGCGAGGGTAAGTTCGGGCCGACCGGTGACCACAACGTGACCGGGATCGCACCTATCCTGCTGGGTCGCGGACTGGCAACGTATCGCATCCACGACGGAAGACGGGGTATCGATTACCTGCAGTCCCCGGACGACATCATTCCGAATCGCATTGGCTGCACGGGCAGCTCGGGCGGCGGTTTGCTGACGAGCTATCTGATGGCGCTGGACTCGCGAATTGTCGCGGCGGCGCCCGGCAACTTCGTTACCACGACACGGATCAAGAACGACCGACCCGGTCCCGGCGATGCTGAGCATAACATTTTCGCTCAGATCAAGTACGGTCTGGATCATCCCGACTACGCAATCCTGCGGGCACCAAAACCGACATTGATCCTTGCGGCCACTCAGGACTTTGTACCGATCGAAGGGAGCTGGATCGCATTCCGGCAGGTCAAGCGGGTGTACTCGCGACTCGGGTTTTCTGAACGGGTCAATCTGGCCGAGACCGACGCGAAGCATGGGTGCAACTCAGAACTGCGCGTCGCGATGACGCGCTGGATGCGTCGCTGGCTGCTGGGAAAGGACGACGTTGTCGTCGAGCCGGATGACGTCGCGACCGAGCCGGAAAAAACGCTGCGTTGCACGGCACGAGGACAGGTGCTGCTGCACGGTGCGAAATCGCTGTTCGATCTCTACAAGGAAGAGCACGAGTGGTTGTTGACGAAACGCACATCGCGATGGGAAGCGATGGACGATGCGGATCGACGGAATCTCGTGAGAAAGACGGCGGGGATTCGTCCTGTGGATCAGCTCGATGAACCACAGGTGATTCGATAGTCACCCGTCGTCAGTGATCACGGTCAGGTCGAGCGACTGATTCTCGTCGTGGATGATCTGACACTGCCGGCTCTGTTATTCCGGCCGAGCGACGATTCGAAGCGGGTCGTGCTCTATTTGCACGGAGACGGGAAGCACGTCGAAGCCAGCGTTGATGGGGAACTGCATCGGTTGATGCAGGACGGAACGACTGTTCTGGCCATCGACGTGTCCGGCATTGGAGAAACCGCGATGCGGCCGTGGCGGTTCGGTTCACTGTCCGGTGTCCTTGGTCCGAACACCGCGGAGTATTTCGTCGCGTACATGCTTGGCGAGTCATTCGTTGGGATGCGCGCGGAGGAAATTCTTATCGCCGCTCGCTGGTTGCAGCATCATCTGGAACTGGACGAGCCGGTTGATCTGAAAGCGATCGGTGAGCTGACGGTGCCGGCTCTGCACGCAGCGGCCGTCGAGCCGGCACTGTTCCGGAATGTCGAACTGGAGAATGACCTGATCAACTGGAGCAGCGTGATTCACACGCCCCTGACAAAACGCCAGTTAGCGAACACAGTCCACGGAGCGCTGCGTAGTTACGACCTGCCAGACCTTGAGGCTCTGATACCAGCAACGCGACTCCAGATCATCAACCCACGAAATGCGGCTGGTGTACGAGTGAAAGAACAGTAGCGTCTACGTCACTTCCTGCGCACGCGTGTGCGACTTCCTGCGGACGCCTTGAGTGGTGGCACGAATCCGTCGTGGTCGCCCGTCGGGTTTTTGGCACGCAACCTTGGCGACGAGCTGGAATGGGACTTCTCCGGGAGGCGGTCGACCTGGAGCCGAGTTTTCGTTTCCACGCCAGGTCTGGAATCGAACAGACCACGCAGGTCACGACTCCTCGACGTTTCCTTAACTGCTTCCACGGGCGGAGCCTGAATCCTGGGTAAACGAGCCGGTTCGGGTGGAACGGAGTCTGGGTCGGGTGTCGGTGGCTCGGGCAGAATTGGGCGAAGTGTGTTCTCTGGTGCATCAGCGGGTTGCTCCAGCTGCGCAGCTCCAGGTTCATCGGTCGAATCCGTTTCATCCCATGGATCGGCCAACCGGGGCAGGACGAACTCTTCCGGTTCGGTGTGCAGCACGGACGACGCATCGATCCCATGGGCTCGGGCACACGCGCGGCGATGAGCGTCGTGCCACGCTTCCGGATCCCATTCGCTCTCGGCCATGTAAATGTTGCTGTATTGCAGCAGCGTGCCCTGCCGGTACTGCAGGTCGGCCGCGGCCAGGGTGTATTCAATCAGCGCCTGATAGTAAGCCACTTCAGCTTCGGCAAGACTCGCCTGAGCCCGCAGGAACAGGTCCAGCGTGTAGTTTCCACCTTTGAAGTTCTTCCACATCAGGTCGGCGCGTTGCTCCGCGGCCAGACGACGGTTCAGGTACGTCTGCGTTGTGACGTACTTCTCAGCCAGTTCCTGAAACGCGAAGCCGATCTCGTGGGCGATTTCCTGTTCCTGCGCGGCGAGCACATCACGAGCCTTACTCAATCGCAGCTCGATGTTCTGGACCTGAGCCCGCGCCGACCGCAATCCCAGCGGCATTTGAAGAACAAAGCCTGAACTCCAGCCCGTCTGATCTCCATCCACGATGTTTCCGTACATGTTGCTCGGGCGACCCGCTGAAATACCATCGTCGTAGTCGAGCAGGCGGTCACCGAACCCGTTGATGGAGTAACTGCCGATGAAGTCAAGCCTTGGTCGAACAAGACTCTGGGCCGCTTTGCGCTGCAGCTCGAGACTCTTGATGTTCCATTTGTGTCGTCGCAGTTCGACGCGATTGTTCAAGCCTGACGCCACACTGCTGGGCCAGTCGGGCTCAATCTTCGACGTCACCGGCTCATCGGCCGGACGGATGATCACACCATCGTTAACAGGAAGTGCAATCAGACGACGCAGAGCGGCTTCGCTCTTATAGAGCTGCGACAGCGCCTCTTGGGACCGAGCCTGAGCAAGGAAGTACTGGTCGCGAGCCTGTGCCTCGTCTTCCTTGCTGAATCCCGCGATCCCACCGACGTCGAGTTTCTTTTTGGCGACGTCCCACGTCTTTTGAGCACTGTCACGGGCAGCCACGATGGTGTCGTACGTACGATATTGCAGATACAGCTCCCAGTAGGCGTATTCGATGTCGCGTACGAGGTTGGTGAGGTTCTGCTCCAGACTGGTCAGTGCGATGTCCTGGTTGATTCTCGCAATCACGACTCCCTGCGTGACTCCCGTCAGGCCGCCAAAGGCGTTCGCAATCGGACCAGCGATGCGAGTGAATTCCGCTCCAGCACCAGCCAGCAGAGGATGACGGTACCGTGCGGAGACGTTGCCCGTGTACGTCGACGCAAATGCGGGAAGCGGTAAATTGAGCCCCGTGTAGTTCACGTTGTGTTGCAGGTCGAACTGTCCACCAAACCCGAAAGTCTTGGACAGGCTCGACTCAAGACTGGCCGATTCGTTGATTGAACTTCCAGCGATGCCGTCGATGAAAGAGTTGTTGCGAATCAGCTCATTCCGGCCCCACACCGTCGTTGTCGAGAACTGAGCGTCGAATTCTGATAGTGCGGCCTCAACACCCCTGCCGCCAAACAAAACACCAGTTTCCTGAATTGCCGGGTCATAGAAGCTCGCGACACCATTCGGGTTGGAAAGGATTGAATTCCCCGGGGACAGAAACGCCCCTTTGCTGCGGATGACGGTACTGTTCTCAAGACCCAACCTGAGACATTCACCGAGCGACATCTCTCGGATCTCGTCTTTTTGCGGATGCAGCAGCGTGCGTGGCTGGCCAGAGAGACTGACTTCCTCCGGCAGCTCGGATGCGACATCAGGCCAGTCGATCCGCGTGGCTCGGTCACGGTACCAGGCTTCATTGGAACTTTTCTGAGTAGCGCCTGTGTCGACGAGGAACTCGACTTCGTCCAGTTCCGCGCACCCGGAGACAAGTGTTACACTGAATACAGCCGAATAGATAAATTTGATCGCAGATGTCATGCGTCGCCCCTGTGGCGGCCAGCGCTGCGCGGATTACGTGCGCGTTAAAACCGCTACAGGTGATATCGACCAGCTAATCGGAAGACTTTGACACTTCGTCGCGTTGGGGGCCAAACTCACGGTAGGGAAGGCCGAGCAGCCTCTTGACCAGGATGGTTTCACCTGCGTCATTTCCCTCAATCACGTGTCCAACAAACTGCAGGACGTACCCCGCGACAAAGCATCCGACGGCAGCCGACCAGTTCTCCTGGACGAGAAACACGACTGACACGACGAACGTCACGGGGACGCCGATGAGGTGCAGAACCTGATTGGCGCGATTTCGGTGCCGCTCGATGTAGTTTCTGAAGAAGCGGACGATCATTGGACGTAGCTCCTGCACCGGTGAGCAGGTGATGCTGACGTGTCTGGTCTTACGGAATAGTGAGGAGTATACTCCGCGCGCCCCGACACCCGGAGTGTCAGGGCTGTGCGAATGCCGCCCGATCGCAAGCGTGTCTGGTTCCTGGTTGCGCCAGCTCATTCTGGAGCCAGAACTCAATGGTGCAAACCATTCCCCCGGCTGAGAGTTCCGCCACTTCCAGCAATGACAGGTCCGACGTGAAATCGACCGGATCTTCTGAGCGCACGCTGGTCAGCGACCGGACCTGTTCCCTCACAGGAGTGCAGATTCTGGGCTGTGGCTCGTACGTTCCGGATCAGATCATCTCTAATGAACAATTAAAAACAGAGCGAGGGTTCGATCCAGAGTGGATCCGACAGCGAACCGGCATTCTGCAACGCCGACACGCTCCCGAGGGGCAAGCAACAAGTGATATGGCCGTGCGTGCTGCAGAGCGCGCAATCGAGCACGCCGGTACTGATCCGGCCGACATCGACCTTCTGGTCGTTGGCACCTTCACGCCCGACTTTCTGTGCCCGTCCACAGCTTGCCTTGTCCAGAATCAGCTCGGTCTGGACTGCGCCGCGCTGGATGTTCAGGCCGCCTGCTCCGGCTTCATGTACGCACTGGCTACTGGATCACAGTTTGTTGCGACGGAGAACAGTAAACTCGCTCTGGTCGTAGGTGCAGACACGAACAGCCGCATTGTTGACCAGTCCGACCGCACGATTGCTCCACTGTTCGGAGACGGAGCCGGAGCTGTACTGGTTGGTAAAGGTGACAGGACTCAAGGCCTGCTGTGCTATCAGCTGGGCTCAGACGGCAGCGGAGGCGCGTTGCTGGAATGTACGGCGGGCGGGACGTTGAACTCCAATACACCCGAAGACCTCGCCGCAGGCAACCACTTCCTGAAGATGGACGGTCGAAACGTCTTCAAATGGGCTGTCCGTGTGGTGCAGGAATCGATCGAACTGGTACTCGAAAAAGCCGGACTGAGCGTCGCTGACGTCAGCCTGTTCATCCTTCACCAAGCCAATGTTCGCATCATCAACACCGCGATGGAGAAGCTGGGGATTCCTGCTGACAGGGTTGCCGTCAATCTGGACCAGTACGGCAATACGTCCGCGGCCTCGATTCCTATCTGCTTGGACGAAGGTCTGCAGGACGACCGCATCAAACCCGGTGACGTCGTTCTGATGTGCGGCTTTGGAGCCGGATTGACCTGGGGCACTGGACTCTTTCGCTGGTAGGTGATGCTCGCGAAGAGAGTCCTGCCGGCTCTGCCGAGACATCAAGCGGATGCTCGTCGGATCTGCCCGACTCCCCAATCACGCCCGGACTGAGTTCGGCCGACGTTGCCGGGAGTGATTACTCATCATCCTGCGGATTCGTCAGTCCACGGATGTAAGCGGCCATGTCCATCTCAAGCTGGAGCATGCGCTGCCACGTCGGCCAGTCGACAGTGTAAGGGGCCGGCTGATCTTCGGAATCGGTCTCCGCCTCGGCTTTGCCGCCGACGAGGACGGACCGTAGTCGATCATGCAGATGAGCCAGCAGGTCGGAAAGCTGTGCGACCTGCACGGGCCGCAGTTCACCCGGCAACTCGGGAGGCCCGTCCGGGAACATTCGCGGCAGATCATCGTCGCCATCCTGAGCGGAATCGGAACTGCGTAAATCAAAGTCTCCGGAATCGAAACCGATTGTGCCCTGCGGTCCTTCACGGATCTGTCGTTGTCGCGTCTGAATCCTGTCTTCGATTTCGCCGGTACTGCCAAACAGCAGCAGACAGCGACCGATTGAAACCTGATCACCGATCCGCAGCACGTGCATCTGGATCGGATGCCCGTTGACCCGCGTGCCGTTCGTACTCTCCAGGTCCGTCAGAATGATTCGGTCTGTGTCTTCCTGCACCTTCGCGTGAAAGCGGCTCACCCGTTCATCGTTCAGCTGGATGCCGTTGTCTTCTTCGCGACCAATCGTAATGGGCGCCTGGAAGTCGGACAGAATGCGCCCACGCTCCATGCCTTCCAGTACCTGAAAAGTCAGCAAAGCCATATTCCAGTCCTGGCTGCCTCAACTGGAGTAACCGTTGACAGCCGCGCAGCGAACCACTGGTGTTCTCGTAGGGAATCCTGCCAGAGCTTTCTGACGCAGTCCACAGCACGAAAAACGTCACGCTGTCTCATTCGGGCTGCACTATACAGGAACTGACCTGAAACGTAATAATCCGGCCCAAAACGTAAACATGTGTTTTCAGTTCAATGAACCGGACTCGAAAGAGAATACATCGGGATCGCCGTAAGTGGAATCGATCGCCGTGGAAACCGACTGCAGCAGTTCATCCTTTCTGATCGGCTTGGGCAGCACACCCCATGCGTCCGCGCGACGAGCTTCCACCTCCAGCTCCTGGGAAGCCTCGCCGGTCACGAGAATGCAGGGCAGCTGGGAATCGATTCGCTTCACGATGCGAATGGTGTCGATCCCGGAAAGTTCATGCATATTCATGTCGAGGAGGACAAGATCAACCCGCTCACACTCGACGATCTCGACAGCCTGCTCGCCGGACTCCGCTTCCAGCAGGGAGAACCACGGTTCAAAGATGTCGCGCAGAATGTCACGGAAGGCGTCGTCATCGTCAGCGATCAGCAGATGGTAAGGTCGATTGCGCGTCACGCGTCGTCTCCGTGAATCAGGTCCGCATCCGTTTCGAACGAGGATTCATGGCTGAACGAGTTCGAAAACACATCCGAAAACTCAACCACAGGCTCCACGGATATCAGACGATCCACCACGGTGTCAATGCACCTCACCAGAGCACCGGCGCCCACCTTCCGCAAACAAACGGTGATGGACGCCTGAATCATTCACCAGTGACCCTTCGCGCGCACAGGACGTCGGCTGATCAGGAGTCTATGTGCGAACGAGAACGTGACCTCAGGGTTGCGAAAGGAATGAGTCGCTGTCTCTGGTAAGTACTTGCGCCTCGAATAGAAGTATGGAGTTGCATGCTCGCCTCATGTGCGCTATTGAGCGAAGTCCGCATGCTGCAAAACCTGGGCGCGGGCCCAACCTCCTGGCTGTGGCGACGCGCGCGGAATTTCGACGCCCCGTCACGAAACAAGGTGATGCATTGATGAATCCTGAACACGCACCTCAGCCCGGCAAATCGAGCAAGCCACCGACATTCGAGGCGTCCGTATCAGAACTGCAGGAAATCGTCGGTCAGCTTGAGGACGGCTCACTGGCACTCGAAGAATCGATGCGGCAATTCGAGCGTGGCGTTGCACTCCTAAGGAGTTGCTACCAAGTCCTCGAAAACGCCGAACAGCGGATTGAGATTCTCACCAGTCCGGACGGCGATGGTAACCGGCAGACGATGCCCATTGACGTTGCGTCGACGATGGAGCGTCAGGAACAGAGGCAGTCTGCGACCCCACCGGACGATGCCCCTCGTCGCTCGCCTCGTGACGACGCCAGCTCGCTCTTCTGAGATTCCTTTCATTGCCGCGATGTTGGCTACGGCACCAGGAAAATGAACCCGACCACTGCGGCGGCTTCGATGGTGCTGGCCGGCAGGCTGAACTCAGGCAAGTAGGCGTCCAGGTCGAACTCGTGGCACGTGGGGCAGTCGGCTTTTGCCCGCACGCACTCGTGCGGCGGCTGCACAGCCATCATGTATGGCAGGGCGGGCAGTTGGCCTAAGGTCAGGGCAGCTGAACTGAAATTGGTCAACAATCCGCGAGACTGTCCGCACCGCTCAAGATTCGGGTCTTCAAAATACAACGGATAGTGATGGAACGCGTACGTGTTTCGACTCGGGCAAAAGTCGTACCACTCCATCGCTTCCAGATTCCGGACTTCAGGGCAGTTGTTGTACGTCCGGGCCTGGTTGACTGGGGTTCTCAATTCGGCAGGCTTTGTCTCACCATCCTCCTCGATCATCACCGTGGGGATTCTGACTGCGGCCATCACGTCGATTGTGCTTAACGGGTCAAAGTGCGTTGCGAGGCCGCTGTCTGACTGTTCGCACTGGATTGCAATCGCAGGGGACACAGGTGTCTCCTTGCTCGCCTCGTCCGCTGTCTGCAACTCGTCGTTGAATGACACGGGAATCACAGGCAGAAGTTCAGGCGGAAGCTCGAGGGGCTTCAGTTTCGGGGATGCTGCTGTCACCGGCTTCGGAGTTCCGGCTGGCTCAACCTTGATGGCCACTTCCGATTGAGTGAGCCGATCCCAATGAGGTGACCTGTTGGTCGACGGAAGAACAATCCGAAACTTTGACCACGCGGGATCAGCATCGGACGATGTGACGACGGGAGTTCGCGAGGTTTCAGTCTTCACATCCGGGGTCAATGGCAGTGGAGGTTCCGGCAGTTTTGCGACACTCGGTTGGAGGACAGACCTTTCCGAGGCTGGTGCCTGGAACGAAGGCAGCTTTTTGGTCTTTCCCACTTCGGCTGGTGGTTCTCCGGCTGGAGATTCACTGGCAGTAACAACTCCGATTGGCAGAGCCGCGTGCTGCGGCTGGGCCGGCTCTGTCGGCATCCGCGTGGTGGACTGCAAGCGGGAATCCGTCGGTGTCGACTCCGCAACATTGGGGACTGTCGGGC
>CAYSJO010000201.1:0-2270 GCA_964431285.1 uncultured Planctomycetaceae bacterium
CTGGGTAGCCCGTTACCTCCTCGAACGCTGTGGAGAAAATTACGGATACGCCATCGAGTGGCATCCGAAACCGCTGGGCGCAACGGACTGGAATGGTTCCGGTATGCACGCCAACTTCTCGAACGGTGCGATGCGGAACGCAGGCAACGAGAAGACCTTCAACACAATATGCGACGAATTCGGGAAGCATATTCCACGTCATATCGATGTTTACGGCGCCGACAACGATCAACGACTCACCGGAGCTCATGAAACTGAAGCTCTGGACAAGTTCAGCTACGGACTGTCAGATCGCGGCGCCTCAATTCGCATCCCTGTCGGCACGAAAGATGCTGGCTGGAAAGGGCGTCTTGAAGATCGACGGCCGGCTTCCAACGCAGATCCCTACAAGGTCGCCGCCGCAATCATCAAGACGGTAAAGCAAGCGGGACATTAGGTCACCTGTACCCACGGTCGCGCAGCCTGCCAAAAGCAGCTCCTTGAGCCACACTCAAGGAGCTGCTTTTTTTGTATCACGTCGGAGTCATGTCCTGTTTTCGACCTTCAGCCACGATGCTCTCGAACGTGGCTGAAAAGAAAACTTCGTGAATCAACTATGGCGGAAACGAGGATGCCACGCCCCCGGTAAACAACGGTCCACTTCCGGTCGTCTGACGTGTTGCACGGGTTACGCGATTTTCGGTCGCATGAAGAACGCCTACCTGCCAGTCGTTCGCAAGGAGATTAGGTGTGGGGAAGTTCCGGAGTTCATGGCGTATCGCGATTGGAATTGTAATCAGCCTTAGCTCAGTGGCTGGAATACTCGCGCCGAGGTTAGGTGCACAGTCTCCGCCAACTCCGGCGGCCACTCATATTACAGTGCGCCCATTCGACAACATCAGCGGCACTGTGGGCGACGGCTGGCTTGGCATGGGTATCGCGGAGACCGTCGCCACTGGACTGAATAGCGCAGTAGTCCGTGCACTCCGAGCCGGAGCGGCCCTACGCGCCATCGCCCGAGTGCAAGAAGCCGGTGGGCACACGGACCAGGGGGCGCGCTGGATCGTGACAGGTAGCTACCAGCGATTCGGCGAGCAGATACGCATCACGACCCGCCTCGTGGATGCTTCCACAGGTGTGGTGGTCGGATCATCGACGCTCGATGGCACGCGACAGGAATTATTTAGCCTTCAAGACCGCGTGGTCAACGCGCTCTCTTCCGTACTGGTCGAGGCGCTAACCGTTGATCACGCCTCGGAGGAAGGAGACCCTCGCCCAGCACCGACTCCGCCGGTGATCGCGCGCGTTCCGGCAATTCCCGCAACAGCACCTCCTCGTACTGCATCACCTGAAGACCCGCTCGAACGGACCGTCTTGACCCCAGGCATGATCGACGGTCCCGCGCCACCTGTACCGCCCGCCGTCGTCAGCCGGGACGCCGAGCGTCGAGCGACTATACGGGCGACGCGATTGCAAGAAGAGATCGATCTCGATGGTCGCCTTGACGAACAGGTGTACCAGAACGTGCCGGCGCTCACCGAGTTCATCCAGCAATCTCCTGACGCGGGCGCGCCAGCGACCGAAAAAACAGAGGCCTGGATTCTATTTGACGACCAACATCTCCACGTTGGAGGCCGAATCTGGGACTCGGCACCACCGAGCGAGTGGATTGCGAACGAAATGCGTCGCGATACTGCACAACTGCGTGAAAACGACACTTTCGCGCTCATCTTAGACACGTTCTATGACCGCCGCAACGGTGTTGCGTTCTATACCAATGCACTGGGCGCAATCGCGGACTTCGCCCTGACCAATGAAAGCAATCCGAACAGTGACTGGAATCCAGTGTGGAATGTGCGGACGGGTCGATTCGAGGGGGGATGGACCGTCGAAATGCAGATCCCGTTCCGCTCCCTACGATATCGTCCTGGTCCAGACCAGATCTGGGGAGTGCAGATCCGGCGCAACGTGCGCCGGAAAAACGAATGGGCCTATCTCACTCCCCTGCCGCTCTCGATCGGATCTGGTCCAGCTGGAATCTTCCGCGTGTCAGACGCTGCTACGCTCGTGGGTCTGGAGGTTCCGGGTGCCAGCAAGAACCTGGAGCTCAAGCCCTACGGAATTGCCGGCCTCAGCACGAATCTCAACGCCAACCCGCCAACGCGAAACGCGGGTGATGGCAATGCCGGCATCGACGTCAAATATGGCATTACCCAGAACCTGACAGCTGATTTCACCTACAACACCGACTTTGCACAGGTCGAAGTAGACGAGCAGCAAGTCAACCTCAC
>CAYSJO010000202.1:0-13465 GCA_964431285.1 uncultured Planctomycetaceae bacterium
GTCCGTCGGCGCTGCCCCGTATCGAAGTTGATGAGCCCACCCTGTCTATGACGTTCACGATTAACGACGGGCCGCTGGCCGGTCGCGAGGGCGGCAAGTATCTGACCAGCCGTCACCTGCGTGAGCGATTGATGCGCGAGCTGGAATGCAACGTCGCTCTGCGCGTGGAAGAAACCGAAGTGAAAGACCGCTTCAAGGTCTCTGGTCGTGGTGTACTGCACCTGTCGATTCTGATCGAAACCATGCGCCGCGAGGGCTACGAACTGTGTGTCGGCAAGCCGGAAGTGATCCGCAAGAAAGTCGATGGAAAGTGGCACGAACCGTTCGAGCTATTGGAAGTGGACGTGCCGGCCGAAGACGTCGGGTCCGTCATGGAACTGGCCTGCAACCGCAAGGGACAGGTGTCCGAAATGCAGGCGGCCGACTCCGGCATGACCCACCTGGAATTCTCGATCCCGGCCCGAGGGCTGATTGGTTTGCGAACACGATTGCTGAATGCGACGCGCGGCGAAGCGATCGTTCATCATCGCTTTGACAGCTACAAGCCGACCGAGGGCGAAGTGCCTCATCGAGTCAACGGCGTGCTGGTGTCGCAGGAGATTGGCAAGGCTGTTGGTTACGCGATCTGGAAGCTGCAGGAGCGGGCGGACATGTTTGTCGCTCCAGGGCGTGACGTATACGAAGGCATGATCGTCGGCGAGAACTCACGCAATAACGACATGGTCGTGAACCCCATCAAAGAGAAGAAGCTGACAAACATGCGGGCGTCGGGGTCGGACGACAACATGATCCTGAAACCGCCACGTGATCTGTCTCTCGAATCGGCACTCGAGTACATCGAAGGCGATGAGTACGTCGAGATCACGCCGGAATCCGTCCGGCTGCGAAAGATATATCTCAGAGAGACCGACCGTAAGCGGAATCGGAATTAGGGGCGAGTTGCTGATCTGGCGACGCTTTTCGAGCTGGCAACCTCGGATGAGTGAAACCATGGCGATCCACAATCTCGTGTTCGCAGCAGTCGTTCTGACAACCGCGACATCTCTTGTCGCACAACCCCACACTCCGGGCCGGCAGGTCGAACGCGACATAGAATACGCCGTTGTCAATGGGCACTGTCTGTTACTCGACCTGCATCTGCCCCGCGACGTCGACAAGCCGCGACTGATTGTGTGGGGCCATGGCGGCGCGTGACGGTCGGGATCCAGGTCCCGAATGCCGCTCGGCAAGCTGATCGATCAGGGCTTCGCGATTGCCAGTATCGATTAGCGATTATCGCCCGTTGCGAAATTCCCGGCATTAATCCACGACTGCAAAGCCGCCATTCGGTTTCTCAGAGCAAAGCAGCAGCAGTTTGGGATCGACGCGACGAAGATCGGGATCGCTGGTTCGTCGGCTGGCGGACACATTGTCGCTCTGATCGGCGTGACGAACGGCCATCGTGAGCTGGAAGGATCGGTTGGTGAGCATCTCGATCAGTCGTCCGACGTGCAGGCAATCGCAGACTACTACGGTCCGACAAATTTCCAGACGATCCTGCAACAGTCCACACCACACGGTTTGAGTGTCCGCGTTCCCGCTCTCAATCTGTTACTCGGTAATGGGCCCGATCAGAAGCCGGAACTCGCACGTCTGGCGAGTCCTGTGTTTCACGTGGACGAAACTGATCCGCCCTTGCTGATCGTCCACGGCGATCAGGACCCGCAGGTGCCGATCAATCAGTCACACGAGCTGCATGGTCGCTACAAAGCCGCAAAGCGCCCCGTCCATTTCGAGGTAATCCACGGTGGGAAACACGGCGGGCCCGAGTTCTACGATGGAGCGGCATTGCAGCTTGTTCACGGATTTTTCGACCGTGCACTTCACGATGAATCGTGAGCGTGCGAATTCGGCCGACTCTCCACTTGTGAACTGGTCCAGGCGGCGGCCACACTTTGCGATCGTCTTGCTGATCACGAACTGGAGACAACCTCCTCATGGGCCGGCTGTTGATGCTGCTGGGGCTGCCGCTTCTGACTAAGGAGCTGATTGAACAGTCGGCACGGGCACGCACGTGGGTCGTTCGCTCATCGTATCTGGGCCTGCTGTTTCTGATCTTCCTGTTAAGTGCCTCTTCTTTCTGGGACGCGCGCAACGTTCGATCCATGCTGGGATCGGGACGTGAACTGTTCGACATACTGATGTGGCTGCAGTTCTTCGGCGTCTACGTGGTCACTCCGCTGGCCTCGTTCGGCCTGATCACGTCGGAGAAGGAACGAGACAGTCTGCAGCTGCTCATCCTGACTCGGCTGGGGCCATGGACGATTCTGTTTGAGAAGCTGCTCAGTCGGCTTGTACCGTTCGCCCTGTTCCTGATGGCGGCACTGCCATTGATGTCGGTGGCGTATTCCTACGGCGGCGTCTCGACCCCGATGCTGGCCAATTCCGTGCTGTGTCTGATGTGTACGGCGTTCTTTCTCAGCAGTATCGCGATCATGATGTCGACCTACGCGCACACATCAACTTCCGCTTTTTTTGGCACAATCGCAGCTGGCGCAATGATCATTCTTGGGCCCCCCCTTCTGGCTCTGATCATCGATGAATTGTTCCACTGGCGAATCAGCTACCTGTCGTTCGTTGACGAAGAAGACCTGTTTGCATTGATGGGTCCGGTTGTCTTCTACGAAGACGTCCGCAAGAACTTCTTCTCGTGCCTGTGGGGGAATGTGCCGCAATTCGTTGTGGGGCTGCTCTGCCTGTCTGTGGCCAGAGTGTGTCTCCCGCTGCGTGCATTTGCCGGAAAATCGTCGGCTCAGCGTCGATTACGAACCCTTGTTGATCGAGTCCTTACCAGATTTCGATCCACCGAAGCGGGCAGAGATTTGCCCGACGAGAATCCTCTGACCTGGGTCGAGCGGCGTCAGGGCATGTCGGGCCGCAAGACGTACCTCTCAATTCTGTTTGCCTTCATCGCGGCTGTCCTGCTGTTCGGTGCGATTTTCGCCGGCATGGAGAATGACCTGGATGAATTCGCCGCATTCTGTCACGGCTTCCTGTGGGTCATTGCGCCTCTGGTCGTATGCGGTAAGGCGTCCGGCCTGTTTGGAACCGAGCGATCACGCCAGACACTGGACGTCCTGCTGACTACGCCGCTGAGCTCGCACGACATCGTGCGTCAGAAAATGGCCGGGACCTGGGCACTGACGGGCTTTCTACTGCTGATGTTCCTACTGCTGGCAGTCATGAATTCGGTCGGAGCCATGCAGCATTCGCATCGCACTCAGCCGATACCTCTGGCGTTTCTCTCATCGATTGTGACTCCCGCCGTGTACCTGCCTATGTTCGCGTGGCTTTCCGTTGCGATCGGTTTGCGCACGAAGACTTCAGCACGAGCGACGGTCTGCAGTGTTGTCGCAGTCGTTTCCTGGTGCTTTGGGCCCTGGGTTTTCTGCACGCTGTGTATGGCCAGCGCCGGCAGCATCGGCGGCAATGACGAGGCCTTTTTTGCGGCTGTCTTTCCCCTGCTTTCACCAGCATTCTTTGCCGCGATGAGCGTCGCTTCGTTCGTAGACGACGATCCCCTGGAAGATTATTTCATCGCCTCACTGATCTGGAACACGATAATCTACTGTGGAGCCCTGCTGGCTATTCGCGGATACGCCTTGAGCAACGCCAGCGATTCACTGGATCGCCCGGAGAATCCCAGCACGTATGCGTTTGCTGAGAGCACTCGCGTGTGATTCACGCGCCGTTTGACGTCTTACTCACATAAAGTCAATTGAATGTCAGAGAATGCCGGTACAGATTCCCGCAGCGCAACGCCACGGGAACAACCCGCGATCGGATGGTGGCGTCTGTTGAGATGGCAGGTTGTAGGTCTGGTGCTGGCAGCACTATCCGGCCTGGTGTTCTCCCTCATTCCGCCCCGGCTGCGGCTGCTTGGAATTACGGCGGCTTTAATTGGGCTGGCGGCTGGCTGGCTGGCTGGAAAATGTACGCTACCGCTTCGATTTCATTACCCGCGCCGGGCCATTGCCGCCGCGGCAGTGGTTGGCATTGCAACCTATGCGTTGACGTTCGTGCTGTGGTGGCGTGCCTATGCAAAGCCGCTGCTGGCCGAATCGGTTAATCCCGTCCAATTCATGAGTGACACGCAGGGCAATGCAGTACTTGCTGCCAACCTCAGCAGAGAGGCAACAGAACAACGGCGGCAATTGGCCAGTTTTTCCAGTTATCTGAAGCACCGCACTTCGGTTCTTAACTTTGACGTTGAGTTGGCGTCGCTTGTCTGGGTTCTGGAACTGATGCTGGCTGGCATAGTAGCCGCCCGAGTGGCTGCACCACTTTCGCGAACTCCATTCTGCGTGTCCTGTCAACAGTGGTTGCATATCGTGCGCGAACAGCGATTCTCCAAGCCAGTTCCAGACAGCGTCATGTCAGCAATCAGCGGCAGCTTGCCAGATGCCGATGTGGGTGAAGTGGCAGTTCGGATGCGGATGTGTGAGTGTTCCGATCGACCACCTCGTGTCGACTTTGAATTCGAGGGAGCGAGTTCTCCAGAGACCACGATTGACATGTCTGCAGCCCAGCTTCAGCGGTTGAATCAGGAGATTGACAGCGCCCAGAATCTAAGCGGAGGCGAACAGCGATCAGTCGATTCCAAGGACTCGTCACAGGTATGAGAACTCTCTCCATTCTGACAATTGTGTGCTGCATTCTCGGTTTGACAGTCGATTCCGTTGGCAAAGCTTCTGATGACCTGGCATCGCTTGGCTGGCAGTTGCTTCGCACGAAGTCGTTTCTGCCGGCAGATTTCAGTCAGAACGTCATCGACGACATCTGGAGAGTCTGGCCAGTTCGAGAGCGTGATCTTGCGGCTAAAGCGTCACCGGCTGAGCGACGGAAGATGATCTTCTCGCGATATGGCCTCATGGAGCCGCCGGATAGTGCTGGCAAAGGTACGGCACTCGGTTATTTGGACGACGGTCAGGGCGGCTGGGTGATGACCTGTCTGGCGTGCCATGCCGGTAAGGTTGCAGGTCGCGTCATACGAGGGCTTCCCAATTCTCATTTCGCGCTGCACTCACTGGTCGAGGACGTCCGGCTCACCAAGTTGCGATTGTTCGAGCGACCGGCACACCTTGATCTGGCATCGCTCAAGATCCCGCTGGGCACAACACACGGTACAACCAATTCCGTCATTTTCGGTGTGCTGCTCGGTCAACGTCGTGATCTGGACATGCAGATTGTGCCCGCGAAACCGGCACCGCGACCGATCCATCACGATATGGATGCCCCGCCGTTCTGGAACGTGAAGAAAAAACAAAGCCTGTATGCCGATGGCTTCGCTCCAAAGAACCATCGAGTCCTCATGCAGTTCGTTCTTCTTCCCGAGAACGGAGCAGACACACTGACCAGCTGGGAAGACGACTACCGGGCGATTCTCGCATGGATCGAGTCACTCGAGCCTCCCCCCTACCCTTTCGAGATCGACGACTCGCTGGCAAACGACGGGCGGGCCGTCTTCGAGTCGCATTGCGCGAGCTGTCACGGAACCTACGGCCCGGAGGGAGAATACCAGCAGATGACCGTGCCACTGAAAGATGTTGGAACGGACCCGGTTCGTCTGAACTCGCTGACGCGAGAGCATCGGCAATGGCTGCGTGACGGCTGGATGAGCGATTATGGAAAGGACAAGGTTGAGGTTGATCCGGTCGGCTACGTTGCTCCGCCGCTGGACGGCATCTGGGCAACGGCTCCGTATTTTCACAACGGATCGGTCCCGACGCTGTGGCATGTTCTGCGTCCCACTGAGCGCCCGATCGTCTGGAAACGCTCAGAGGCTGGTTACGACGAGGATCACGTCGGTCTGGAAATACAGACGTTTGATGAGATTCCGTCGGCCATCGACACGGCGTACGGTCGCCGTCAGCATTTTGACACCAGACGTTCGGGGAAGTCGGCACGAGGTCATTTGTTCCCTGAAGAGCTGAACGAACCGCAAAAGCGTGCCGTACTGGAGTTTCTCAAGACACTCTGAGACGGACCAGGAAGCGTCTTTGGCTCTTTGCCCGAATTCAGTAACGTACTCCATCAGGCTCGACCTTCGCGTCGGCAAGCAACCGAGTGAAAGGTTCGAGCCAACTGGTTCATCCAGGCGGGCTAACAATTCGCCTCATTGCGGAGACTGCACCCGGAATGGCGGAGACGGATGCGTACGAATTGGAAGATGGCAGCGGCTTCACAGTCGTGGCGTTCAATCCCGCCATTGCTGACGCCCAGTGGGGTGAAATCGAGCAAGTCGGTACGGAACTCAAGGAACGTCTGAGTCAACTGGGCTCGCCGATCTTCCTGGTCGACCTGACGCGCCTGCAGTTCATGGGCAGTTCCGTGGTCGCTCTGATCGTGAAACTGTGGAAGGCGGCAAACGAGCTTCAGGGCGGGCTTGTCGTGATCAATTCCAGCAGTGTGATTCACGAGGTGCTGGACATCGCTGGCCTGACGCGTTTGTGGACGATCGTCGAAACGCGCGAAGAGGCCGAAGTGGTCATCACCCAACCGCCGTTCCGGCTACCCTCGATGGTTACGACTTACCTGCTGGCAGTTTTTGGCTGGGTTGTCGCCGCTGGTGCCAGCGGACTGATCGCTGCTCAGCAGAAGAAGTTATTCGAAATCGATCCGACTGTCGGTAAGGCTGTGGTCCTCATCTGCGGAGGGCTGGCTGCAATTTCAGGTATCACGTCCACTACCCAGGACAACGGGATCTGGCGAGTACTGGGAATACTGCTTGTATTTCTCGCGGGAACGCTCGTCGCGGCCGGGGTACTGTTGTAGAGCTCAGACGAACACGGTGGCCGGGAAGGAATCACGCAGGATCAGAGACGAACGACTCGCGAGTGAAAATGGTTCGTCCACAGCTTCAGGAGCAAGAGATGGCTGACACGATTCAGGACCAGGAACCGATGGCCGACGCGCAAACCGTTCCCGACGAGCAACCCGTCACCAAAGATTCTGGTGATCTGGCCGTCCGGCAGAAAGCCCTGCAGGAAGAGCTCAACGAACTCGTCGACGTCGTTGGCCCTGCACCTCTGGTGGACCTCCTGCTTGAGCGCGCCTTCCAACTGAACGCAACCGACATTCATCTGGATCCGACAAACGATGGATTGCGAGTCCGTCTGCGCGTCGACGGGATGCTGCACGACGTACTGCGGCTGCCGAGTTCTTTGACGGCTCAGGTGATTTCCCGGTTGAAGGTCATGGGCGGGATGGATATCGCGGAGCGCCGCGCCGCTCAGGACGGCCACATTTCGAAATCCGTCCTCAAACAACAGCGAGACGTCCGCATCGGCGGTGCTCCGACCGTTGCGGTATAACGTCTTGTCCTGCGCCTCATGCCGTACAGCTACTCCTACACGACTCTGGAAGATCTTGGGTTTGAAAACGACCAGCTCGACCTGATGCGCAAGCTCGTGGAAATACCCTATGGCGTGATGGTCTCGGTTGGTCCCGTCGGTTCGGGCAAAAGCACGACGATGTACAGTTGCCTGGCCATTCGCAATCGCCCGCACGAGAGCCTGGTCACAATCGAAGACCCAATCGAGCGGCAGATTGATGGCATTAACCAGATGCAGGTGGATCCGAGGATCGGATTCTCGTTCGTCAAGGCCCTGCGTGGCGTCCTGCGACAGGACCCGGACGTGCTGATGATCGGTGAGATTCGCGATCCGGAAACAGCTCAGATCGGTGTTCGAGCTGGTCTGACAGGTGTCACGGTTTTGACGACACTGCATGCAAATGACAGCCTGGCGACCATCGACGTCTTTCGTGAGTTTGGCGTCTCGCCCATGTTCATTGTTGATGCCGTCAAATGTGTCATCGGCCAGCGTCTGATCCGCAAAATCTGCCCGAATTGCCGGGAAACGAATTCGCCGGATGAAGCAACTCGCCAGATCTTGAATATCACCGAGGAACAGGTTCAGGTTGTCACCCTCGCTCGAGGCCGCGGCTGTGACAGTTGTTTCAACACCGGGTACGCCGGCCGCACCGGAGTCTTCGAAATCCTGTGCGTTAGTCCGGAAATGCGTGCTGCCGTCCTTAAGCAGGACGGGCAGGACGATCTTCGCGAGATCGCAATCCGTAACGGTCTGGTAACTCTCGAAATGGCCGCCCGCGCGAAAGTCATCCGGGGCGAGACCACCATTGAAGAAATGCTCCGCATGCAGTCGACCTGATCAAGCAGATCAGCGAGTGAGCCAGCGAAACGGGCAGACTGCTACGGCTGTGCGGCAAGGGCCAATTCGATACCGTGCCACGCACTGTGGACGAGCTGACCTCATATTGGAATTCGCTGGCCGAGAACTCGGCCCTGTTACTGGTCGTCATGCCGCTGGTGGGCGCGCTGTTGGTGCGTGTAATGGGCGTGTCTGGCAAAGAGACGACCTACTTCACCGCACTGACCAATGTCTGGCTGACAACCGCTCTGGGCGCGATCATGCTCGTTCGCTTCGAGGCGAATGAGCTCCGTGAGTCGGGTGCCTCGCTAAGGTCGATTCAGATTGCCAGCTCCCTCGAATGGCTCGGTGCCAGGGAACCGGTCCAGTCGGATGAATCCGCCGGAACGCCGGGTCAGCGGACGCGGGTTCTCGGGCCAGACATTCGATTCGATGTTGGAGTCTGTCGACTCGGGCTGTGGTCCATCCTCATCGTGTGCGCCACCACGCTGGCGTGCGTTTCCACGATTCCAATAGACGATGTGCGGCTGGTCTCGCGACTCTCGTGGCTGCTGATCACCGAGTCTGCTCTCATCGGTACCTTTGCAGCGCAGGACACCGTGCTCCTGACGTTATTCATCGAATTGTCAGCCCTGGGCCTGTTCTTTCTGGCGGGCATGTCAACCGGACTGAAGCACCGTGAAGCCGCCCGGCGTTTTTTCCGAGTACAGCTGGTATCCGGCACGCTTCTGTTGATCGGATTGACGGGACTGACCAGCGCTCACTGGTGGATGCGGCACAGCACGGCGGACCCCAATCCGCCGCTGAGCTTCTTTATCCCCGGGATTGTGCAGGGGATTCCCGACCTGTCGTATGCCAGCGAATCGGCTCACGGTTATTGGGAAATCGTGTCCCCATGGCTTTTCACCGTACTTGTTGCAGGACTCGTTCTGCGAGTGCTACTGGTGCCCCTGCATGCGAGCTGGCTGCGACTGGTCGCTCACGGCGACCGAACTGTCCTGGCACTGAGTGCAGCGGGAATTCTGCCATTCGGTTTCTACGCAGCCACCAGCTTCGTTGTGCCGGTGTTTCCCGACATGACTGGCGAGATCGGCTTCCGGCTGATGATCTGGGGCGTCGCCGCCAGCGTGGCACTCAGCGTGATGACATTGACTGCTCCGACACATCGCCGTCGCATCGGACTGGCAGTGCTGGCCGCGGGCAGCGTGGCGTTCGGAGCTGCCTTTCTGGATCACCCCCTGGCGGATCAGGGTGGACTCCTGCTGGCGGTGAGTGCATCGGGCTCGGCGGCAGCGCGGTTCCTGCTTGCTCCAGATGCAACGGTCATGTGTGATACGGACCAGCAACAAAAACTCGCGAAGATCGAGAGGCCGGCGTACTGGATCGCGTCTGTGTGTGCGGTTGCCGGACTCGCCTGGTTGCCGCTTAGTGGATCGTTCTGGGGCGGTCTGATGGTTGTCCAGGCCGTCTTCGCCCGCAACTCGACAGCAGCGTTCTTCCTGATCGGGGCAGTCCTGTGTCTGAGCGTAGCCATGCCAGCGCTGCTACGAATGCAGTCGGACGACTCACCATCAACCGATCGGACGCATGTGGATCGGCCAAGACTGGTCGCGCTATTGCCGTTGATTGCAATTCTGACGTGGATCGCACTGGCCCCGCATACCGTGACAGGGCCTGCAAACTGACTCGTAGATTGAACTGAGCTGGACGAGCGTGGAACATGACACCAGCACATCGTCCAGGAGAACTACAAGACAACCTGGTTGATGATTGTTGATTTTCGAAGTGACAGGAAAACATCTGATGGTCTATCGCATCGCAGGTCTGATCGCCGGGCCACTTGTGCTGACTCTCGCACTCGACCAGTTCGCTGCAGCCGATTCGCCAGACATTGACTTCAGCCGGGACATCCGGCCGATCCTGTCCGATCACTGTTTCGCCTGTCATGGACCAGACGAAAACAAACTCGAAGCGGACTTGCGACTTGACACGCGCGGCGGGCTGTTTCGGGAGTCAGACGACATTCGTGTCGTGGTTCCCGGCAAGCCGAAGCGCAGTGAAATGTTTCGCCGCATCAGTTCGACCGATCCGGACGAACAGATGCCACCAGCGAAGTTCCGGCGGCCACTGAAGCCCGAGCAGATCGAACTGATCCGTCGCTGGATCGATTCCGGAGCCGAGTGGAAACAGCACTGGTCGTTCGTGGCTCCTCAGCGTCCAGCCGGTCCCGACGTCTCTCAGCCACAGTGGGTATCCAATTCCATCGACCGATTTATTCTGGCACGACTGGATCGCGAAAATCTGAAGCCGTCACCGGCCGCCAATCGTCGCACCTTGTTGCGTCGCGTCACACTCGACCTGACCGGCCTGCCGCCGACTCCGGAAGAGGTGCAGGCGTTTGTCGACGATCAATCACCGCAGGCGTACGAAAAAGTTGTCGACCGCCTGCTCCAGTCCCCTCGCTATGCAGAGCGAATGGCCATTCGCTGGCTGGACTATGCCCGTTATGCGGACACAAGCGGTTATCAGTCGGACGGCCCACGCGACATGTGGCGCTGGCGCGACTGGGTCATCGAAGCGTTTCACAACAACAAGCCGTTTGACCAGTTTACGATCGAACAACTCGCAGGTGACCTGCTGGCCAAAAAGCCTGCCTACGGTGATGTCGAACAGGCCCGCAAGTCGCTTGAGTTGCGCATCGCAACGGCCTTTAACCGTAACCACCGAGGCAATGCGGAAGGCGGAATTGTCCCGGAGGAGTTTCAGGTCGAATATGTCGTCGATCGCGTTGATACGACGTTCACGACGTGGCTCGGCCTGACAATGGGTTGCGCTCGCTGTCACAGCCACAAGTACGATCCGATCTCGCAACGCGAGTATTACCAGGTCTTCGCCTACTTCAACAATTTGCCTGAAAACGGCCGCGCCTTGAAAGAGGGCAATTCGCCGCCCTGGATGTACGCTCCCACTCATGCGCAGGTCGAACAGTTTCATGAACTCAACCAACGACTGGACAAAGCCCGCAAGCGGCGTGATTCGCACAACGTCAGTTTGATGTCTCCGGAAGAACTGGAGCATTGGCTGCAGACGATTCGCAAATACGTCGCCGACAACGACGCAGCCGACTGGACGATCACCGAAGGACTGGTCGCCAGTTATGACCTCAACGGTGATCTGACTAACCGCGCGACCCCGGCAACCGAAGAGTCCGGCGAGGCTGCCGCCAACGTCGTGGAGCCATCCGAAAACAACTTCGTTGAAGGGCTTCGAGGACAAGCGCTGGAACTGGATGGCAAACGCTACGCGGAAGTGGGAGATGTCGCAAAATTCGGTTACCTGGATTCCTTCTCGTTCGGTGCCTGGGTGTTTCGAGAGAAAGGTCAGGCAGGCACGATCATCTCAAAGATGAAACTCGTCGATCAGGGTGCCGGCTACAACCTGCACGTGACGGAATCCGGAACGGTACAGGTCAACCTGGTCAAACGCTGGCTCGACGATTCATTGCGTGTTGAAACCACGAAACCACTGCCACTGAATAAATGGGGGCATGTCTTCGCGACCTACGACGGCTCGCGCGTGTCGGGCTACAACGCCGACCACGACCCCGAACCGGCAGGCGGTCTCAAGGACTGGAATCGATTTCCCGGCATTACGATTTACGTCGACGGTCTGGCCGTCGCAAAGAAGCCCAACCTGGACGGAATCAACCAGACGTTTGCCAGCGATGAGCCGCTGCGTATTGGCAGCGGCAATTCAACGCTCAGAGGACTGATCGACAACGTTCGCATTTTCGATCGAGCGCTTGATCCTGCCGAAGTCGCAGTGCTGGCAGAACCGAATTCGATCAGCCGGCTCCTGGATCTCGGATACAAGCACCTGACTTTTCCGGGAAGAAGCAAACTGCAGTACTTCGGCCATCTGATTGCGGGACCGAAAGAACACGTCGCAGCTCATCGCAGCGTCCGCGAACTTGAGCGGGAGCGAGCCAGCATCATCAAGTCACATCCTCGACTGATGATCATGGAAGAACGTCCCGAGCGGCGCGCGTCTCACATTCTGCGGCGAGGGGCATACAACAATCCCGGTAAACGAGTTGAGCCCGGAGTGCCGTCCACACTGCCGCCACTGCCGGACGATGCAAAGCCCAATCGCCTGAGCTTCGCCCGCTGGCTGGTCAGCTCGGATAACCCGTTGACCGCGCGAGTGACCGTCAATCGATTCTGGCGAGACATATTTGGTACGGGTCTGGTCAAGACATCCGAAGACTTTGGCGTGCAGGGCGAGCGACCAAGCCATCCACAACTCCTTGATTGGCTGGCCGTCGAGTTTGTCGAGTCCGGCTGGGACATAAAGCACATCATCAAGACGATTGTGATGAGCAGCACTTATCGACAGTCGTCCCCACTCACAAAAACGCTGTACTCACGCGATCCGGAAAACCGACTGCTGGCCCGCGGGTCACGTTACCGGCTGCCCGCCGAAATGATCCGTGACCAGGCATTACACGTCAGCGGCCTGCTGACGGAAAAGCTCGGCGGTCCGTCCGTGCGACCCTATCAACCGGCTGGCCTCTGGGAAGAAATCGCGACGGACAAAGTCTACGAACAGTCGACTGGACCGGATCTGTATCGCCGCAGCTTGTACACGTACTGGAAGCGCACGGTCTCGCCTCCCATGATGAGCAACTTCGACGCGGCCGGTCGCGAAGCGTGCCAGGTGGGGATGAACCGCACAAACACGCCTCTACAGGCCCTCAACCTGTTGAATGATGTGACCTTCGTCGAAGCGGCGCGCGTGCTCGCTCAGCGGTTGTTGTCCAAAGACAGTGATGACGATGCCAAACGGCTTGGCGCTGCCTATGAGCAGATTCTGGGACGCAAGCCGGTGGCGATCGAGTCGGCCATCCTGATGGCAAGTCTGGCCGAATACCGAAGGCAGTTTCAGCAGGATCCGGAGGCAGCGTCGATGCTGGTTGCAACCGGGGAAACTCAGCTTGAGAAAGAGCTCAATCATCCCGAGCTGGCAGCGTGGACGACCATTTGCAGCACTCTCCTGAATCTTGATGAGTTCTTAACCCGTGAGTAGTCCTGATCGACTATGGAGAAGTGAGATGAACATCGCATCTGATGCTGCATTGCATCTGAACCGGCGCCATTTCTTTGGACGTTCGGCAACAGGACTCGGCGGCAAGGCACTTGCGTCGTTGCTGGCCCGGGACGCGCTGGCCGCACCAAAGGCAAACGCACCTGGCGTGT
>CAYSJO010000203.1:0-2557 GCA_964431285.1 uncultured Planctomycetaceae bacterium
TACTCAGTCGCTTTCTGCGTTCTGTAAAGACTCCGATGCCTGCGACGCCATCCGGATCACAAATCCGCTCCCGCCGAATAAGAAGACTCGTGACAATGCAGACCTGCCAATCCCTCCGTATTTCAACGGCCTGCTAACGTCCATATAGCTTCCCGCGCCCGATGCGCAGTGGAGTCGATGAAATGAAACCCCGACTACTGTTGGTTTCGAACTGTTTACTGTTGTGCGGGTCTGGCCTCGGAGTGGCCGAGGACCAGCCGCAGGTCGAGCGCGTCCGGTCTGCGATCGCTCGTGCGCTGCCATTGCTCGAAGCCGGTTCAGCAGGCTCGGCCGAGAAGAAGAAGTGTTTTACGTGTCATAACCAGGCGATTCCCATCGTGGCACTGGCCGAAGCTCAGCGGCGCGGTTTCGAAATCGACGCCGATAACCTGAAGCGTCAGCTCCGCCACACCGAAGAGCATCTCAAACGTGGCACGAGTCGTTACCTGGAGGGCCGGGGACAGGGCGGGAAAGTTATCACTGCGGGCTACGCTCTGTGGGCTCTTGAAGCGGGTAACTTCCCTGCCGACAAGACAACAGGAGCAGTGACGCATTACCTGCTGCAGGAGCAAAAGGACAAGAACCGCTGGAGTCACCCCGGGCGGCGTCCTCCGTCCTCAGGAAGTGATTTCACGACGACGTACGTTGCGCTCCGGGGGCTAAAGGCGTATGGCACAGACGAACAAACGGAGCAGGTCAATTCTCGCATCGCCCAGGTACGCCCGTGGCTGCTGGAAACAACACCCGGCCACACCGAAGATCGCGTGTTCCGTTTTCGTTCTCTGACCTATATCGACGCCGAGAAGACGACCATCCAGGCAGGAGCCACTGAACTGGTCGAAAGCCAGCACGATGATGGCGGCTGGGCTCAAACAGGTGACATGAGCAGCGACGCCTATGCGACAGCAACGGTTCTTGTCGCACTGCTCCGCGATGGTGACCTGGCAGCGGATCATGCCTCGGTTCAGCGAGGTGTGCAGTTTCTGCTTAAGAACCAACAGGAAGACGGTTCATGGCATGTGGTCACGCGTGCGAAGGGTTTTCAGACCTACTACGAATCGGGATTCCCACACGGGAAAGACCAGTTCATTTCGCTGGCCGCCAGCAGCTGGGCCACCGTTGCACTTGTGCTGACACTGCCGGAATCGACTGAAGCGAAGACCGCTGGCGATGCAGAAGCGATTGGTCAATAACGACATTTTGACGAATCTGTACCCATCATGAACCTCCGAACTAAGGAGCGACTGGATGTCCGATTCCACCGAGAGTCTTTACACACGGCTGGGCGGGTACGATGCGATTGCGGCTGTGGCCGCCAATCTGATGGGCCGTCTGATGGGGGACAGCCAACTTGGCCGCTTCTGGGAACACCGCGGTGATGACGGCCTGCAGCGAGAAAGACAGTTGCTGGTCGACTTCCTGTGTTCGAGCGCCGGGGGACCGCTGCTTTATACGGGTCGCGACATGCTGGCCACGCACCGCGGCATGCGGGTCAGTGAAAGTGACTGGACTGTATTCATGGATCACGTCCGTGACACACTGGCCGAGTTTGCTGTCCCGGACACAGAAACCGATCAAGTTCTGGGCTTCGTGGAAAGCACGAAACCGGACATCGTCGGAGTCTGATAACACGCCAGGTTCGCCGCGGTGGCCTTTTCCATTTCGTGACTGAATGAAAAGTGATGACTCTGCTCCGCATAGCCCTTCTCTTTGTTGTGTTTGCCAGCCCGGCGTTCGCCCGACCCAACATTCTGCTGATTGTGTCAGAGGACAACGGTCCGGAACTGGGTTGCTACGGTGATCCGTATGCTCGGACTCCCAACCTGGATCGCCTTGCGGCGAGTGGTGTGCGGTTTGAGCGAGCGTTTGTGCCGTACTCGGTGTGCAGTCCGTCGCGGGCGGTGTTTTTGACCGGGCTATACCCACATCAAAATGGCCAGATCGGACTGGCAACGCACAAGTTTGCGCTCTACGACCCGAAGACGCCGAACGCGTTCACGCTGCTGAAAGCCGCCGGTTATCGCACCGGGCTGATCGGCAAACTGCACGTGAATCCCGAGAGTACCTTTCCCGTTGACTTCCGAAAGATCACTGGCGCCAACTTTGGCCGCAGGAAGATGGAAGAGTACTCCCACGCGGCAGCCGAGTTCTTCAATGCCTCGAACGAACCGTTCTTCCTGTCGATCAACTACCCGGATGCTCACCTGCCATTCCACCGGCAGCAGTTCGGACGACCTGAAGCTCCATTGATGGGAGAGGACGTTAAGCCGCTGCCCTGGGTCGGAATCGATTCGCCTCGCCTGCGAGAGGTTACTGCTGATTACTACAACTGCATGGCCCGGCTTGATGATGGAATCGGGCTGCTGCTCAAGGAACTCGAAGCGAGTGGCAAACTTGATGACACGCTGATCGTCTACATCGGCGACCATGGTGCTCAGTTCCCGCGAGGCAAAGTCTCGGTTTACGAAGGCGGCTTGAGAATTCCGTTCATCGTTAAGTGGCCTGAAGATTCTGAACT
>CAYSJO010000204.1:0-13879 GCA_964431285.1 uncultured Planctomycetaceae bacterium
ATGCCCACAAGTTCGATTCGATTACCACTAAGGACTATTACTCGAATGCCGGAGTTTTCAACAACACGCGGATTGGCATTCATCATGTGGCTCCCGCGGCGGAAGTTGAGGCTTACAACAAGGCACAGCAGGCAGTCGGAAAACAGAACGCCGCCATCAACCGCTTTCTGGATGCGGAAGCCAAACGACTTGGTAAGAAGAAGAACGAGGTCGAAAAGCTGCTGGATGCCGATCGCAAAGGTGAGCTTGCCGCGCTGCGCGATGAGCTGAAGAAGCTGCAGCAGGCGGTCCCGAAGAAACCCGACGAAGCCCACGTGCTTGCCGAGTCAGGCAGTGCTGACATGCACGTTGCGCTGAGAGGCGATCTGCGCAAACGCGGGGAAATTGCTCCGCGGCGTTTTCTGCAGATCATCGCGGGAAAGGACGCCCCGCGATTTACTCAGGGTAGCGGTCGGCGGGAGCTGGCTGAGGCCATTGTTGACCCGGCAAATCCGTTGACCGCTCGTGTGATCGTGAACCGTGTGTGGCAATGGCACTTCGGCGAGGCGCTTGTCCGCTCGCCGAGCAACTTTGGCATGCTGGGTGAGAAGCCGACTCATCCACGACTGCTCGACCGGCTGGCCGCGAGTCTTGTCGAGAACGGCTGGTCTCTAAAACGACTCCACCGTGAGATACTGCTGTCGGCGACCTGGCAGATGAGCAGCACGTTTGACCATGCCAAATTTGAACGCGATGGCGATAACCGCCTGATCTGGCGCATGAATCCTCGGAAGCTGGACGTCGAAGTCTGGCGAGACAGTCTGTTGGCGGTCAGTGGTGAACTCGATCGCAGTCTGGGTGGCAAGCCAACCGACCGAATTCTGGAGAGCCCGCGGCGAACGTTGTACGCGGCCATCAGCCGCAATGGTGACCGCTACGTGTCGGACGAGTTTCTGCGGCTGTTCGATTTTCCATCCCCCAGATCCAGCAGTGCGGGACGGTCGGTCAGCACTGTTCCGCAGCAGTATCTGTTTATGCTGAACAGTCCGTTTATGATTCAACGGGCCAGTGCGCTCGCAAAAGAATTGGCAGCTCTGCCGAGCAACGAGGTCCGCATTCGTGAGGTCTATGAGAGACTTTACGCTCGCCCGCCTGAGACGCGCGAGGTGGAAGTAGGACTGGCGTTTCTGGGCGGTGAGAAATCAGCTGCAGTTCGATGGCCGCAGTACGCTCAGGTACTCCTGAGCGCTCATGAGTTTCAGCAGATTCGGTAGGTGTTGTACGTGTGACCTCTCCCCAGAGGGGAGAGGGACAAATCCCGAAGGAAATTGTGATGTCATTTCTGCAGCACCAACGTGAGTACCGTCAGTCCGCGTTTCGTCACCGGTCTCGCCGTGATGCATTGAGATCACTGGGGGCGGGTCTGGGCACGAGCGGTCTGGCAAGCGTGGCGGCGCAGTTGCAGGCCGCAACAGGCAGCGATGCGGCTCCGCTGGCACTAAAGGCGACGCATTTCACGCCTCGAGCGAAGCGAATTATCCAACTCTTCATGCCCGGTGGACCATCCCAGGTCGACACGTTCGATCATAAGCCGTTGCTTCGGAAGCACGCCGGTGAGCGTCCGTCGCTGGTTGATCGGAAGTCGCTGCGGAACACGAAGATGGGCCTGATGCCCTCGCCGTTCGAGTTTCGGCAGTATGGCCAGTGCGGCAAGTGGGTAAGCGACATCTTTCCGGAGACGGCACAGTGTGTTGATGACATCTGCTTCATCCATTCGATGCACACCGATATTCCGGAGCATGCCGGTGCGATCATGATGACGAATGTTGGAGCGCTGCAGCCGAATCGGCCCAGCATGGGATCCTGGCTGGCTTACGGACTGGGGTCCGAGTCCGAGGACTTGCCGGGTTTCGTGGCGATGTCGCCTCAGGCGCAACCGCGCGGCAAGCTGGCCAACTGGGGCAACTCATTTCTGCCAGGCGCCTATGCCGGCACGTACGTCAACATCCGGCAGATGAAACCCGATGCCGTCATTCGCGATTTGAAGAACTCGCAACTGACTCGCGTGCAACAGCGGCAGCAGGCTGATCTGCTGGCTCAGCTCAACCAGTTGCATCTGAAACGCCTGGAACAGGATCGGCAGCTGGAAGCGGGTATCCAGGCAATGGAGATGGCATTCCGCATGCAGTTCTCCGTTCCGGACGTCTTCGACGTCACAAAGGAAAGCAAGTCGACACTCGACCTGTACGGAGACAGCGACTTCGCCAAAGGGTGTTTGATCTCACGTCGGCTGATCGAGAACGGTGTCCGCGTGGTGCAGCTTTCGCATTCGATCAGCGGCTATGACATCGCGTGGGACACAGGGCACGGCGATATCAAAGGTGGCCATGCGGCTCTGGCCCGAGCTTGTGACCAGGGAATCGCCGCTCTGTTGAAGGATCTGAAGCAGCGCGGTCTTCTGGAAGACACGCTGGTTGTGTGGGGCGGCGAATTCGGTCGGGCTCCGACATCCGAGGGTCAGAAGGGCCGGGATCACGACCACTACGGGTACACGGTGTGGATGGCGGGTGGTGGTGTGAAGCCCGGTTACAGCTACGGAGCCACCGACGAATTCGGACTCTCAGCCGTCGAGAACCGAGTGCACGTTCACGACCTGCACGCCACGATCCTGCACCTGATGGGTCTTGATCACGAAAGATTGACCTATCGATACAGCGGTCGTGACTATCGACTGACTGACGTGCATGGGAAGGTCGTCACCGACATCATCGCGTGAGAACATCAGGTCACTCTGATGCCGCTGTTCGTCTGGCGAAGACCGTCTCGGTGCTCTCCGTTGTGAACGGTGATGCTGGCAGACCGGCGCTGTTGAAGAGATTGACCGGTGAATTGGGGTACGGTTGCCACGCGTAACGCACATCGTGTGGCTCAGCAACCTTAGGACTTAAGACCGCAATGACGTTCCTGCCAGTGATCTTCGCACTCGCCGGGTGAAAAACACCGTCCTTGCCACAAACTTCAAAGTGGCGAAGCGGTTTCTCATCGGATAACTCCAGCCCCTCGCCAACATGGTTGAACGAGACAACCATGGAGTCGCCTTCCCGCTCAGCGACATCAAGCAGTGGTCGATCGTGATCGCCATGCCGACGTTGTTGAGCTGGCCAAGCGCTCGTCGCTGGCGGCCGCGAAACCAAGGCCATTCCGGTCGGTTCAACGTGGGAAGCTGCACGTAGAGGAACGGGAAGTCGCCCTGCCCCCATTCGTGTCGCCAACGATTAACCAACAGCGGGAACAGCCGACCATGTTCACGCACGCGCCGGGGTGTCTCGGCATTCGACTCCCCCTGATACCAGACAGCTCCACGGATGGCGAAAGGGATCAGCGGCTTGATTCCGGCGTCCCACATGAATCCGGGTTTGAACGAATGGTTCGGGCCAAGATCGTCATCGGGAATCTGTTCGCCGGCTTGAATGGCGGCCAACAGGTTTTGCTGCCCGCGCGAACGACAAAAGTCACCAAGCCGCGGATTGTCGAGCCAGTTGCCGGCAAGAAGCCCTCTTCCGATCGGATCAAGGTTAAGCGCCGATCGTGGAATCCATGCTTCGGTTGGCGTCCCACCGACGGCCGGGCAGATCAGCCCAACCGGTACCTGGAGTTGCTGTTGAAGATACCTGCCAAAATACCACGCTACTGCAGAGAACGAGGCAGCCGACTCGGCAGAGGCGACTTTCCATTCGCCCTCACAGAACGTACTGGGTTTCAACTGCGAGAGGTGTTGGGGTCCGTAGCTTCCCGAGCTTCCTCTTGCACCACCGACCAGATGCAGGAGTCGAATTCCATGGCGATCCGCCGCAGCCAGTTCCTCTTTGGCGCTGGCGGATTGGCGAAGCATCCATTCCATGTTGGACTGCCCGGCGCAGACCCAGACTTCGCCAACCAGAACATCCTGCAGTTGAATGGTTTCGCCTGCCGAGTAGATGGACATGACGATCGGTGTTGCACTCGCCTTCCGCGCCTCGAAACGCAGCTTCCACCTGCCTGCGTCGTCGGCAAAGGTCACATGTCTTTCATGGCCCAACACGACCGTCACTTTCTCGCCGGCCTTGGTGGTACCCCAAACAGGAATGTCGGAGTCGGCCTGCAAGACCATGTGGCTGCTGAACACACGAGGCAGCCAGATGCTCTTATTTCGCTGGATGGACGCTTGTTGTGATTTCGTTCTGCTGAGGAGGTCACTCAGCGGAATTCGCTGAAACGTCATATGTGCCTGACTGCCTTCGTACAGAATGCCGATGGTCTTCTCGTCGATCATCGACATGCACGAGTAGCCTGCACTATTGCCTTCGTCGAGCAGCAGGCGATGTTCTTTGGGCCATGTCAGGCCGCGATCGGGCGATGCTTTGATCGTGATGTGATGTCGGCCGCGAGTGCTGTCTGGATTGGAAAAAAGCAGCCAATTGCCGAGGTCCTTTCCGACTTCCTGGTCGACATCGATCAGGCTCGCCATGCACGAACCGGGTTCGATCAGCGATCGCTGCGACGTCGTGTGCGTCTGCCATGTTTTGCCCATGTCTCGCGTTGTCATCACAACCCGAACCGACTTGCGGTTGTAGCGGCAGTTGAGCATCAGCATGCCAGGCTCAATTTCGACAACCTGCGATTCTGTTGTGTCATCAAACGCGCCTGTCCCAACCTGCCAGGTCTCGCCGTGATCTTTCGAGTAGATGATTGTCGAATGCGGTAAACGTCGTTTGTCCGGCGGAGCCTGATACTGGGCAGCGAAGACAATCGTGCCGTCGCGCATCGTGATGCCTTTGCCCGGCCCCTGAAGAATGAAGCACCATGCCGGCTTCTTCACCTGCGAGGTGATGTTGATCGGCTTCGACCACGTGACCCCGTCGTCGTCGCTACGGACCAGCATCAACTGGCCCGTCTCTTCCGGCTTCAATCCCGGTCCCGAACCTTTCCAGGAACGGTTGCCGTGACTCCACGTCGCGGCCACCCAAATGGTCCCTGTGTTCTTATCAACAAGCACCGCCGGATCGCCGATCCCGTCGTAACGCAAATCGGGATCGTCACCCATGTCCATAATGACCTTCATGGACTCCCACGTTCGCCCGCCGTCAGTCGAACGCGACATACCGACATCGATATCGCCGGGCAGGTCACCGCCGGATCGCCGCCGAACATCGTAGACACCGACCAGAGTGCCCTTGTTCGTCGTCGCCAAACCGGGAATGCGATAGGTGTGAACGCCGTCATCGCCGCGATTGCGAATGGCGATTCCCAATCGCTGCATGGACGGCGGGACGACCTGAAAGCTAACCACGCTGCTGGAGAACGTGACTTGAGAGATCGCGGCCCCGATTCGCTGGTCGATATTGGCGTCCTTCTTTAGTCGACAATTCACCCAGACCGTGTTTTCGCCCTCAGCCAATTCAAGCGACGCCTTGACGGTCTTTGTCGTGCGGACCTTCCAGTCGGTCGCATCGACGGCCTCAACCGATGGATCAGGAAGTCCGCCAGGACGGAAAGAGAGATAAACTGACTCGATGGGCGCTCCGTCTATCGTGCTGTCGAGTGTTGCTCCTACTCCGGTCAACGAGATTGGATTCAGAGTTCCGGTTGTCGTGATCTTCAGCTTTACGAGCGGGTTGGCCTGCGCACCTACAAGCGCCAGCAGCATGAATGGCACGACGTTTACGTTTTCAATCTTCTGCGGAAGCGCCGGCGCGATGCGGATGTCATCGATCAGAATGCCGGTGTTTGGCGGGCTCGTGCAGGTGAATCGCAACTGCTGGATCCCGTCGTGGACAAGTGGAATCCTGACGTGATTCAGAAACGCTCGGCCCACACGGACCCTGGCATCGCCGTTGTAAATCTCAGCCCAACCTTTGCCGGAGTTCTTTTCAATGCGGAACGAGAACGGTTTTCTGACCGTCCAGCGTTCCGCCCAGAACGAAAGAGTTCCAGACGTATCCACGCCGTCTGCAACCCGGAGCGTCACCGCTGTCTTCTCTCCGCCGGTCAGTTGTAGACTGTGCTTCCCGGTCTTTGCGTGTTTGTTATCGACAATTACCTTGCCGACGCCCGGCAGCCACTTTCCGATTGCGGTCTCCAGCTCCTTGAACGGCCCGGGAATCGCGTCCTCGAAGCCGACTGAATCCGTGGTGAGAGTCGCCTCGACTTGTGGAGCCTCACGCGGCCGCAAGTCCTGACGGCTTTCGCTACCCAGTTGCGACGACAGCTGCGCCACAAGTTCTGGAGACGTGCTCGCAATGTTCTCCGTTTCAATCAGTCCGTTCGAGTAGTCGTAGAGCTCGGTTGCACGAATCTCGCCGGACTGGCGATGCACCCACTGGGTCATTCGATGAGTTGCTGTCCGCATCGAATAGCCCATGAGTCCCCCGCGAGGATACTGGCTGACAGCAGCTGTTTTCGTGACGTGCTCCGGATCGTCCAGAATCCTGGCGATGCTCTTTCCCTCAAGCTGTTTTGTGATCGGGAGCCCTGCCAGCTCGGCCAGTGTCGGGTAGAGGTCGACCAGTTCGACCAGCGACGAACTCGATTTGCCCGCGGACTTCATCCCAAGTGCTCGCACGATCAACGGCACGCAAGTGTCGAGTTCAAAGTTTGTTGTCTTCCCCCACAGCCCGTGCTCGCCGAGGTGATATCCGTGGTCACCGTAGAGGGCGACGATTGTGTCGTCGTTGAGTCCGGTTCGTTCCAGCTCGTCCAGCACACGTCCAATCTGAGCGTCGATGTAGCTGATGCACGCATAATACGCGTGTCGCACGCGTCTCTGTTTGTCGTCGGCGATCGCGCCGCTTCTCGGCTGATCCGTATATCGCCGCAGTTCGCCCGAACCATGTCCAGCAAAGCCTGGAGCATTTGCCGGGAACTCCGTGTGCGTCGGCAGCGAGACCTCATCGTAGAAATCGAAATACTTCTGTGGCGTGATGTACGGTGAATGCGGCTTGACAAAACCGACAGCCAGAAAGAACGGCTTGCCGTGCCTTTCAACTGCTGCAGCGTCTTAACGGAAGTGTCCGCAACCTGTCCGTCGTAGAGCGTGTTGTCGGGGACATCGGGCGATTCGGTCGCCGGTCCAAAGACGAGCTTCTCTGTCCAATCATCCGGACCAGGGTTCTTCGGCTTGTACACCTTCTCGTAGATGCTTTTTGCCGCCGCGATGCCTTCTTCGGTGTAGTAGTATCGCGGTCCGAACCGAACCGCGGGGACAGACCAGCTTTCCGGATCACCCATCGTGTCCCATCTGGTGATACTGGCCCCTTCAGGAAACACTCCGTGGTAAATCTTGCCGATCGCGGCGGCGTGATAGCCGTGCTGTTTGAAGTGCTGTGGCAGCGTGACAACATTGGGATGCTGATCACGAAAGTGTGAGGATTTCCGGTCACGCCGATTGAGTCCGGCCGCATCCCGGTCATCAGGCTCGTGCGTGATGGATTGCAGACGGCCTGTTGACAATATGCCCGTTCGAACTGCAGGCCGCTTGCAGCAAGTGCATCGATATTCGGGCTGTGAATGTGCGAGTTGCCGTAGCATCCAAGCTCGGGTCGCAGATCATCGATTGCGATCAACAACACGTTGGGCCGCGACTCGGCGATGCAGCTCGAGCCCGACATCAGCATCACGTGAGCAACGAGCAGGGCAGCTTGGAGTGTCCTGACAAGCATCTTCGATCCTCGATAGCGGACGACGTTCGCCGCTCCATTGTCGGTGACAACAATCGACGCGGGCTTGTATCAAGGCGTCATCGGTTTGTGCACGGAACCGAGTAGCCGGTGAATCTCTGCGTCAGGGTTTTCCAGTGGCACGGGGAGGCCGTCCTTCATCGATACGTTTCCTACCCGGTCAATAAGAAAGACTGCTGGAAGTGGTTTGTTCGCATCGTCGTCGTAGCAGTTCCAGGATCGGTGGATGCTGTGATCCGGGGGCAGGTCCGTGACGAGTGCAAATGAACCGGGAAAACCAGCCAGGCGATTCTGGGAAGGCAAGGCCGTACTGATCGCGGCCACGTAGGTGTTGGTTCTTTTCAGGTCGTCCGTGTGTCGAAGTAAATGAGATAGTACGGGGTCTGCCGCTGCGCCTTTCTCTCCGTCAAAGAACACGATGAAGATTGTGTGTCGACCCAACCAGCCCTGCAGGCGGAACAGCGACTTGGTGGAATCCGTACCCTCGAAGAGTGGCGCCCGCATGACTGCGATTGAAGTCTGAGCCGGCCGTCTGCGGGCTGATGTCTGCGGTCCAAATTCTACGGCGGCATAGATCAGTATTGCCGCAGCGGGCAGCACCAGAATGCGGGGACGGAATCGACTTTCTGCGGTCAAGACTCTGCCTCTCGGGTCGTTTTCACTTGGGCATCGGAGTGTTTTGATTCACTCCGATGCGGTCTTCGTTTTCGGCGACGACTGGAATTGCCGCGGCATCGAGTCGCTGCTCCTGCACGACGTATCGCGTATGGCAACGATACGTGCAAATACCGCAACCGACACATGCATCGGGGTTCACGAACGGCGCCAGAATTGTGGCCATCTCGTCAATCTCAAAATCAGTCAGCCCCATCGATTCCAGTTCGTCCCGATCGACGGGTAAATCGATCGGTCGCATTTCGATGGCGTGATAGCCGGCCTGTTCGCATTCTGCAAAACACAGATCGCAGTCCTCGCGACCGTCTTCGCGAAATGGCAGACACGTCTGCGTATTGACGACCGCCAGGCCCATGTGTGTTTTTCGCTTGCGCAGAATGTCGAGAGGTTGTATCGCACCGGTCGGGCATACCACCGTGCAGAAGTTGCAGTCCTGATGACAACCGGCGTGTTCAGGATGCGCGACCGGAGTCCACAGCGAATCCAGGCCGTGCTCCAGCCCGGCCGGATGCAGTACGGGGCCTGGGCAGACCTTGAAGCACTCGTCACAACGGATGCACAGATCGAGAAACTGGTCTTCGGGTACGCTACCTGGAGGACGTAACGGTCCCGGCGTGTCGGCTGGAATCGCGGAATCTGCAAGCAACATCAGCGCTGCGGTCGTTCCGCCAGCGACTCCAGCCGTAAGGAATCCGCGGCGCGACACAGGTCGTGGTTCGACGGGCGGATCGTTGAACATCTTCAATTCAACTGTATTCCACCGCGTGACAAACTTGATGGCATCGACCGGGCAGGCACCTCCGCAAGTCTGACAGTAGGTGCAGTCGTTTGTGCGCGTTGTGAAGTCTTCGTGAATCGCATCGAACGGGCACGCCTCAACACACTTGTTGCAGTTGCTCTCGACTTTCCGCTCACCCACGCGGAAGAAGTTGAACACCGACAGCAATGCGCCGCTGGGACAAACATACCGACACCAGAATCGCCGGCCCAGCAGACGTGGAAGAACGCGAACAGGAACATAAGCAGGCAGATCGCCTGAACGGCTCGGCGCAGCGGTGAGAACCGGGTCACCGGGCCGATACGTTCCAGCCAGCGGTATGCGAACCCTCGCCAGCCCGTTCGTTTGCTCTTTTTGAGGAACGGGAAGAAGACGTCAGCCGTTCGCTGCTGTCCGGCCATCAGTTCTCCGGTTTCGCGGCCATGGACGACAGTACGTCAGCCAGTTGCGATCTGGCCTGCTTTGAACCGACCGTGTCGTCTTCCGGAGGGATGGGACGGGTCTCAAGCCGATCGTTCTGGATGTCGTAGAGGCGACCAGTGTCGTACAGCTTGAAGCGTTTCGTGCGGGCAAAACGAACGAGTCCGAACTTGTCTTTATCCCAGCCGGGTCGTGGGTCGTAATGGCAGAACACCCAGTCGCGCGGGTTGCCCTTTCGGCCCAGTAACTGAGGCAGAAAGCTGCGACCGTCGATGACCACATCGTCCGGTAACGGTTTGCCGGCAGCTTCCAGAACGGTGGGCAGGAAGTCGGTTGTATCTACCAGGTCTTCGTTAATACCCGGACTGATCCGACCAGGCCAGCGAGCGATCATGGGCACGTGCGTGCCGGCGTTTGTCGGCGATCCCTTACCGCCAAGTATGTTACCGAAGACTGACCGCGAGACGACTTTCCGGTCGGTTCCGTTGTCGCTGACGTACAGAATCAATGTGTTCTCGCGCAGGCCGAGTTCGTCCACGGTGTCGACCACACGGCCGATCACCTCGTCCATATAATTGACCATGTCGGGAAAGTACTTCGTGTCGCCACCCGTCGTACCCAGCGGAGGATGCATCTTCTCTTCGATACCCCAGTCCTTGCTGCGTGGCGTCGGGACGAACGGCCAGTGCGGAAGAGTCATGGGGTAGTACACGAAGAACGGCTTGTCGCCGTCCGCATGACGACGCATAAAACCCTGAATGAACTCGACCCAAATGTCTTCGCCGTAACGGCCCTTCGTGTCTTTGCGAAAGCCCCCGTTCTGAAAAATGAACGGATCGGCATACCGCGGACCTTTAAGTTCCGTGTGGCCCGTATGCCACAGCGAGTACTCGTCAAATCCGGCGTCCTGCACGCGCATGCCCTTGCCACGTCGCAGTTCCGAGCCGGGGTAATCGGGCGGGTCGTAACTTTGCAGTTGCCACTTGCCGGCGATGCACGTGCTGTACCCGGCGTCCTGCATTCTATGACCGATTGTCTTTGCGTTCGGGTCGAGGCATCCGAAGTACAGCCAGTTTCGGTTGTTGTAGAGCCCCGTCATCAACTGGATGCGCGTATTCGTACAAAGAGGTTGCGCGTACGCATGAGTGAACCGCACACCTTCGGCAGCCAGTCGATCGAGGCGCGGTGTGCGATAGCTGGTCCCGCCGTAGCAGTTCAGGCCTTCGACACCCAGGTCGTCGGACAGGATCAGAACGATATTGGGACGATCGGCCGCGGATGCCGTAGCCGTCAGGATCAGAAGCACATAACCGGCAGTCAGTTGTCTAAGCATGAGTTTTCCTGATGAGTGTCCACGACAGAATAACAGGCCGTCTTGCTGGTACAGGTGATCCACGATACTTTTCCGCCCCGCGTCGGCAATGGGTTGTCGGCTTTCATGAGTTTCCAAATCAACGGACTCAACAGGGGCTCAAGGATGAGCATGTTGAAGATCTTTCGCCCGGACGAAGATCCGGAGATGGCTGACACGTCGTCGGACACGAGCTCTCCAGGTTCTGTCGAAACGAACCGTGATGCTGACCAACCGGTCATCTATTCACTCGCCGATTGGGTCGATCAGTTGCGGGGCGGTCCTCGAAGTCTTGCCGACCGGGCCCGGTCGATTCACGCCAATGTCTGTTGCCCGGAATGCCGACATGCGTCGGTTGTGCCGCTGATGCTGAACGATGGCCGCACGGATTCCGCAGGACAAGTCGTTCCGGGAACGGCTTCGCTTGTCGCGTTCCACTGCGAAGACTGCGACCACGAATGGCCGGCCACGCGATCTGCCGCGTCCGTCTGACCGAGTGTACAGAAACGATTCCGTTGTTGTCTGCGTTCGAACGTGCCTATTATTGTGAATCTGGCGCAGATCGTTGAGTTTCAGGAACTCTCCGCCGCGCTGTGACATCAGCACTCTGGTCAATGGTCGGCACGTTTCGTTGTGGCGCAGAACAAGTGTACGTTGAATCCGCGATACTGCGATTGCAGGTGGACAGCGACATGACTCGTATCATTCTGATTTCCACGTTGATGCTGGGACCAGCTTCCATCAGCCTGGGAGAATCGAGGCAATGGACGGATCAATCGGGCAACACGATGCGGGCCGAATTCACGGGAGTGATAGACGGCAGAGTCGTGCTCAAGGTCGGCAGCAAGCGGCAACCATTTGCGCTGACGGATTTCTCCCTCGATGGTCGCGACTACATCCGCGAACAGCTTGTGAAACGGCGGCAGCAGCAGAAGCTGGCTGAACTGATGCAGTCGGTACCATCGGTTCGCCGCGTGTCTTCGGTGCCTGGGGCGCCGGATACTGATACGCCGACCGAAGTCTATGGACTGCAGGTCCCATCGCCGCCGCTGCTGCAGCCCGAATCCCCTCGGGAATGGACTGACCTGCTGGACCGCAAGGTGACCGCGAGTTTCGAGCGTCTTGTCGCGCCAGCGCATCTGCAACTCCGTGGCGCAAGCGGACGGTCGCAGCCATTTGCGATGGTGAATCTTGTTCGAGCGGATCTGGACTACGTAAAGGACGTCATCAAGGCTGACTGGGAGCGTGATGTGTTCCCACCGAATTCAGCGGACATGACTGAGGAGCAAAGACGGGGCGGTTACCGTACGTGGACTGATCGCAAAGGTGAGCAGCTTGCTGCGAAATTCGTGCGCCGGGCCTCTGCCGATTTGATTCTCAGTTTCGATGATGAAGAACACACATTTCCGTTCCATGCAGTCTCACAGGGGGATCAGCAATGGGTCGGCGATGAGCTGAAATGCCGCTCTGATGCGGCGGATGCTCGTGCTGCGACTGCGCCAGCACCAAATCCATCCCCATCCTCATTTCCTGGGGGGACGCCGTACGGCAATGACATCGGCGGCCGGTCCGGAATCTACAACTGGTATGGGGATGGGATCGTCCCGGTACGAATTCCAGTGTGACCGTTGCAGCCATCAATGGACGTCCAATCTGCCGGTGGCTCAGTGTCCCAACTGCAAAGACACGTATGAATTCCGGTGTCATCGCTGTGGTCACCGATGGACCGAACAAAACGAGATCATGTCGCAGTGTCCGAACTGTTCGGGTCAGGATTCGTCAAGTCCAGGGATTGGCGGAGGCAGCGCTTACAACTCCCGGTCGCCCGGTTTCCAGTCGCGTAGCCGGGGTGGCGCGTATCTGCTGGGCCGACTTGTCGGCATGGCCACAGTGCTGGGTGGCATCATCGCGGTCGCGTACCGCTTCCTGTTCCGAGGATAAAACGCACAGGCATCCGTCGCGCTGGCCCGTTCGATGCGCACAATCGTTAGTTCCAGCTTGGCCTGCATACAAACTTGACGGTTTGTCACTGGTTGCCTTGAAAGTCACGCCACCTGAGCATCCAAGGTATAGGCTGAGGGTGTGACTGAATTGCTACCGCGTTCCGGAGTGGAGCCGGGCATTCAGACGCTGGTCCGTGGGAAACGGGCCATTCACCCCAAGGCAGGAACCAGGACGATGCTCGTACTCAGCCGGAAGAAAGACGAAAAGATTGTCATTGGAGACAACATCTCCATCATGGTTGTCGAGATTCGCGGAGACAAAGTCCGCCTGGGCATTGAAGCCCCTCGCGAGATCAGCGTCCATCGCCGCGAAGTGTACGAGGCCATCAAGCGAAAAGAAGCGGAAGCCCCGGAAGCGACCGAAGTGCCGCAGGGTACCGATACGTCGACTCCCGAATCTGTGCAGCCCTGAACTGCCGGAGTTGTACACTCAGCCGAGACAATCACCGGTTCAGTCCGGTGCATAATCGTGATTCCGCCCCATGGTGGGATTCCGACATACGAGTGAGGGCCCGCGTTGATTGAACGAACTCTGCCTTGCAGGGACAGAGTCCGAGTCGATCTATGATCGAGAAAGCCCGCACTCACCAGGTGAGTGCGGGCTTTTGTCGTCAAAGCCAAGCCAACACAGCGTCGGTCGTTACCGATCCGACTTCTTGCGGTCACCGTTTCGAGCGCGGTCGACGATCTTGCGCAGCTCCTCGATTGTGACTTTGCCGTCACCATTCGAATCGACACGCGAGAAGTTCTCTTTCAGACGGTTGGGTGCCTCTTCCTTGCTGACGGATCCATCGCCGTTCTGGTCAAGTCGGCGGAAGTTTTCTTCCAGGTTGTCGGGGGGGGGAGGCCCCCCGCGCGGCGCCCGGCAGAAAGAGAGAGGGAACAGGAGGCGGAAGAACGCGCACCCGAAGAGACGACGCCGGCGAAGGCGAACCGACCAACGCACCAAAAGGAAGAC
>CAYSJO010000205.1:0-13396 GCA_964431285.1 uncultured Planctomycetaceae bacterium
CACCGCCTCTTCCTTGAATTCCTGCGTGTACTGCCGACGCGCCTTTCCGGACTCTTCGTTTCGCCTCTTGGACATCGGATGACTCTCCTTCATCCGTCCAATTTAAGAATCTCGACTGTCCGAAAAATACGAAGCACCTCAAGCCATTCCGCCACGGCCGAGTTCTTCCATGACCTCCAGACCAGCCAGACTGGGCGTCTTGCAGTCCTTCTTCCGGCGACGTGATCGCTTTTTCTTCTCGTCCCGCTTCTGTTTCGGCAGGGACGGGTCGCATCTCCGTTCCGGCCTGTACGTCAGCAGGTACGAAATCGGTCGTCGGAGCAAAGCTGTCGGCCGACTCACCCTCACTCACTGAGCCGCTCGACGCACCTGAGTCAGCGTCATTGTCCGACAGAAGCTGTGAAGCAAGCTGACCCGGTTCCGCATTCCGTTCGGATGTGGGCACGACGGTCAGCGCCAGCGCGCCTGCCGATTCCGTTTCCTTGCTGCTGGTTTCTCTGATGTCCGCACCGCACAAAGGACACGCCAGCTCGGAAGAGTCTGGCGACTCGACCGGGGTATCCAGAGAGTGGCCATGCAGACAAGTCAAACTCGACGTCATCAACACATCCAGAAGAGTGCAGTCGTCAAACCCATCGCTCACCAGGACATCCAACGATCGGACTCCGGGCGAATTGCGTTGCCATGCTAACGCTCGAGGACTAATTGATCACCAGACCGAAACGGTTCGATAAACCCGTCCTCTGCACAAACACTTCTGATGGATCAACGCTCGGCTTGCCAGTCTTCGACGATTCCCGGCCGAGGGCAGGACAGGATACACAGCCGGCCACTCATCTCCCGGCCACCTTAGAGGCGTTTTGTTCTAGTCGAACTTACTCTGTGTTGTTTCGATAGACCCGACCAGTTTCTCGACCGCAGCGTCCAGTGGCTCAGCATCGACGCCGCCGCCCTGACTCTCGATGTACCGGATCACGCCTTTGTCATCGATCACGTACAGGGTCGGCCAGTTGCCGATTTGCCATTGCGTGACGATGGGCCCTTTCGTGCTGCCTCCGTCCCACCAACTGCGCCAGTTCAGATTCTTTTTTGCGATGACAGACTTGATCTCTTGTCGGTCCCCGTCGGTGTTCACTCCCAACAGTACAAACGGCCGTCCGGCCATGCGTTTCACGAGCGACCGCTCGTGTGGGTAGCAGGCCCGGCAAGGGCCTCACCAATGACCCCAGAAGTCCAGCAGCACGACCTTGCCACGATAGTCCGACAGCTTGAACGTCTTACCGTCGACATCCTGACCGGTAATCTCGGGAGCAGTTCGGCCGACGGACAGTTTTCGAATGGCATACAGTTGCCGTTCGGCGATTTCACCCATCGTTGAATCATCGACCGACACGTCGGAGAACAACCGGGCAACGTCTTCATAGATTGCCTCTGTCTCTTTCACCGATGCGGCAGTGTCGAGTTCGAGGAGATGCTCGGTGAATTCCTTCCCGTAGAACTGTTCGAACTGCCGTTGGTTCGCCGCTTCCTGTTTGATCGCTTCAATCAGGCCGAGTTGCACCTGCAGATAGACTGCCAGATGGAAGCTGGCCTGCGAGGATGGCTTCGTGCGGACTTTTCGTAAGTGACCGCAGCAACGCTTCCGACGCTGGCGACGGTCGAAAGGGCAGCTTCTGGCACACCGATTCGAGTCCTTCGCTCAGCGGATAGTTTTTTGCAAGCAGTGTGATCGCCTGCGCGAGGTCCTTTCCCCGCCGGACGTGGACGACGACCCAGACCAGAGATTCGACCGCCACAGGGCTTTTCGGATTCTGTTCGGCCAACCTGATGAAGCTACTGGCAACTTCTCTCGCGTCGCGTCTTCCTCGTACTGGTCCACCAGCGCTTTGTATTGCTTCACCACCTCTTCGGACGCTCAGGCGTGGTGCTCATATGACTGGCTCGCCATCACACACACGAGTATTCCAGCAAACGCCGCCAATGTTTTGGACATGTCATTCTCCCGGAGTAACGTCAGCCTTACTTCTCTGCGCGGACGAATGGATCTGAAAACCGCGGTTCGTTGACTAAGTCCTCGTCCGTCAGCGTCTTCAAAAACGCCACGAGTGCCGCCTTTTGCTGTTTCGTGAGACAAAACCCGGACGTTGCTCTTGTGTTGTCGTTTCGTTTCGCAAAGGCCAGCGTCAAGTTCGGATGCGGGTGAACTCCATCACTGTAATGTTCGACAACCTCTTCCAGCGACTTGAAGCGGCCATCGTGCATATATGGTGCTGTCAGAGCAACGTTTCGCAATGACGGTGCCTTGGACTTGCCGTCGTTCGATGGAGTGAACGGGTCATTTGACTCTCGGTCGAGTGCCCCGAGTCCACGGTCCTGATACCTGTCATCCAGCCCGATGTTGTGTGACACGTCCATATTGAACGTTGGAGGCACGTGACACATCATGCAGGCGAATTCGTTGACTCCACCAACGCCCACCATGAACAGCGTTCTGTCCCGCTGCTCAATCTCGTTCAATTCAGAATCCATTTTCGTCTTGCTGCCGGCGGAACGCGCTACAGAGCGGTCGAACTTCGAATTGAAGGACACGATGGAACGAACAAACTGTGCCAATGCCCGTGAAATCATCCGACTCGTGCCTTCGGTCGAACCGAAGGCGGCCTGAAACAACTCTGGGTAGTACGGCAACTTCGCGAGCCTCTTCTCAAGGTGTGCCAGCTTCATGCCCATTTCGAGCTTGTCCTGAATGGGCATCAGAACCTGCTCCTCCAGCCTCGCTGCTCGTTCGTCCCAGAACAGCCCTGCTTCCAGCTCTTCAATGTTTGAGTACCGTAGATTCACGAGTCCCATTGAGTTTCGGGCAGTGCGACCACCGTCGAAACCTTGACTGAAACGTCGTGGATCGCTGAATCCCGCTTTCTGCTGATGGCACGATGCGCACGAAGTTGAGTCGTTCCGCGAAAGATGCCGGTCGTAAGACAGACCGCGTCCGAGCGTGGCCCCGGCATCGGTAATCGCGTTTTCCGCCGGAGCGCTATCCAGTTTGTCGAGTTCAGCCTGTTTGATGTGACGCGGGATTCGGGTGTGCTCGTAGTCGTACGGTTCGGCAGGAAGGAGCGGGACATCGATGCCACCGTACATAGCACGCAGTACGGACCGTTCATCCAGGTCGAGCCGGGAATTCCGGTTCAGATCGAAGTGCTTCAGGAGTGACTCACGACTGAAGGGCGTCTCATCCTGAGACCACGCAGGCAGGTAGCACCCAACTAGCAGGAGGAACGTCAGGATTCCCCTGCGTCCGTCGTTCATCAGATGGCGTGTTGGCTGCATGGTCGTATCAGGAACTCAATCGAATGGAACCAGAGTCATACTTAGATTGTCGCCGTTCACTCCGCGAATGTAACGCCACTTCAATTCCGGATTTACATCTCGTCGTCCGGACGTGGCACTTCACGAGGCTCGACGAGTCAGTCTTTGGATCACTATTCTCGCCCGACCTCCATTCGTCTGCACAACGTGGCAAAAGGAATTCTCCCGCAATGCTCGAACTGCTGGCCAAGGAACGCATTGTTGCGGAACCGGGATTTAATCGCTGGAAGGTCCCACCAGCGTCCGTCGCGATTCACCTGTGCATTGGGTCCGTCTACGCGTGGAGCATATTCAATCCTCCGCTAACGATGACTGAAGGTGTTGTTGCTAGTGCGGCCAGTGATTGGAGCTTGAAAGAAGTCGTCTGGATCTTCACCGTCGCGATTGTGTTTCTGGGACTCGCAGCAGCGCTGGCCGGACGATGGCTGGAGAAGGTTGGCCCGCGAATGGTCGGAACAGTCGCGGCCCTTTGCTGGGGTGGCGGATTTCTGATCGGTGGTGCGGGAATTTATCTTCACCAGCTCTGGCTGGTTTATCTCGGCTACGGTGTCATTGGTGGGTGCGGCCTTGGACTGGGTTACGTTTCGCCGGTCAGCACGCTGATTCGATGGTTCCCCGATCGTCGCGGGATGGCCGCCGGCATGGCAATCATGGGCTTCGGTGGCGGAGCCATGATTGGTGCGCCGTTGAAGGATTTTCTAATTCAAACGTTCTACCGGGCCCCGGATTATCTCGGCTCGATCAACGAAGTGTCGCTGACGACAGAAGGCGGAAAACGCTTTGCCGAAGTGGCCGGGCAGTTACGGGAAGTTGTTGTTGTCGGAGCGAACGACGTTGCCGGCATGATCATGTCCGGGCCGGAAGGCGTGTACGTCACCGGAACGGGCAGCGTCGGCGTGGCTGAGACCTTTCTGGTTCTTGGCGGCCTGTACTTCATCGTGATGTTGATCGCTTCGTTTTCGTATCGCATTCCTGCCGAGGGTTGGAAACCGGAAGGCTGGACTCCCCCCGATGAAGTTCAGTCGTCGAAGATGATGATCAGCGCCCACAATGTCGACATCGACCAGGCACTGCGGACGCGTCAGTTCTACCTTGTGTGGATCGTGCTGTGTTTCAATGTCACGGCCGGGATCGGTGTCCTGGGCGTGGCGAAGACAATGATGACTGAAATCTTCGCGACTACATTGCCCGACATTGTCGACGGACAGTTCGCCGCGACCTACGTGCTGATGATCAGCGTGTTCAATATGGTCGGCCGCTTCTTCTGGGCCAGCGCGTCGGACACGCTCGGCCGCAAAACGACGTACACGATCTTCTTTGTTCTCGGGATCATGTTGTACCTGTCAATTCCCTGGACCTCGGACCGTGTCAGCGCGTCGCCCGCCGTGACATGGCTCGTTGTGTTTTATGCTGCGACGATGATGATCTTCACGATGTACGGTGGTGGGTTCGCAACGATTCCTGCTTATCTTGCCGATCTGTTTGGTGCGAAATTCGTCGGTGGAATCCATGGCCGACTGTTGACCGCCTGGAGTACCGCGGGAGTCCTCGGTCCGCTTGCCATTACTACACTGCGCGAGCGTGCCATGCGAAACGCCATCGATCGACTGGCTCAGACGATTGATCCCGCGCGTTTCAAGGAAGCGTTCGGTGCCTCTATCGATCAACTCGACACACTTGTGACACAGAAGACCGTGACGATCGGCCGGCTGATGGAAATCGCACCGCCCGGCGCCGTCGATCCGTCCAGTTCGCTGTACAACTCAACCATGTACCTGATGGCGTGTCTGCTGTTCATCGCCCTGATCGCCAATGTCATGATTCGACCGGTCGATTCGAAACATCATCTCGCCGGCGACTGATCGCATCACAGGGCGTCTTCGATCAGCTTGCCGCTATAGCCAATTGATTCCAGCGCCGCGAAGATCGCATCGGACGGAAGTTGTGTCCCCGCCTCTGTACCGATTGTTGCCTGACCCGTTTCGTAGTCTGCTTTGGCTGCCAGCACGCGCGGTGCTGTTTTAATGGCCGTCTCGGCCTTGAGTTGTCAGCCAGGGCAAGTCATGCCGACGACTTTGATGACCGTCTTGTCCATGTCGGCGCTGACGAATCCAGTTACCGACCAGGTGAAGATTGCATCCGAATCAGGTGTCGGAACATGGACACTCGATCCTGACCCGGCGACCTCGCCGCACACTTCTCTCCTGAAGCAGCCAGTTAAGACCCAGTCGTCTGGTGACGTTCGTGGAGGCCGGACTCGCCTTCTGATTGCCGGTGATGTGGCGAGAGCGGCGCTCCACTGCGGTGCGGATCAGATGTCGCGACCGTCGGGAGCGACTGGAAACCTCTCTTCCATCGACGTGATTGATCTCACGAACGGCCAGCGAAGCTCCACTCTGGGGCTCGACTTCCAATGCGCCGCCCTCGCTATCAGTCCTGACGGGACGCGGGTCATCACGCGAGGCGGACAGTCTGATCACCGACTGGATGTGTGGGACCTCGATTCACAGAAACACGTGGTCGGCTGGAAACCGGCGATTGCCAAATGGCCGGAATCGGACGAATTACGACGCTTTATGAGCCGTGGCGTGCGGCGGATCCACTCAGCAGTGTTTGTTGACGGCAACCACGTCCTGACGGCGTCGAGCGAGGCCGCCGTTCTGTGGAAGCTGCCCGAATGCCAGGCCGTCTATCTGATCCCGCGACCGAGACCGCATGCACTGAGCCCGGGACGCAAGTACCTGATTTGCGGATCAACAAACAGGTCGGTCAATGCTTTCGACAGTCTGACCGGCGAACAACTGGGCAGCCTGTCAGTCAACAGTGCGATTGACAGCATTGCAGTTCATCCCGATGGCAATCGGCTGGCGATGTCCGATCAACACAACAGCGGCAAACATCTTTCAATTGTGGAATGGAAAAGCGGTACCGTCACGACCCGTTTTCCGATTCCGAAACCACCGATGGCGCTGCGCTGGATGGGCGACAGTCACATCATGATGCTCGATGGTTCGCTGATTGACCTGACAAAACAGCTGGTGGTCTGGAAGTACCAGATGGGCCTCGCAGTGTCCGCGCAAGTCTCTCCGGATACACGACTCTGGACCGCCGATACAGGATTGCGAACCGGCAGTCCGACGACTCTCGCCGCGTGGACGCTGCCTGATTCCGGAGTGATCAACAGGCTCAGCCAGGCGAACCTGAAGGTGAACATGCTGATGGAGCCGGGGTCGACGGTCTCCGTTCAGGCAAATGTCTCCGCGACGCCACCGAATCGCCCGAACCTCCAGTCCACCCTGACAGGCAAGCTGGCAGAACGATTGGAAAGGTCCGGTCTCAAATTCGCGGGCAACGCGAACTTCACCGCAGTCGCCTCGCTGTCACTCAACAGCACGGGAAAAACGGAAACCTATATCACGACAAAGGACAGAGGTTCTCCGTTCCTGCTTCTTGGTCGGCGACCAGCCGATGCGGTAGAAACTCAAGTGTCTGAACAGGAACTGGTCTTCAGCGTGAAACTGGTTGCAAATGGGCAGACCATCTGGGAGGGCGCGCCGACCACGGTCCGGAACACGCAAACGCAACAGTTTGAGACGAAAGACGGTGAGTCGATACAGGACCACCTGGCCCGTGCGATGTGGTCGCATGTTCAATAGATGAACAGCGGAGTCGCATTTCCGGACCGTGTCTATGCCCCCAAAACAAGTAGCGGATTCGGAAAATCGACACTCCTTGATGGACGTTTCACAATCACAGCTCGCTGATCGTCACCTGAAGATGAATGTCCGCAGTGCTTCATCATCTTCGGCAGGTGGCAATCGTCAGTTTCTCCGAGCTCACCTTGATCTATCCGATCTACAAAACGCCGAATGATTCAGGATGGCTCAGGAGCCACCGCTGGAATTGCCAGAGTAAATTCTGTTCGCCCGGGTTCTGATTCCACCTCGATCGAACCGCCGAGCGAATCGCGGACCAGGTTATAGACGATTGACAGTCCCAGACCGGTCCCACCCTGCTCGCGACCAGTCGTGAAGAACGGATCAAAAATCCGTGACAGGTTCTCCTGCGGGATACCCTGGCCAAAGTCACGCACGGTGATCCGGAACATGCGCGTCCCGCCGGTGTCAGTGTCGCTCAAGTGAACTTCCAGCTTTCCGCCCTGGCCGTCGGGCCAGGCATGGCGAACGGCATTTGTCAGCAGATTGAGCAGGATTTGAGACAGGAAACCGGGAAATCCATCCCACTCCGGGTCTCCGGAGAGTTCATGCAGGAATTCGATCGTGACCGAATTCTGCCTGGCTTCGATGGCAAACAACTCAACAGTTTCCTCAACGTACTCGACCAGAGAGACCGTCTCGCGAACTTCGGTGGCGTGATGGAACGACAGTTTCTTAAACCGTTGAATCAAAGTGCTGGCGCGGGCGATGTTGGTCTGCATCAGCCGTGCGGATTCCTGAATATCCTCCAGTGTCATTCGAGCATCGTCACTCAGGTCCGTGGACAGGGAATCGTCGCTGGCCAGTTCTGCCATCAGGCTGGCCGAGGAGTTGACGATGCCCAACGGCGTGTTGATTTCATGAGCAACGCCAGCCACCATCTGCGACAGCGATTTCTGACGCTCGATTTCCATCCGTGATTCGGTCTGCTGCCGTTCCAGCATTTCATAGTAGAACTTTTCCTGAGTTCCGCGCGTGCGACGACTCAGGTCGGCGAGCACGTCTTCCAACAGTGTGGATGACGATTTTAACAGTTCGAGGAAATGGCCACGTTCCATCAGGAGCAGCGAGCAGTTCTCAAGAGACTGCACGGAAGCCGAGCGCGGTTGACCGTCCAGCAGCGCCATTTCTCCGAAGAAGTCACCGGCCGCGAGCGTTGCGAGTTCTGCTTCCTGACCGTCGGCCGTCATGAAGACTCGCAGGCTCCCACTTAGTACCACGTACATGCCATCCGGAGGGTCGCCCTGGCGGAATACGGTCGTGTCACCCGGCACGCTATGAGACCCGGCGATCGACACCAGCTTCGCAAGGTGATCGTCCGTCAGATTACTGAAAAACGGCAGACGTTTCAGAACAGCCGACAGGTCCATTTCGGTCCTTTCGCCCAACGACACATGATCGGAGGACAACATCCTGCAGGGGTCAGTTTTCAAACTGCTGAGCGAGTTCCGGGGCACGGTCTGAGATCATTCGTTGCACGACCACGTGCATCCAGATCAGGCAAGCTGTGGAAAACACCGCAAGGAACATCCAGCACGTGGTCCACAAACCGGTCCATTCCAGCAGTAACCCGAAGATGATGGGGCAAGCGACGCCGCCCAGCCCGCCGATGACTCCCACCATGCCACCGGTGACTCCAACGGAATCCGGAAAGTACACGGGTATGTGTTTGTAGACGGCCGCTTTGCCGATACCCATCACCATGCCCACGATAAACACGAGAAACGTGAAGACTCCGATGTTCGCCTGGAAGTAAATGCGCGTCACGCCGCCAGCCAGCAACTGACGGCGTTTGACTGTCTGGCCCACTTCGACAACGGGCTCGTGCCAGTTTGCCATGCGTGGCAGGAACAGGAACGATGAGTCGTCTTCGTCCGACGATTCGTCGGGTTGACGAGCCAGCGGATAAGCCGTGTCGTCGATGGTGATCGAGTCTTCCGATACGGCAGTGACGATGCCCTCAGCCTTTGCCATGACGCCCTGTCCGGGCGAGTGAATCGTCATCCGCGGAACGATGAGCAGAGTGCAGCACAGAGCAATCAATCCGAAGACGAAGTACATGATCGATCGGGCTCCCCAACGATCCGACATCCAACCTCCCAGTGCACGGATCACTCCCGAGGGCAGACTGAACACAGCGGCGAGGATTCCGGCGGTGGCGATCGAGGTCTGGTACATATTGACGTAATACGGGATCAGCCATTGAGCCAGTGCGACGAATCCGCCGAAGACCAGAAAGTAATACAACCCGAACCGCCAGACACGCATGCTCTTGAGCGGTGCGAGGCGCTGAGACATGGTCAGTCCGGCTCGGATCTCCGGTCGGCGGTCCGACACGAGTAGAAAGAAGACAACGGCGGTCACCACCAGCAAACCGGCATACAGCCGTGGAAAGTTTCGCCAACCCTCCAGGTTTGAGCCGCCGTCGGTCAGCCACGCCAGTAACGGAGGTCCGCAGATGCTGGTCAGGGCTGCACCGGCATTGCCCATTCCGAAGATGCCCAGCGCCGTTCCAATCCGCTCTTTCGAAAACCACACCGAGACGTATGCGATGCCCGCTGCAAAGCTGGCTCCCGTGACTCCGAAACCCAGACCCGCGACCAGGAACCCCCAGTAGCTGTTCACAAATGAGAGGAGAAACATGGGCACGGCCGAAAACAACATCAGCAATGTCATCACGGTCCGACCGCCATAACGATCCGTCAGAATTCCAACGGGCAGCCGCAGAATGGAGCCGGTCAGGACCGGCACGCCAATCAGCCAGCCGATCTGGCCTTTGTCGAACTGAAAGACCTGATTGCCGGTCAGCCATGTGAGCAACACTCCATAAATCAGCCAGGCGGAAAAACAGATCGAGAAGGCAGCCGTGCTGAGAATCAGAGCACGGTTGGCGTTGGCGCGGTCACTCACGACCTACTCTCCTGACGTGTGCTTGAGGATGATGACACGAGCGGGTCAGACACCCATCGAACTGTAGAACGGTCCCTCACGCTCTTCGAGGATGCGCTGAGCAACGGCGGCATAAAGTGCATTGCCGGCGTGGGCGGCCAGAACGGGTAGCACAAGCCTGACAAACAAGTCGAACTGCCCATCAAGGTAGACCCATCCATTGCCGAGCTCGCGGTGCAGCACCAGCGGAATCAGCAGACCTTCGCCCCAGTCGATCAGCTCGCGGGTCGTGCCAATGACCGCATCCGCCTGAACCTGCTCAGCAATGGCAGCAGCTCGATCAGCGGCTGTCTCATCCTCAGAGAGGTGCAGCAGGCACTGCCGGGGATCACCCACTTCATCAAACGTCTGCAGCGAAAGCACCGCCAAAGGGGAAGAAGTAATCATTGCGGCTGCAGCCAGGATTTTCTGCAGGGCAAAATCGACAGTGTCGAAGGCATGCAGCTGGCAGGCTGATTCATGTACGAACTTCAGCAACTCGCGATGACGCTCCAGTTCGACAAGTTCTTCGTGAGCTTTGATGGCCGTGCGGACGGCCGCGTACAGCCGCGTCGATGTCAGCTCCGTCTTCAATAAGTAACCGTCGATGTCGTAGTCATCGATCGCCTTCTTTTCCGGTGCAACACCTGGCTGACCCGTCCGCAGTAGAACTCGAACGAGCCGGTTGCCGAGTTCCTCGCGGATCGTCCTGCATGCATCGAGACCCGCCGAATCTGATTCCATGACCACATCCAGCAGGATGACGGCCGTTTCGGGATGCTCTCGCATCAGAGCGATCGCCTCGCTTCCGCTCGAACAATGCACTAGTTCGACCGGGCGATCTTTGTAGCGAAGTTTCCGCAGACTGAGCTTCGAGATGGCGAACACGTCCGGTTCGTCATCGACCACGAGAACTCGATGGGTTTCGGAAATGGCAATCATCGCACAGGTTCCAGTGTGACTTTCGTCAGTTTGAAATTCGATTGCGCTGTGTATGGGCAACGGCCGACATGCGACGTTAGATCGTTCAAGTAGACGCCGTCTTCTATCTCCGCACGAGTCTTGTGGAAACTGACGTAGACGGCATCACCTTTCACACGTTCGGTTGGTACGGCCTTCAACATCAGCGAACAACCCGAGTCCACGCCGGTCACGCGAACGTGGTCGCCTTCTTCGATTCCCAGTTGTGTTGCCAGTTGCAGTGAAACGTAAATGGGGTTCTCGTCCGGCAGGTCGACGATGGGCGTCGCTTTTCCGGAATTGAAAGTCGCGACCGCAAAGCGAATTCGCTTTCTGTCCTCTGACAGAGATGAGCGTCCTGAAATCAGCGTGACACCATCCACAAGGCTGACATCCTGATCGGTTGGTGCGAAAAAGCGAAACAGTCCCGGCCGGCGAAAAATGTCACGAAACGGAACGTGGCCCGGGTCATCATAATTCAGGCGGTAGCGCGTCGTTCCGACTCCGCCGTAAATGATCTGGCCCGACTCAACAATTTCGTGCCATTTGATCGGTCGCCCGTCGGCCATCTCGGGACGACAGTAGAGGGGACCGAGACAACCGTCCGGTCCGGTCAGGTAATCCTGAATTCGTTGCCACAACTGCGGACGGCTGACCTCACCGCCAACACGTTGCAGTTCTCCACCGTTCTCGGGCGATTCAAAACGTCGCTGCATGTACTCCGAATGCCTGGCGAGATCTGGATGCCGTTCGCGCAGAGCCGCATCTCTACGTATGCGCTGCGAGATTTCCGCCATCACGTCGTAGACAATCGTCGCGTCAGTCCGCGTCTCGCGCGGTGCCTGAACTGTCGGAACTGACAGAGTGATCCGCCATTCGCCGTTCTGGTACAGCTTGGCCGAGGCCGCGTGCGGCGGCGAAGGCACGATCAGGTCGGCGTGCTGGACCGTAAACGGATCGGGGATCGGATCAACGACAACCAACTGCGTTCCGGGTGACGTCAATTTATCGATCCAGCGACGCCGGCCCAGCATGTTGCTTTCGAACTGCGTCCCAAAACACACGAACAACTCCGGTTCGTCGGTGGGATCGGAATAATCAAGTGCTGTGCGAGCTGTGTCGTCGAGGGCCGTCTGATAGGCATCATCAGGCAGGCCCATTCGGCTCGTGGCTTCTCGGATGCCTTCTTCAGTCATCCGTACGCGTCCCATGAAGAACCCCCGTGACAGACCCTGCACTTCGGTCTGTGCATTAATCTGACCGGGAATTCGAAGCGTGCCACCAGCAACAGAGCCGTCCGCGTTCAGTCCGTATTTGCCAACCATGGCCAGCACACTGCCCCACAGGCAATGAGCCACGGCACCTTTTGTCTGCGACAGCCCAACCGACGGGATGTTGATGGGCACTGTTTGTTCCGCCGCCAGCTTCGCCGCGATGTCGCGGATACCGGTTGCCAGGCGGTTGCTCAGTTCCGGCTCCGGCGCGATCCGTTGCGCGGTCGCTTCGACGTCGTATTCATCAGTCAGCGAAATCTCACGGAAGTTGTCAAAGGATGCCTGGTCTGCATACTGACCAATGAACCGCTGCTCAACCGCGCCAGGGAAGCGGGTCAATATCTGGTGAGCTACTGCGAGCGCCAGTTGCGGGTCTGATCCCGACCGCACCAGCAGGAGTCGCTCCTCGCCGTGTTTCTTCGCGAAGGCAAGAGCAGACTCCGTCACGACAGTTTCAATCAGATAGCCGTCGAATTCCGGGTACTTCATCAACTGCCCGAATACGGGCGGGTGCGACACCAGTCCATTCCAGCCGTTGAACAGGAAGAATCGGTCCTGTCCCTGAAGCACGGTTTCAAGCGTCAGAAAGGGGCCTTCCTGTCCGGTCAGAATCTCGTTGTGGACGGCCCCAGCGTTTAAACAATGCTCAGCATTGCCGGCCAGGTTGCGGACACCCAACAGTCTGAAGACTTCCTGGAAGGCGAAGATCGTGAAGTAGTCGATCTGGCCACAGGCGTAGAGCAGCGTGCGACCGAACGGAGGCCGATGCTTGAGCAGCAGATCCGCAAGCGATTCGATCGCCTGCTGATATGTCAGCTGGCGACGACTGTCGGTCCCGGGATCCAGTTCGGTGGGTTGGACATGAATTGGAAAGGCCGGTCGCTGCTGACCCATCGAAGACTGCATCTTCATGCATCCCGGCGACGGAATCTTGTCCTTCAACTTAGTCTTCTGGCTGGCGACGGCAGCCGTGGCGATCTGCCATTGCCGGTCATCACCGTCGTTCACGGCGCGGGCGACGACCGGTCGAGAGACCTCGCCAATCGTGAGCGTTCCACTGCCTAATGGTCCTGGTAACGTCGCTCCGTCTTCGTCCGACAGGACCAGGCGGCCTGGGTCGCCGCCCGTCAGCACGGTTTGCTCGACCTC
>CAYSJO010000206.1:0-20474 GCA_964431285.1 uncultured Planctomycetaceae bacterium
AATCATGGGGATCGCATACAGTTCGGCCAGGTGGCTGGTCAGGACTGATCGTGCAGCAAGAAGCATGGCTGTCTATTGCTCCGTTCCGCCGTGTTCGTTTCTACTCAAGCTACGGATTCTATCGTGCACGCTGCGGCCTTCTATCAACGTCGGCTGCGCGGACATCTGCCAGGAGTCGACACTCATTCCTGGTCCAACCGATAGATGGGAATCCCCACGTCCGACTCTACGCTGACGGCCCGGTCACGCTCTCCATGGGAGCTTTGCGCGTCCCGGTAGGTCAACACGATTGGCTGGCCGTCTCTGACGTTCAACGTGTTTTCGTGCGAGGGAAGATAATATGGCTGCGTATTGAAGGAACCGCGAAAGACACCGCTGTCAGAACTCGTTTCGTGCAGAATCAGGTACAGGTACGAGCGGCTGCCTTTCACCTGCACGACCGCCAGCACCTTGTCGCGCACAGCGGAGTTCTGATTCTGATCGTGGTCAGTGACCTCAACGCTCAATGGCTGACCGGCGATGAGGGCCTCAGGCGGCTGTCCGGCGGCAGTTGGATCAACGAAACGCACGGTGGCATCCGTACCAAGCAGCAATAAATCGCCCCATGTGTCCGGTTTGTTGAAAGTCTGCAGGGCCTTGGGCAGCGACCACTGTTGCGAGATCGATTTTTCGTAGGACATATTGATCGAGACATTCATGCCCAGATACATGCCAGCTTTGAGTCTCGGTTTTGCCAGCGTCTTGCGATGGATGAACCCTTCAACGACGTATCCGTCCCCCTCCACACGACCGACGGCCTTGCCACGAGCTTTGGCCGTATCGGTTTCGGTCTCCAGGTACGCTTCGTAGAGTTTCATGCCTCGAAACCCGCGGCCGATCTCCACAAATGTGTGGTCCCGGTTGCCAGTGAACCCAAACGGCATCAAACAGAACTGCTGAGTATTGGGACTGTTTTCCATGACCTGCTTACGCAGATTGTCGATGTCGAACCAGACTTCAAAACAGTCACCTTCCCATTGCGTTTTGAGATTGGGTTCAATCTTTGTCTTACCATCAACGCGATAGGCAAAGAAGAACCCGGCCTGCGACCAGCGAACATGCATGGTGACCCCGTCTTCCAGCCGCTGGCCGCTGAAAGTCCAACGCATGCGCAAGGGGTGGCGAAGCTTCTTCCAATCGCTCAAATCTCCATCGATGACCAAAGGTGTGCGTTGAAATTGAGCCGCACCGGTTGCCAGTGTCTTGAACGGCGGTTTGGGCAGGCGACGCTGCTGGTCATTCGGCGGTGGCGAAGGTCGCGCGGTGCGGTCTTCTACAAACACCCTGGCCGGCGCGGCAACGGCATCGGCACTTGCAACGGAAGCCTTCGCCACTGCTGCCAGGCCCGCAGCAACGTCGGTCGACTCGGATGTCACCGCGCCGCGGGCGGCCGCGAAGTTTCGATACAGCCGGTAGACTCCGTGGTTGACCCTCGCGTAGCGGTTGAAAGTGTCCTGGTCGACATACCCGTCGTAATCACCAGACCCGTGATGTCCCTCTGAGGCACTCTTCCCGGTCTGCTTCCCGGCAGTCACAAGTGGGAAACCTGACGCCGAACCGGATGACGCGGACGACCCTTCGGCCCCCTCCTCGCCTTCCCCAATCATGTCGCTGTATTCCCAGGTGGAATGTCCCAGACGAAACACACCCGGCCGATCGTGCATACTGTCCAGGGCGCGAGAAACGTGATCGATTTTTGCCAGACGCGACCTGGCGGCGGCCGACAGTTCAAGGTCCGCGACAATGTTCGTGGCGGCGGCTTCCACGCTTTCTCTGGCACTGGCAGCAATTCGCGTATGCAGCGTGTCAACCTGCTTGCCAGCGAGCGGCGTTTCGTTCAGCTCGCTGTTGCGGGTTTGATAAACAACACGAGCCTGCGCTAATGCCAGGGATACGTTGGGGCTCCTTGAGCCGGTGGTCGCCTGCGTAATGGCGGTGCGGACTGTCGCATCGAGGTTTTTCGTAATTGTCAAATCAGTCCAGCCCAGAGTCTGCAACTGGGCGTTGACCCTGGTCATCAGTTGCCCTGCCATGTTGGGAGCCGCACATTCTTCGATGCCGGTCTTCACTGTCGTTTGAAGCAGCGGCTCGAGTTTCCGCAGCAGGCCACGTCCGGAAGAGGGTCGCTGAGCTTCTGGCTGATCACCGACGGTCCGGGCCACCTCGTCTTTCACCACGGGTCCCGTGCGATCGGTCAGTTCCTTCTGGCAGCGTTTCTGGAACGCTGGAGCCAGAATCTCGTTGATGTAACGGTCAAGTTCCGTCAGCACCAACTGCTCGGCCAACCCGTCGAGGCTCTGGCGAAATTCGTCGAGCGCCAGTTTGTTGAGTCGTTTTTCCGCTTGGGCAAATCGCTCATCGGTCCAACGATCCGCCTCGTGACCGTTCAATTCGGAGTCGACCAGGTCGTCCAGCAACGCCATCAGATAGTCCTGGTCCGAGAGCTCCAACTCACCTGCGGCAAACTGGTCCAAGCGCTCGACCAATCGGTCTCGCAGTTCCTCGCGGATCAGCTGAGCTTCTTCCTGCCGTTGCTCTTCTTCTTCGAACTCACGCTGCTGCTGCTGCTCGACCAGGAAGTCACGCTCTCGATCCTGGATTCTTCCCGTCTGCGTTTTTGCCAATTGAAACAGCAAGGCGATAATCGCTGCATGTACAACGATCGATTTCAGGGTATGCGGCCAAAGCCGACCCGGATGGGTTCCGGCTGGCCTTTCACTGAGAGGTTGTGCTCTCGCTTCAGGATCAGACATCGATTGAATTGAGTTCTCCATCTTCTGATCGCGCTGCGATGTGCCGAGGCGTCCGTGACAGATTGTTGGATTGTATTCGCTGGTAAGTTGAGACTCATCAACTCAGCGGTTTTTCTCAAGTCACTGTTCAGTCATGGACGTGTCAGCCGCGTACCGTGTGGGTAGCGTGAACAGCTTTGGCTGACTGAGATTCCCCGTCCAGACGTAAAGGACGCCTTCCAGTCCGCCAGCGGCGAGCCGGCCGTCAGGAGTGACCGCCAGACCGTAAAACGGCTGGAACGGGTGATCCTTCGGCTGCCCGGGAGGCTGATAAATGAAGCGTTGAGAATTGCCAGGTGTCATTGGCCAGATGGCCGGCGATGTGCTGAGTCCAGCGACCGGCACACTTGCGAGTGCCCGGCGGTGACCGACAAATGCGAAGGCGCCGAATTCTTCGACCTGCAGGCCGTCGGACCGGGGATAGTTGCGATCCGCATCCGTGCCAGCGGCAATTCGGTGGTACTGGATTTGTCGCCCGATACCGCTGGAGTAGACAAAAGCGTCGTCCCCGCGCCAGTCCACACAAAGCCGATGCGATGCCGTCTCGAACCGCGTCACCGGTTTACCTGTGGCTGCCTCAAAGATCCGCACGTAGTTGTCTCCGCCACCGCTGGCGATGAGCCGGCCATCGTGCGAATGCTTAACCGTGAAGATCATATCCGGGTGAGCAGCGGCAATGGTCCGCACGAGTTTACCATCGGGCACGCTGAAGAACTTCAGGTCACCGTTGCGCGTCGGCACGCCGCTGGCCGTGACGAGAGTCCGCCCGTCGGGGCTGAAATCCAGGGCCATCACGCGTTCCGCGAACATCTTCGGGTCGTCCACCGCGCCCAGAGTGCGCGCGAACTTCCATTGCGGCCAGATGCTGCGCAGCGCAACGTTCCCATCGGCCGCAAAGCTGGCCAGCACACCAGCCCGACGCGCCAGCGAAGGAGAGTTGCCCTCGACCGTCCCCTCGCTTGCGAGTCGGCCTGGTGTGGGCAGAAACGCGAGGGCCGCTGCTGGCGATGCGCCGGTGAATTCGTTGATCGCGGCCGACGGGTTGCTCAGCCGCCAGACGTACGTCGTTCCCTTCTCGTCGGCAAAAGCCAGCGTCTGCCCGTCCGCTGCGACAGCGACGCTCGTTATCGGGGCGCCCCCGGTTTCCACCGACTGCGTGGCAGATTCCAGATCGGTCTGAGTTTTCTTATGAGCCTCTTCCGCGGCTGGAGCCTCTTTCTGAAGTCGGACCAACAGCGCTTCGGCGTTCTTGAGATCCTCTTTGGCCTTTGCCAACTGCCGTGTGTAATCCTTCGATTTGTCGAGAAGGTTGAGGTACTCCCTGACCGTCTTCGTCGAGTCCTGTGACCTGGTTCTGCTGTGAGCATCCCGCGCAACACGGGTGGCAGTTCGTGCGGCCTCCGCCGCCTGCTGGACTTTCTTGAGAGCCTCGGCCAGTTCTTTGCTGGCGGGGTCTTTCTGAGCGGCCTGCTGCGCCGCAAGCAGTTGCTTTTCAACCTCTGCCTGCGCGGCCTGCTGCTGCTCGTGCTTTTTCTTCGCAGCCGCCCGATCGGCCAGAATTTTGTCGTACGTGGGTTTCTTTTCGGCAAGGCTATTCGTGGCCTTGTCCAGATTGTCCTGGTTTGCCTTGATTGCGTCGGCGGCGGGTTTGATCACCTTTCCGGCCGTTTCGAGATCCATCTTCAGATTGGCCGCAATCTGCTCTGCCGCCGAGATCGCCAGACGTCTGGCGGCCAGTGTTCGCTGATGTGTGATTCCGCCGTGCCATGTGCGGAGCAGTTCGGCATTCGTGTCCCAATGCTTGACCGAGCCGTCGGCCAGCCCGGATACGAAGTGAGAGTGCGTGTGCGGGGAACTCGGAACGGCCGCCAGCGAGGTCACTGGGGCGCCGGCCGGTCTGATCCGGTTACCGTAATAAAGATTCTTCGATCTCAGGTCCCACATCGCCACATTGCCGTCTTCACTTCCGGAGACGACGACATCCTGCTTGGCGCTGCCGACAAACAGCGTGATCAGACTGGTCGCCAGTCCGGTGTGTTTGCTGAGTGTGAACAAAGGCTGGGAGGGCGAAGCCCCCGCTGAGCCGGTGGTACCAGCCTTTGTCGGGCCATCGGGCGGCTCGGCGGGAGCCTCGCCCTCCCCGAGGCGATCCGGCATCCGCCAGACGCTCAGATCGTTACCCGCCCCAGCGCTGACGATCACGCGGCTTTGAGCGTTGGCCATCCGCTTGTTCTGTTTGACCTGCTCGCCGTCGGCGTCGTTGACTGATTGAAATGGCTTGTCACGACCGATGGTCATGGCGCGGACCGGCTCGGGCAGGACGAGTTTCCAGAGCGGCGTGCCGTCCGCCGTGTTCCAGGCCCGCACGGTCTTGTCGGCCGAAGCGGAATAGAACGTGTCCGAGTCCTCAAAGAATTTCAGATCCGAGATCGCGCCCGTATGTCCTCGTATATTAGCCCGAAGCGCAAGCGAGGGACGCCGACCATCGTCGCGAACTCCCTCGCTGGCGCGTCGGGCTGGTGTTTCATAGATTCGAATTTCGCCATCACCGCCGCCGGTGACCAGCCATCGGCGGTCAGGGCTGGTGATGACGCTGCGCACGGCGCCTGCGGGAATCTTCGCCAGCTCGACATTGTCCTGGCGGCTCCACAACTTGACCGTGCGGTAGCCGCCGGAGGCCAGCAGGTTTCCATCGGGATGTAACGCCACGGCCTGAACCATGCCCAGATGAGCGACGCCGTTCGGGTAGAGGCCCAGCCTGGCCGTTGCCGGATCGATCAGCTCGCTGATCAACTGCCCGGTCGGCACGTGAAAAACACCGATCCGATTGGCAAAGCTGGCGGCGACCACTTCGGCGTCCTCGGTCATGTCGACGGAAAAGATGGTCCGGATGTTCGGCGGGATGGCCGACCAGGTGATGTCGCCCACGTCGGCCGAGACCTTGCCGCGTGCGCCCTGGTCGATCCACAGCTTGAGGATGCCCAGCTCGGAGGACGTCAGCGGCCGGGCCGCCACGTCGTTCTCTTCTGGCGGCATGATCGGCGCGTCCTGGTGTGCCGACAGAATGAGCAGCCGGCTCTTCGCGCTGTAGCCGGACACGACGCCCGGTCCTCCGGCTCCACCCCGGAGAATCGTTTCGGGCGTTTCCAGCACCAGGTCGCTTTCTGCTTTGGTCACGTTGTGGCAGGCGAGGCAGTTCTGTTTGAGGATTGGCAGCACATCCGACTGAAAATCGATGGCGCCGGTACGTTTCACGTCGGCAATCTGAATCGACTCTTTTATTGGCTTCAACGGAAGACTCTCTGGCGAAGCAGGGCGATCGACCTTCGCCACCTGCAGCGGTTTTGCAGGCTGTGGTTGCTTTCCTTTTGGTGGATCTGTCGGCGCAGGTTTCGGTTTCTCCGCAGCGGGTCGGGGGGGAACGGGTTTCGATTTCTCTGGTCTGGTCGGCGGCTTTGCCGGTGAGGGATTGAGTCCGGGCGGAGTTGACGGCCCGACCCTTGAGCTGTCACCGAAGACCAGAATGTGAGCAAGCCGGACGGACGTTCCATCCATTCCCTGATTGGATGTGGGCGTGAACCTCAGATACCGCGCTTCGATATTGACTGAAATCACCTGACTCCGGCGGTAGCCGTGCAGGCCATTGACACCGGCAGCAAACGCTATCGCGGAGCCGGCCGTCGGCGAGAATTTCGCTCGATCGACGGGCACATTGTCGCCTGACATCTCGATCGTCACGCTTTTCCAGCCATACTTCATTGCCGCAAGGGCCACGTTGTAGATCCACAACTGCCGAATCTTCTTCACCGTGCCAAAGTCCACCGTAACTGCCTGGCCGAGCGAGCCAGTCGCCGTGTGGCTCGGATTGTCCCGTGCGTGCACCGGTGGTTCATCGCTCGACGTACCAGGAACCGTGCCCGTCGCGAATTTGTCTGCACCGATAAACTCAGGTTCTTTGCCGGACGTTGGGTTTTTCGTCCCGAAGATCGTCGCCGCACCCGGGCCGGCGACAGCGGACGGATCGAGTCGAACAAACGGGCCGTCAGATTTTGACGCCGTTTCTTCGGCGACGGTCTCCTGCTCCGCAGCAGTCGAAGCTGATACGCACACACCAACAGATGCCACTATCGCGCCGAGCACGAATCCGATGAGTCCCGTGGGCATGATCAAACTCGCTGTTTGCGGAGTGTCCGAATGGTTCTGAATCGTGCCGGGTTACTATCCGAATGCGTAAGCGAGGGATACGAACATTGACCCCTCGGTAATGCTGCGAGTTAGTGGCTCAACACGAATTATTGAATCAGTCCAAGTTAAGCTCTGTCCCTAAACACCGATGAGAAGCCCGGCTTATTGAAAAAGCCGGGCTTCTGACTGCCGTAACCAGTGATCCAACGACTTTAGGGACAGAGCCTAGTTCTGAGGCGGCTTCCGTTCCGTCACGGTCAGCTCGATCTGTCGACTGACGGTGACGTTCTGGCCGTTCAGATTTGAAATTGCATTGATCGTGACGGGAAAGGCCCCGAGGTCGGCGTTGACGTTGGCTGAAAGTTGCAGCGTGGCCTCAATCTGGCCCTCTGCGATTGTCACTTGAGGGGCAACCACATTGCGCAGTTGTGGTGGCGTCTGGACGTTCACCTGAACCGGACCGTTGTAGTTGTACAGCCGCCTGATCGTGACTGGGACTTCGACCTTGCCGAGACGCGGAAGTTCTCCGGCGGCCCGGCCAGCGGCGATCGACACCGGGCCGGGCGTGATCCGGATGGTGGCTGTTGTTGAGGGCAGAAAGACGTTGACGTCGCGCGGGGCTGCGGCCTTCTTGACAGCCTCGGTCCGTTTGGACGCTTCCGTACGGGCCAGTTCCGCCTGTTTGAGCCGCTCGTTCAGCTCGGTGATCCGCTGCGCCGCCGTGGCCTGCTTTTCCTGCGCTGCCGCGAACGCGGCGCTCGCAGCGTCCGCACCGGCGTTCGCAGTCGCGGCTGCGTCAAGTTTCGTCTTTGCCGCTGCGGCCGCTTTGTCGGCGTCGGCCTTTGCCGTGGTCGCATTGACAATCGACTTTTTGATATCCGCGACGGCCTCTTCGATCTGTTTCTCGTCCTCCTGAGCCGCCTGCAGTGCGTCAGGATTTCCTGCGTACGGGATCGGCAGGTTTTGCGTGCGCAAATGGAAGCTGTAAGTGCCGATCGGTCCGTTGCCCGGCGCGATGAGTTCCAGCTTCGCATCGCTTGCGCCGGCAGGGATGGTGACGTCGGTCGCCTTGATGCCCGTGGGCAGGCCAAATGGCTTGAGCACCAGTTGCCCATTGAAGCCGCCCCGCCGGGTGACCTTGATCGGGATCTGGAATGGACCGGCTCGTGGCTGTTCGGGCACGGTACCGGCGCCGGCCTGAATGTGGATCGGCAGGCTCTCCTGGTCACTGACCGCCAGCGTGAAGTTGCGGGTCATACGGCAGTGCGGCTGAGGATGATGCGACGGCTGGGGATTGGAGTTTTCCCAGATGATGGCGGCGGGAACTGCCTGGCGAACGAGGTCTCGGCCGTCGATTTTCGCGCGGCCGATGATCCGCACGTCGCCAACCCAACCGGCGGCATTCGCGGTGGCCGATAACACGATCGACGCGGACGTTCGCGCCGGACCGATCCACGTAACGGCGTGCGAAACACCAGTCGGCAGCCCTTCGACCGACAGGTGGATGTCGCCGCTGAATCCGTCCTGCCTGAAGGCCAGGACTTCGATCACTTCGCTACCGCCCTTGCGCAACACAACGCTGTGCGACTTGTTGACCATGTTCTTGTCCTGGCTTTCAACATTCGCCGAGGGGAACATCGGCAGTGCCACCAAGTGAAAACCGGGAGTCGGACGGCGTATTGCCATGCAGTAGACATTGCGAGGATCGCCTGAGTTGAACAGGTCGCGGACCAGCACTCGATACCGGCCGTCCTGCGGAGCCATGAACCGGTAAGTCAGATCGCGGCTCGCCGTGTGGAACGACTTGCCACCAATCGTGTTTCGGTACTGAACGCTATTCGTCTGATTGCGACCTTCGGTCACAACAGTAAAAACAGTCGGTGTGCCCTGCTTGTCGTTGACGTTCTCGTATTTGAGACCGTCGTATTGAATAACTACGTACGGATCGGTGGGCAGACCGAGCCGGTGGGATGTGACGTCGATCCACAGCACGTCATCTTTCTTCGCTTCAAAGCTGAACCAGTCAGCATCGTCGCGCGGCCAGAACTGTCCGGCGATTTCACAGGGAATGTCGACGGGCTGCGGACTGGCCGAATTGTTGGGCTCGGCCTCCAGCACGACCGGAGCACTGGCCAGGCCGATGGTGTACCCGTTGGACTGGCCGTGAGGGCCTTTCACACGGTAGTTGATACCAAAGGGCAGGCGTTCGCGCTGAGTTATCAGATTGCCCCATGACTCTGTGGGGCCCACGTCGGCGGGCAAAGTGACATTGACGGTCTGTTGCTCGAGCGTTTTGTAGTGCACGATCACGCCCGCTGCCGGCTTTCCGCCTGCCAGGTTGCGGCCGTAGACGGTGTACTGGCCGCTCTGGCCGGCGAGTCCGATGGGCGGGAAAATGAAATCGACGTACGGCCTGGTCGAGATTGACAGGCGGTACGCCAACCTGGACTCGCCCGTCCGATACCCCAAGTCGTAGATTCGCACGAAATACTCACCGTCGACGGGCACGGTGAAATCAACCAGCGGATCTGTGCGGTTGGTGCCGCGGTTGCCCTCCAGTTCGTTGCCCTGCGCATCGAACACCACGAGTACAGCATCCATCATGGAGTCGAGGCGATAGGACCAGCAGTCGAGAATCACGCGCTGGCCGCGCTTCGCCGTAAACTTGAAGTAGTCACCCCAATTCGGGCTGGCCTGCCCATTGACTGTCGACTGGACGGAAACTTCCTGGGCTGTCTCGAAGGAGTGATTCTCGTCGTTTTCAAGGACTTCGGTCAGATCACTCACCATAAAGGCTCGCGGGCCGGAGACGCCAAACCTGCCGACGACGCGCAGTTCATAAACACCAGCCGGCACATCGGGTCTGATGGTCACAAGGAACATGCCAGGCAACGATCGCGGGCCCTTCAGGAACGGGTTCTCCGGATCGCCGATCTTCGGCACGGCGGTAATACCAGGATGCGAAAAATGTAATTTCGCAGGGCTATCAAGATTCCTGCCGACAATATGGATGCCGAATGTCGTGCCTTGTTTGCCCCCCATGGGATAATGTGATTCGAGATAGGCAACCGGGAGTTGCGCGAAAAGCGAGCCCGGAACGAACATCATGAGAAGGGTTATCATCCAGCGCATTTTGCGATGCTCATTCAGAGTGCATCCATCCGGAATTCAATCGTTGAATAGAAACTCCGGTCGGGTGATCAGTGCCCACATCAGATCCGCATAGGCGACTTTCACTGGGTCTTCGGACTCTTTGCCGGGAACGGGATTCGGCTGCTGTTCCTCTGCCGCCAACTCTATCTGGTTGATGTAGTCCGCGGCGATGCCCAGCTCGACTTCGGTCGGTTCGCGGGCAAAGGCCAAATAATAGAGTTCGCGAATCTTCTCTTTGTGGGACCGCTGCGTGTCCGCCGCCAGGCGGGCAACACGACCCGATTCGCTGTTCAGCTTGTTGTTGATGTCGGGTGAATTCAACAGTTGCAGGGCCTGGCTGAGCGTCGCGCCGGTTTCGCGTTCGCATTCGCAGGCCGTCATCGCTTCCGGGCGTCCGAACGCCGACAGAAAACCCGTCTTGTAGACGCCGAGTGGCAACTGCACTGCTCGCGTGCCAGGCGGAAGCTGGATGTTGGATCGGAACGTCGTCGTCGTACCGGCCACATGATCGATTGCATCCAAGAGCACTTCGGCGGGCAATCGGCGGGGGTAGAATCGTGAGTAGTTTTGGAGTTCGTGCTTGTTGTACTCGTTTGGCAGCGAACTGAGCTGGTAGGTGCGTGAGCGGCAGATCTGGCGGATCAGCTCCTTCAGGTTGAACTTCGATTCGATAAACGAATCGGCCAGCGCGTCGAGCAGCTCAGGATTCGTCGGCGGATTGGTGTCCCGCAGGTCATCTTCGGGCTCGACCAGGCCCCGCGAGAAAAAGTGTTTCCAGTAACGGTTGGCCAGCGCGCGGGCGAAGAACGGGTTGTCCGGTGAGGCGATCCAGTCGGCCAGTGCGCTGCGGGGGTCTTTGTCCAGCGGAATCTCGATGTCCTGGCTGCCCAGACCTCGCGCTTTTGTCGGGCCACCGAAAAAGCCCACGCCAATCTCTTCGGGATTACCCTGGACACCGGCCGTCAGACCGGCCTTACCGAAGAATGCCAGGAAACTCTTGTAATCGTCCCGGCTCCACCGCTCGAACGGATGGTGATGGCACTGGGCGCACCCGATGCGTGTGCCCAGAAACATCTGGGCCGCGTCCTCCATCAGGACATTGTTTTTCTTATATAACTGCGCTGTGTTGTTGCGGAACCAGGTCACGTTCGGGTTCATCGGGATCGGGCCGGACGCGGAAAGGATCTCGCGGGCAAACTGGTCGTACGGCTTGTTTCTGTGCAGGCTCTCGCGAATCCACTGGTAGAAGCCGAACTGGCCGCGCCGGTATCTCGGCGGGTGATAATTGCCATCAAGCTTCAACATCGGCGCCCATTTGCCAGCGAAATAATCCGCATAGTCGCTAGATGCCAATAGCCGATCGATCAGCTTATCTCGCTTGTTGGGGGTTGTGTCGGCGAGGAACTGTTTCACTTCATCGGCGGTCGGGGTCCGGCCGGCGATGTCGATCGTCACGCGGCGCAGGAAGGTCGCATCGTCGCACGGCCTCGAGGGCGGGACGCCTATGCTCTTCCACTTAGTGAAAACGTGCTCGTCGATGAAGTTCCTCGGTTCGGGCAGCTCACCAACTTCGAGCCCCATCGGCAGGGTGATACGAAACGCCGCGACCTGACCCTGATAACGGGCCATGACCGCGACGTCTCCGGGCAGCTCATTGGTAGTCACCAGCCCGGCATTGCTCACCTCGGCCAGCGACTCGCCATTGGAATCGAAGTCGGTCAACCGCGTGACGTCTTCGACCGAGCCGTCGCTCAGGTGCGCCACGACGCGAAGCTGTTGCCGCGCGCGATTCGGCATGACGCGATACGTGGGAGAGACGTCGATATGCGAGACGCGGGCCGCTTCGGCGTCTCCTTCGATCATTCCCTCCGTGATCCAACGGCGGATGATTCGGTACTCGGGCGAGTCTTTTTTCAACTGCGGACCGCCGGTATGCGGCAGATCGCCAGTCGATTTGCGCAGCAGCGGGCTCATGTCCGGAGCCTCGACGGTGATCCGCCGGATCCGTGACTGGCGAGCGAGATTGCGGTAGTCCATCTTCGAATCGAAGCCCAGCAGCGACAGAGCAAAACCGCCTTTCCCACCCGACTTGCCGTGGCACGCGCCCGTGTTACAGCCAAGTCTGGTAAAGATCGGCACCACATCATTGGCAAAGTGGATTGGTGGCTCGCTACCGAACCGTTCGATCGTCACTTCGACTGTCGCCATCTTCCCCTGTGCCGACGCGGTGATCGTTGCCGTGCCGCCGGCCAGCGGCGTGAGCACGCCGGAATCATCGACGCTGACGATTCCCTCCGGCTTCGTCGCGTAGCTGACCTGGCCCGTGAAGTCACGCTCCTGATCACTGCTGAAATGGCCCGTCACGACCAGTTGCCCGCGAGATTCACGACCGCGAAGTGTGACGCCCTGACCCTCTCTATCCTGAGAAATGGTGAGAGAATCAAGTGTGCCCGTATTGGCCAGGCCAGGGAACGAAGAGCGGGTCTGAGCAGAAGCTCGCAGCAAGCACAGGGACAGGATGAAGGTGATCAACATGGCCCGTGTTGGCACTGGTCCCAGCATGCTTTCTGTCCTCGCGGTTTCTCTTTGCTAGCTTTGTGGCCTTCTGACGAAATCAAACGGAAGACCACGAAGGGCCATTCTGGCGAGCCGCTTTCTCTGATTCTTTCTCTGACTCCCTCGCTGGCGCGTCGGACTTGTGTAACACGGCTAAATCAGCGCGCGGATCGGCTGATTGTGTTCGATGAGGTACTGCGGCCGGCCGGCCGGGTCGATGATCTGTGTGGTCCGCGGATCGAGGCCGACGTGGTTGTACATCGTGGCCAGCACTTCCTGGCAGTGGAACGGTCGCTCTTTGACGACCCGGCAGTGCTCGTCGGTTTCGCCGATCATCTGGCCCATCCGCATCCCGCCGCCCAGAACCATCGCCATTCCCAGGCCGTAGTGGTTGCGGCCGGGCCCGCCGCCCTTGGTGGCCGGGTCGATGTAAATGCGAGGCGTGCGGCCGAACTCGCCCCACACGACAATGGCCGTGTTTTCGTACAGACCGCGGTCGATCAGGTCGGTCACCAGTGCCGAGATCCCCATGTCAAACGCGGGCAGCATCTGGCGGCAACAGGGAAAGACGTTGTTGTGCAAATCCCAATGCCCCCAGAAGACCGACACCATCCGGCCCCCAGCTTCGGTCAGACGGCGGGCGCGGATCAGGTCCTGGTTAAACGAGCCATAGTTGCCGGCCCGCATGGCCATACTGTGATCCCACCGATCCGTTTGCGCCCCGTAGCGGTCGATCGTCTCGGGTTTTTCGTCGTCGATACGCAGCGCTTTGAACAGCTTGTCGGACGAAAGAATGTCGAAGGCCTGCTGGCTGAACCGGTCTGTCGCTTCGATCGCGCCGGTGGCATCCGCCTCGCGGCGCAGATTGTCGAGACTCAGCGCCAGTCGCTGCCGACGCTCCAACTGGTCGCGCCCGATATTCGGCTTCATCAACCCGCTGAGCGAACCGCTTGGCTGAAACGCCTTGTAGCGCTGTCCGAGGAAGCCGGACAGATCGTAATTCGCATCGCCCGATCCGCCTCCATGATGGATCAGGATCGACGGCGGGATCGTCGTATCGATGGAACCTTTGAGCCTGCTGACCACGGCCGACTGCGACGGCCGCCCACCCAATTGTGCCAGGTCGCCGACCCCGAAACCGTTGGCAATACCAGCCACGCCGTGCCCCAGGCCCTTGTTGGCCCAGTTGTTGATCGACCTCACCACCGCCAGCCTGTCGGCCATGGCGGCCAGTCGGGGGAGCAGTTCGCAATACTGAATACCGGCCACCTTCGTCGCGATCGGCTTGAACTCACCGCGAATGAAGTCCGGCGCCGCGGGCTTCATATCGAACATGTCCTGCGACGGCGGACCGCCAGGGAGCACGACGTGGATAATCGACTTCTCCGATGATCCCTTGCCCGCTTCGGCCTCGGCCCGCAACAGGCTGGGCAAAGACAGACCTGCCAGACCGGCGCATCCAACCCGGAGCATCTCGCGCCGGCTGAATCCGTCACAGAAGCGCTGCTGATGACCGTCAAACTGAAGCATGGCTCACCTCCTGATTCCAGGTAGATCGAGTAGACACTGGCCAGACCGTCCGACGGTCCGTCAGTGTAGCCAGCAGAGTTCGGAACAGCGGAGTGGGTTATTGGGATCGCGGCGGCCGTCGAGTGTCAGGTAGACTCCCCAAGCCAGATCGCGGATATCGTACGTACCTGGTCGCCACGAGGTCTGATGATGTGCCAGTACTCGGCAGACCGCGTCAAGTGTGGCCGGATCGTTGAGCTTTGCCAGCGCGGGCAGCGCGGCAACATGAAAATGCCGCAGACGAACTGACGTAGCACGCTCGCCCTCAAACAACTGCATACCTGCTTTGAGAGCCTGGCCGGAAAGTGGCGTATCGCCGGTGCGCTTCAGTGCTGCGGCGAGCCATAACAGATCCGTCTGATAAAACCCGGTGGAGAATTCTTCATTGCTGTCCTGGAGCGAGAGGATTTCCCGGGTGCGTTTATTCAAGGCAGCTCTGGCATCGTCGTTACCGATCAGAGCCAGCGTTTCGTACGCCACCAGATGATGGTAGCTGGGCACGAGCCGAAACCAGGTGCGTCCCGGATACTTGTTTTCGCTGGCCAGCAGCGACTGATCATCGTTCAGCCAGTGCTGCAGCCACGGCCGGCCCTTTGTGTCGTAGTCAGACACGAATTCGGCGTGCATCCAGCGGGAGTCATCGAGAGCCACCTGCAGGCCGCTGTGATCAGCGAGTTGGGCCAGCGCCCGGGCCGCCGTCAGTCTCACCATGATGTTGCGGTCGGTCAGCCGTTCCTTCAGAGCGGGGACCGCAGCGCTGGCTCCGCTTTCTCCCAGAGCCCGGCACGCTGCGAGTGGAGCCATCCAGTGAGCATCCCAGCCAACTCCGAGCCCGTGGTAATGGTCGACCAGGTCGTGCATACCGGCGTGGAACCAGGTCCAGTCGTTGCGCACGCCTTCTTCGGCCAGTCGCAGTAGAGGAGCGACCGGTTCGGCAAGGCCGAGAACACCGAGCGCATCGATGCGCCGAATCGCATCGCTGGAATTGCCGCCGATGTCCGTGTACGGGCCAAACTTCTCGGCGACATTGCCGCCAGCCTGTTTTCGCAGGTTCTGTGAGATGAACGCCGCCAGGGGGCCAGCGGCGGACTGGTTGCCAATTTCGGCCAGCATCCAAGGTCGCATGTCTGCCGCCGGTGGCGTTTCGCTGCCGGAGATCGCGATCCGCGCGCGACGGAATTCGTCGCGAATCCAGACGCTGCCGGCGAACTTCTTCTCGGCCGCTTCGATGGCTGGCAGCGCGGTTCGCTCTCCAATCAGACCAAGAGCTCGCGCGGCATAACGGTTCACAGTCAGCCCGACGGGAGCGTATAGCTTTCCCGCGCCAAGCTGCCGCCAGTCCAGAGGCTGCCGGGACTGCGCGTAGTCCGGGTATTTGTGCGATGTGTAGCTGTCATCAATCGTGCCCGGCATCTCCGTCGCGTCATTGAGCAACTCCACCAGTGCCGGCACGCTGGTTTTTCCGATCCGAACCAGGGCCAGCGTGGACTCGTCGCGTACCTGCTCGTTCCTGTGCTTCAGCAGTGATGCAAGCGGTTTGACGGCCTCGGCCGCTCCGGTCCGTCCCAGTTGGCGGGCCGCTGAGGTCAATTCTTCACCGGCGACGTCCGGATTTCGTACCGTCTTCAGCAGTGCAGTCACGTCCGAGTCAGATGCGCTGACGACTGCACCCGACGTAAGCAACAGGACGGCAACTTTGAGTCGCTTGCGGTTCATTCGCTATCCATCCTGCTCACACAGGCGTCGGTCAAAGTTTGGAAGTTTCCCAGTCAGAGCAACTCGGCAATCGGGCGACCGTGCTCAAGCAGGTAGTGCGGCCGTCCGGCCGGATCGGTGATCTTCACTGAGGCTACGTCGATCCCAAGATTGTGATAAATCGTGGCCAGTACTTCGTGGTTGTGTACGGGCCGGGTCTTGTTGTGGATTCCGTGGCGGTCGAGGCTGCCGATCATCTGACCGGTCCGCAGACCACCGCCGGCCATGAACGCGGGGGCTCCCTCGCCCCAGTGACCGGTACCGCGGCCGAACAGTCCGGTGGCCGGATCCTTTGTCGGCTTGCTGTATGGTTTGCCGCGCCCCATTTCGCCCCACACCAGCAGCGTCACATCATCGAGCATCCCGCGCTGGTCGAGGTCGTCGATCAGCGTTGTCAGGCCCGCGTCCAGAATGGGCAGCTTATAAGCATGAATTTCGTCGTTGGCCTGGTGTGTGTCCCATCCGCCGTAACTGACGCCGACGTACCGCGCACCGGCCTCGACCAGCCGCCGAGCCCGCAACAATCCGAGATTGACTCCGCTGTCAAAACCGCGACTGGCCCAGCCTCGATTCGTGTATTTGTCGACGACTTTCGGATCTTCCTTCCCGAGGTCCACGGCATTGGCCAGCTTGTCGGACGTGACCAGGTCGAGAGCCTTCTGGCTGAACTGATCCATGGTCTCCATCAGTCCGCTGGAATCGATCTTCGCTTTCAGCCGATCCAGCGAAGTCAGCAGTTTGCGGCGGGAGTTCAGCTCATCGACGGTGATTCCATTGAGCCTCATGTCGCCACCCAGCGAACTCTGAACCTGAAACGGCGCAAAGGCACCGCCCAGAAAACCCGGGCCGACGACGGCGGAGCTGTAGGCGTTTCCGGACCGCACCAGCATGTACGGCGGCGTGACGCCGTCGCTGGAACCCAGCAGTCGCGAGATGCAAGACCCTTGGCTGGGCCGACCGCCGACCTGGCCGAAGATTGCCTTTTCGCGAGTTGCGCCGCTGCCACTCATCACGGCACCGCTGTAGCAGCAGTGCGGCTGGTGCGACCCGTCCATCGAGTGCACGCCGGGCAGGAAGACGAACTTTTCGGCCATCGAGGCCATCAGCGGCAGGTGCTCGCAGATCCGGATTCCTGGCACGCTAGTATCGATCCGGCGAAAACTGGTGCGGTAATTCTCCGGAGCTTCCAGATTGGGGAAGATGTCCGACTGCGACGGCCCGCCGCCAAGAAACAGATGAATCACTGACTGCGTTTTAGAGTGAGCCGAGTCCGCCGCTTCGGCTTGCAGCAGCGAGGGCAGCGTCAGCCCTCCGATACCAAGCGACCCGACCCGAAGAAAGTTCCGCCGGGATAGCCATCCGGAACAAGGCCCGCTCGACTCAATCCGCAACATGACAGCCTCCATCAGGCTGACGGTTGACAGACCTCCAAGTCCGCAACTGAGAACCCGCACACACGCTGCAAACCACCAGTCTATGCTTATATGAAAAGGTTCCTCAGAAGTCAAACTTGGCAGCCCGGGCCCACGGCATCCAGTAGTCAAACGAATGTTTGTCAGGGCGTGGAAAACCAGTAGCGATTACTTCCCTCACACTTCGCTACAACAGTTCCCGGATCGGATGGCGGACGTCCAGCAGGTAACGTGGCCGACCATCTGGATCCACCAGTTGCGTGTTTGCCACATCGATGCCGAGATGATTGTAGAGCGTCGAAAGCACCTCATGGATGTGAACGGGTCGCTGGATAGGCTCACCCGCACTGCGATCGGTTGCGCCGATGACCTGTCCCATGCGCAGACCACCGCCGATCATCAATGCGCATTGCACGGGTGGCCAATGATCACGGCCACCCTTGCTGTTTATACGCGGTGTGCGACCAAACTCGGACCACACAACAACGAGAACCTCTTGATCCATTCCACGCTGATACAAGTCCTCGATCAGTACACTCAGCGCGGCGTCCGTTGGTGGAAGAATCTGCCGCATTTTAGAATAGTTCGCCTCGTGAGAGTCGAAGCCGAGGTAGCCACCCCAGTTCATAGCCACGTATCGCACGCCCGATTCCACCAGACGGCGAGCAAGGATCAAACGCTCCGTCTGCTGACGATATCGGCCGGCCCCTGCTGCATAGCGTTCTCGAGTTCGCGGGTCTTCCCGGCTCAGGTCCAGAGCTTCGCCCAGCTTACCGGCCATGAGCACGTCAATGGCCTGGCGGTTGAACACGTCCGTAGCTTCCATGCAGCCTGAGCTGTCGATGTCTCGGCGTAGATTGTCGAGGCTCTGTAGCAGAGCCGACCGGTCGCGAATTCGGTCAACTGATAATCGACGCCGAAAGAGGCCCAGTGAAGTCTGGAGACTCGATGGAGCATGGATCGGTCCCAGGTATCCGGTCTGCACCCCTTCCTGTGATCCGCCGGCGCAATCCCAGATGAAAGGAGGCATCCCGGATTTTGGGCCAAGGACACGCGAGATCACGGATCCGACAGCCGGTACGCCGCCGACACCACTCATGTCCGGGTTCGGCATCCGTAGTCCGCGATATCCGAGTTGCGTCGTATCAAAATTATGAGCGTCAATGTTGCCGACTATGGACCGGATAATGCTGTATCTGCCAGCCAGTTGTGCCAGGCGGGGAAACAGTTCGCAGACTTGCATTCCCGGTACGCTGGTGCGGATCGGACTGAATTCGCCGCGCAGATCAACAGGCCCCTCGGGCTTTAGGTCAAATGTATCCATTTGAGGCAGTCCGCCTTCCAAATGGATGCAGATCACAGATTTTCCAGTCCGTTTTGCGATTCCCAAAGCGGTTGATGGAAGCAAACCGGTGAAACCGATACCACTTGCCATGAGAAACTCACGACGCGGGAACGCATCACACAATCGGAGTTTCTTCCATCCATCGATGACAGCCATCATCGCTCCAGTTCTCGGGACAGACTGATCCCTCTAACCATGCCGTATCAGCGGTGAATAATCCATGTCAGTTGACTTGCCGGGTCGCTCGCACGAAACCAAACGAAGGAGCGTGGATTGACAGATCGATGCCTACCCGACAGAGCGACGCCATTCCCGACACCGTTCCGGAACCTCTTGGTGGCGCAAGGTCAATTCCGGGCCGGTCACTTTTCAGGCAGCGACAACAACAACGCCGTCGCAGCCCAACCTGTTGCGTAGGCCGAGATGAATTGGTCTTCGTCGTAGGGAAAGCCACTTTCAAAGTACTCCTGAATTGGCTTCGCCCTGGTCACGACGTGCCATGACCGTCTGCCTTCTGCGTTTGCAGCAGATAGTCGATGCCACGTCGCCATGCTGGATCGTTGCCGGTCACTTCGCCCGCTTCGTGCAACGCGACCAGAACTGTGCCGGTCGCGTACGCGAGCCTGTCGTCACGTTCACCGAGATCAGAAACAGAACCGACAACGCTTGAGTTCGGAGCCGCCGGTTACCACCTGTTCGTCTGCAGCACCTGCGAAGGCTGGCCAGTTCGATACGTCTTTCAGTAATAACTGATGTGTCCTGAATGCTCTTACATACAACGGACTGCACTTTGAGAACATCAGCTCGCGACGGAGGCCTGAACAGTGATCACAGCGGCAAACGAACATGTGAATCTAAGTCATGATGTCGAGATCGGCGGCCAGATGGTTCCTCACGGGATTGTCGCCGAGTACCGCGATAGTTCTGCGGTCGACGATCCTGCCGAGTGGCAGCGGAGACTGCAGGACGACGGGTATCTGTTTCTCCGAGGTGTGTTAAACACGTCCCACGTGCTGGCCGCGTGCGAAGAGGTGTTCACGCGACTCGCCGCGGTCGGCGAAATTAAGTCGCCTGTCATTGATGGAATCACGACTGGCGAGAGCCAGTGGCGAGAACTGGTAGATGACCTGATTGCGTTCTGGCGATCGGTTAGTGATGGGTGGGTTGGTGAAACAACGATAGGGATTTGGCACTTCGCCGCGCGACAGTGCCAGACGCGTTTGCCCAGGATCAGGACCAATGACAGCGCCGCCCGAAGGCAACACCTGCATCATGTCCACCAGACTCGATCCAGGCCAGGAACCGAGTCGCTCTTCATTCCAGTGGCGATCGTAATAGTCGAACAGCCCCGTTCCTTTGTGTTCGTGGCCCCAGATCAGTGTGAATGCAATCTGGCCAATCACCTTCCGCTTGCGACGATGCGCCTCGGCAATGAAGTCGCGCCAGCCATCCAGCGCTGATGCTGTCCCGCGAGCCGCAGGAGGACCGAACACATCACCGAACCGGTCGGTTTCGACAAGTGAATAGAATTGCGGGCCAAAGAAACCAACTTGAATCGTCTCGGGATCGATCTGATCGATGAAATCCAAGAACCCGGGCTGCTCGGAACCTTTCCAGTTTCCCAGCATCGTCAGGAATCCCGTTGAAACGGGGACCGTCGGACTTTGC
>CAYSJO010000207.1:0-63779 GCA_964431285.1 uncultured Planctomycetaceae bacterium
ATCCTTGATCAGGTACGGGACCACAACCTACAGAAAATTGAGACATGACGGACCACTAGCACACTGGAGGGCCTGAAGGCTAAAAGCGTTCGCAAGAAAATGAAGACGGCGGCGTTCGCCGCGGCTGTAAATCGCGACGACATCATCAACGGGGCCACTGATCTGGGCGTCGATCTGAATATGCACATCGACTTCTGCATCGCCGCCATGCAGGGCATCGCCAACGAATTGGACCTGTCGCCAGAACCTTGCGGAGCCCCGCAGGACTGACTGAGTGAAAAAGTCAGGCTCGTCGCTTGAAGGTGTGAAAATCAGCTGGTAGCGTAGCGAACGCGGAGTGTTCTGCTAACCTGCTGACGATATTCAGTGTCGATGTAGCGATCCTGACGTCTGTTCCCCCCGACTTGTACGGGGTACTTCTTTACCCATCTGTCTTTTACAGAGGGAGTCAAGTCATGAACTGTTCTGGTACGAAGCGACGTCGGGGGTTCACGCTGATCGAACTTCTTGTCGTGATTGCAATCATTGCCATCCTGATCGCACTACTGCTGCCAGCCGTCCAGCAGGCTCGCGAAGCGGCGCGACGGTCGGAGTGCAAGAACAACCTCAAGCAATGGGGGCTGGCCTTGCACAACTATCATGATGTCAATTCGCAGTTCCCAGCGGCGCTGCTGAACTCAGGTCGTTACAGCGGGGGAAACGGAGTCAACGGGCCAACTCGGAACACCACTGGCTGGACCATGCTGCTGCCATACATTGATGAAGCTGCACGCTTCCAAAGATGGGATTTCAATCACAATTCCAGTCGGTCAAACCCGAGAGCCGGCGGAAATCCCGGAAATGACACGACCAACGCACCACTGTGGGCAACGGTTCCGAATTCGATGCTGTGTCCCTCGCATCCTCAAGCTGGCGAAAAATCGTCATATCAGGCTGGCGGTACAGGCTTTTATTCACGGCGTAACGCGACGCGCACGAGTTATCTCTTTTCGACCGGCGCGTACACGGACTATAACGCTAACTATGGCTCGGCAAATGGTTCAATCCGGCAGGGAGCCTTCGGTAACAACGGCGGCGCTAAATTCGCACAGATCACGGACGGCACCAGCAACAGTTTTGCAATTGGCGAGGCTTGGGGTGGCTCCCTGAGTCGACGTTCCACACACTACGGACCGTGGGGGCTGGTCGGCACTCACACCTGCTGTCACGGCCGCGTGTACACAAATAGAAATGACCGCGTCAACGTCACCGCGCAGTACAAAAACGACTGGCATTTGAATGCGGTGTGGCGTGGCGACGCGAAAAAGCGAGTCTACGCTTGGACATTCAGCAGCGGTCACACCGGTGGTGGACACTTTCTGATTTCCGACGGATCAACCCGCTTCGTCAGTCAGAACATGGACTACGGCATCTATGCGCGTCTCGCATACATCCATGACGGCGAGACAATTGGCGAATTCTGAGCGACTAACTTCGTTGTGGGACGCGAGTTGGGCGCCAGTCCAGCTCGCGTTCTTTATTTGAACCACATTACTTTGCGGGCAGGAATACGGGACCATGTTGAGATTTGGACTTGCTCCAGTATTTGTAGTGGTTCTGGCAGGTTGCGGCGGCAACCCGGGACCGGTGACTGCTCCCGTTTCAGGAACGGTTACGCTGGACGGAAAACCCCTGGCCGGAGCCGTCGTCAATTTTGCAGCCGAGGGCTTCATTGGAAGCGGCAAAACCGGGTCCGATGGAACTTACTCGCTCGTCCAGGGTGCCGCCCTCGGTGAGAACAAAGTCTGGATTAAGAAATTTGTGCCGCCGGAAGGCTTCACTGACGACCCTGAGGAAGGCATGGATGAGGGTCAGCTGGAAGCCATGAACATGGGTTCCGATGACGCAGGCGAGACGACTGATACGGGCGAAAAAATCCCGGCAGACTACAGCTCTTCAGAGAAGACGATCCTCAAAGTGGTCGTCAACGAAGGTGGCAACGCCAGTGCCAACTTCGACCTGAAGTCGGAGAACTGAGCGAGCATCCGCAAATAAACTGCCGAAGTCGTTTACTTACGTTGGCCTAAGTTCATAATCCCAATCACCATCGGAATGCATTGCGTTTGATTTTGATCTCAGCCATTTCGGCATCACTGATCTTGCGCCCCTTTGGGTAATCGAGCGATTGCCGGCTCGGGCCGTAGAACGCGTTATTCCGCCCCGGCGGATTGATTGTACGGTGGTGATCCCATAATGTGGAATCCTGCGTCGACGTGCAGGTTCTCGCCCGTGACACCACTAGCGAGGTCGCTCAGTAGAAACATTCCGGCCTTGCCGACTTCCTCGCGGTCGATGTTTCGTCGCAGCGGTGCCATCATGCTGTAGAGCTCGTCCATCAGGCTGTGGTCGCTGACCGCACTGGCGGCCAGTGTCTTGACTGGGCCGGCACTCAGCCCGTTGACGCGAATCTGCTTCTCGGAGCCCATCTCGCTGGCGAGGTATTTGATGCTGCACTCCAGTGCCGCCTTACACACGCCCATGATGTTGTACCCGGGAATGACCCGCTCACCGCCGAGGTAAGTCATCGCCAGTATATTGCCGCCCGGCTTCAGAATGTCTTTCGCGCGGTTCGCCAGCGCGATCAGGCTGTAGCATGAGATGTCCATCGACAGCTTGAAGCCGTCGCGGCTGCAGTTGTAAACGGGCCCCTTGATGTCATCCATCGGGGCGTAGGCGATCGAGTGGATCACGAAGTCGATTTCCCCGAATGTCTCTTTCGCCGCGGCAAACGCGACGTCGACATCTCCATCTGTGCTGACGTCGCAAGGCATAATGATTTTCGCACCAATCGGCTCGACCAGCTTACGCAAACGTCGCTCCATCTTCGGGCGCGCGGGATCACTGTCCGGAAGATGTGTGAAGCCCATCTCCGCGCCTTCTTCATACAGCTTCTGTGTGATCGCCCAGGCAATCGATTTGTCATTGGCAATCCCAAAGACCATGCCCTTCTTGCCGCTGAACAGACCCATTGGGGTAATTCCTTATTTGTAGTTGCCGGTCGTCTTTGGAGTGCGGCGACGAGTCATCGCACTCCAAAGGTGCCAAACTCGAACTTAGTACCTGGCCAGGAATGAAACCGTAGAACGGGTCTCCAGGCTCGTTCAAAATCAAGGACGGGATCGGAGACCCGTCCTGCAAACCACGATTTTTTTGCTGGACAGATACTTAGACTGGCAGTTCGACCGGTTCGTACTGATCGGTCAGACGTTGCAGAGCGTCCGACGGATTCATGTTGAACAGCGCCCGTCCGCCGGTACCCCAGCATCCATTGGTGAAGTGGAACAGTGCCGCGGCGTCGCGCAACAGTCCGACAGCCTCGACGTCTTCCATGTCTCCACCTTCAACGGCTTCGAAGCTGATGTAGACAGAGGCAAAGGCGGTCAGCATGCCGGATTCGACATCGCGACCAAAGGTCACACCGCTTTGCCAGTCACAGTCGAGCCACCGTAGATCGCGGGGCCGACCCTGCACGCGAGCCAGATCGAAGAATTTGGCTTCCAGTTGCTCGCGCTGCAGGCGGAACAGATCGATTGCCCGCTCGGCCTGACGGCGTTGCAGTTTGCGGAGTAGAGGGCGGCCGGCCAGCAGGGTGACGGGGACCGCGACAACCAGTGCTGCGAGGCAGATGAGGATGGGTTGCATCATGGCAGGTCTCGTGACTTCAGAGGTCGGATTCGTCGAGGGCCGCGATAAACGGCAGGTGGCGATAATCGTCGTTGTAGTCGAGTCCGTATCCAACAACAAAGACGTCAGGAATCTGGAAACAGTGATGGTCGGGAGTGACATCCACTTCACTCCGGCCTTCCTTTACGAGCAGCACGGCCGTGCGAACACTCCGGGCTCCCGCAGACTGCAGAGACGTTACAAGCCGCCGCAGCGTTTGTCCCGTATCAAAAATGTCATCCACAATCAGCACGTCCCGGTCGCGGACATCCGTCAGCAGAGTCGTGTCGACCCGCAGGTCTCCCGGCTCGGTTGTTGGTCCGCGATAGCTCGACGCATGCACCACACCAATCCGGTGAGGAACACTGATAGCTCGCACCAGGTCTGCCAGAAACAACATGCATCCGGTCAGCACACCCACCACGGTCAGCGGCCGACCCTCATACTGGCTCGTGAGTTCTGCACCAAGGTCGTGGACCCGCTGCTGAATGATGTCCGGTTCGATCAGATGTCGCATGTGGCTGTCTGGTCCCGGCGCGAGCCATGTGTGAGGGAATCCAGAATACCGAGACATCTTCCCGGAAACACCTCAACGACCCGACTTGTCTGCTTTACGTTCGATGGCACGCTCGAGAGCAGGCACAAATCGTTTGCGAACGATTCTGAGAAGCACGTCAGCCGCAGAGTCTTCCCAGGTTGCCGGATCGGACTGTGATGAACGAGCAGTTTGCGCATGGGACACAACGAGTTACGCTTGTTGTCTCTCCTTGCATCCACCTTTTCACTGATCCCTCCCACCAGACGAGGTGAAGCATGTTCCGTGCCTCGTTCCCAATTGTCATTGCGATTCTCGCCAGTGGTCAGAGTCGGATCATCGCCGACTCAACCGCTCCAATTTCTGTTGGCCCGTCAAGCATCATGCTGACGGGGTCGCTGGACCGCGTTCAGTTTCAGGTGTCGAACCCCGACGGATCGAATGATCTCACCCGGTCTGTCGAGTTCGACATCGAGTCCGATGGGATTGTCGAAGTGGACTCGGCCGGCCGAGTGCGTCCGCTGGCCGACGGCGAAACCGCAATTCTTGTCAAACACGGCGAGTATGTGTCGCGTGTTCCCGTGACAGTCTCCGGCACAACCGATCGACCGGTCAGCTTTCGAGAAGACGTCACGCCAATCCTGACGAAAGCCGGGTGCAATCAGGGAGCGTGTCACGCGTCCCAGTACGGCAAAGGCAACTTCAAGCTGTCGTTACTGGGGTTTGCCCCGGAACAGGATCACTCACAGTTCATTCGTGACTGGAAACAGCAACGCGTCAACTTTATTCAACTGGAAAACAGTCTCATCCTGCGCAAACCCACGATGCAGGTTTCACACGGTGGCGGCATGCGGTTTCGCAAGGACTCCTACGAGTATGGTGTTCTGCTGGACTGGCTGAAGGCTGGCGCCTCGAAACCGGACAACAACGATCCTCACGTTGTCGATATGACCGTCACTCCAACGGATCGAGTTTATCGAGCAGGCGAATCGCAACAGCTTCGTGTGGTGGCAGGTTACAGTGATGGCTCGCAAAGGGATGTGACGCATCGAGCCGTGTACGACAGCATGGGAGAGAGTGTCGCGACCATTGATGCACACGGGCTGGTGACGGCACGCGAAGCCGGCCAAGCCGCCATCATGGTCCGCTATCAGGGGCAGGCGAAGATCTCGATGGTGCTGCTGCCGCACGACCGTCAAATCGACTGCCGGCCGAAGTGCTGCTTGATGCGATCGACGACGCGTGCGGAACTCAGGAACGTTTCACAGGTGTGCTACTGGGCATGCGGGCCATCGAATTGCCCGACTCGAACTATCCTTCTTATTTCCTGACTACGACTGGCCGACCCAAGCGCGCCGTCGCGTGCGAGTGTGAGCGAGCGTCCGATCCGAATCTCGCTCAGATCCTGCACCTGATCAACGGCGAGCTCGTGGCCCGCAAACTGACCGACAAGAATGGCAGACTGTCACGCTTCCTCAAAGATAAGACGGCGATCGACGACGTTGTTCGCGAACTCTACATGGTCACATTCAGTCGCCCACCGTCGGACAAGGAACTGACGGAAGCCCGGACGTTTTTCGAGTCAGCAAACGCACCACGTGAAGGTCTCGAAGACATCCTGTGGGCGCTGATCAATTCGCGCGAGTTTCTGTTCAATCACTGATCGTCGCGAGTTTTCTGTTTAAGAGCTGCAAGACCTATGCGAATCGGAATCTTCGCCGACGTACACGACCACCTCGACAATCTGCGGAAGGTGGTTGCGCGGTTCAATGATGAGAAAGTCGAAGTCGTTCTGTTTGCCGGCGACCTGGTGTCGACCTTCGCAGTACCGCCGTTGAGAAAACTCAACTGCCCGTTTGTCGGCTGCTTCGGCGACAACGAGGGCAACAAGCCGGGGCTGTATGCCGGAATGAGTATTGTCGGAACGCTCGGCGAGCCGCCGTTCTGCTATCGCGCCGCTGACGGCACGCGCATTGTGCTGACGCACTGCCATGCCTGGGTGAAAGGCCGCGAAGGCGAGTTTGACGTGCTCGTCTACGCGCACACGCACAAGCCTTCGATCCAGCGCGACGACAAAGGCCGACTCTACATCAACCCCGGCGAGACGAGCGGCTGGACGTACAGCAATCCGACGATCGCCATTCTGGAAACGGAATCGATGGATGTTGAGATTCTGGAACTCAATGAAACAGCTACTGTAGGTCAGTCTCTTCGGGACTGACCACATTCGGGCGGCTCAGTCACTGGCCAGCCGCGAGATCAGCACGGCGGCTGCGGTCGATACGTTCAATGACGTGACCGGACCGCGGGGCGGAATGGCGCACGTGAGATCGCATTCCTCAAGTGTCAGGCGGCGCAGGCCCTTTTCTTCGTTTCCGAGGATGACCAGCCAGGGTCGGTCCGGTGTGATTGTCTGGACGGAATCGCTGGCGTGTTCGGACGTGCCCAGCAGCCACAGCCCGGCTTCCTTTGCCGCCTTCAGTGACCGGGCGAGATTCGGGACGATGCTGAACGGGACATGTTCAACACCGCCGGCTGCTGTGTCGAGGACTGTGGCGTGCAGCGGAGCCGAGCGGTCCCGTGTGACGAAGATACCCCGGACGCCGAAGAACGCGGCCGTTCGGAAAATCGCCCCGACGTTGTGCGGATCCTGCAGACAGTCCAGAGCGAGCCATAGTCCCGGGGACTCCGCAGGCGCATCGGTTGCTGCGCCGAACAGGTCGGCCGGTTCTTTCAGGCCGACTGGTTCACGAACATGGGCCGATGCTACTCCGACGCGTTCGCTTTTGGGCCCAGCCTGTTTCTGACGACGGCCCCGCTGGGAGCCACGCATCACAATCGAGACTCCCGCCGCGCTGGCTGCGTCCACGACATCCTGCCAGGGAGGCGACAGGTTCGCGGAACCGGCCCGAATCTCGGTAACATCGTGAGGTCGCTGCTGCAGAGCTGCCAGCACGCTGTGGGGATTCTTGAGTTCAAGCATGTCCGAACCTGTCCGCGGCGAGATTTGAGTCTGGGAATCCGAAACCGGAGGATTCCAGAACGAAGTCCAATGATCAGACTGACAAGAGCAATGAAGATCCAATCACTCGTCCTGGGAATCAGCATCGCGCTGTCATGCGCCGGTTTGGACTCGGACAGGATCGTCGCCGACGAAGCGTCTACGCAACCGGTCACGTCGTTCGAAAACGATGTTCGCCCACTGCTGCGGCAGTACTGCGATCGTTGCCACAACGCCAAAAAACACGAGGCAGACCTGCGGCTGGATCGTCTGAATCCGGACATGGTATCCGGTTCGGACGCCGAGACGTGGCACGACGTTCTGAACAAGATCAATCTGGGCGAGATGCCGCCAGCCAAGGCCGAAAAACTCACGGCGAAGCACCGACGCATACTGGTCGACTGGCTGACGACTGAATTGAAGCGTGCAGTGGATGTTCGTCGTAGTACTGGTGGTCGTGTCGTCCTCAGGCGACTGACTCGGTACGAGTATCAGAACACGATGCGCGATCTGCTGGGGCTCGACCTGAACTATGCCGGCGACCTGCCTCCGGAATCGTCGTCGGCTGATGGGTTTCACAACAATGGGGCGGCACTGGGAATCTCGCCGCTGCAGATCGAGTACTACCTGAAGGCAGCCCGGTCGGCACTGGAAAAGGCCATCGTCAGCGGGCCGCAGCCGGAAACGTGTCGCGTACAGCGTGACATCAAGCCGAAATCCGCTGCGGCCGATAAGAACCCGAAGAAGAAGAAAAAGAAGAAAGTCAATCTGCAGGCGGATCGGCTGCTGGCCGATTCGAACACGCTGTACCAGTTGAAGGTCGACAAGTTCCCGCGACAGGGTGACGTCATCGTCCGTGTCACGGCCGCGGCCGAAGTTCCTGACGGCGCGGGGTACCCGCAACTGCATGTCTCGATGGGCGTGAAAGCGGACACAGAAAGCCCCGAACGTATGCTTGCGGTGACCGACGTCACCGCATCCGCCGATGAGCCGCAGACGTTCGAATTTCGTGGCCGCATCGAGGATTTCCCCCTGCCAGGGCACAACCCGAAGTTCCCGGGACTCGCAGTCAATCTGAGGAATGTCTACGGCGGTTCCTACGCACGGATCGGACGGACTTCGAAGCAGGGTAGCCAGAACAAGGGTGATCTGCCGGTCATCGTGCTCAAGTCCATCGAGTTTATTGGGCCGGTCGAGTCGGAATGGCCACCGCTCAGCCACACGCGAATTCTGTTTCCGAGAACGGAAGGCCAGAGCGATGACGAATACGTGCATGACGTCCTGACGCGATTCATGCGACGGGCGTATCGTCGGCCTGTGGCGGAGTCAGATGTCGACATCATGATGTCGTTCTTTGGTCGTGTTCGGCCGCGAGTTTCATCGCTGGAAGAGGCCGTGCGGGAAACTCTGGCCATGGTGCTCGTGTCTCCCGAATTCCTGTACTTGGTCGAACCCAGGCAGGTCGAGTCGAAGCGCGAACAGCTAGGTGATCACGAACTGGCAGCGCGGCTGTCCTACTTCCTGTGGTGCAGCATGCCGGACGAAGAATTGTCTGAGCTGGCCGACGACGGCACGCTCCGCCAGCCGGACGTGCTCAAAGAGCAAGTGCAGCGAATGATTGCCGATTCAAGATCGTGGCAGCTGGTGGCGAACTTCAGTGATCAGTGGCTCGATCTGTCGGGAACGAACCGAGTGGCGGTGAATCCTCAGTTCTACCCTGCCTTTGATGATCATTTGAAGAATGACATGCGACTCGAAACGCAGCATTTCTTTGCGGAGATTCTGCACAACGACTTGAGTGCTCTGAATCTGATTTCATCAGACTTTGCCATGTTGAACCGGCCGCTGGCCCAGCACTACGGGGTTGATGGTCCCATGGGACGGCAGTTCGAGCGAGTGGCTTTGTCACCAGATCAACGCCGTGGTGGGCTTTTGACTCAAGGCAGTTTCCTGCTCGCCAACTCGAATGGCGAAGATTCGCATCCGATTCGTCGAGCCGTGTGGGTGCTGGATCGAATGCTGGACGATCCGCCGCCACCGCCACCGCCGGATGTTCCCGATCTGGACCCGAAGAGACCGAACTTCGCCGGTCTGTCGCTCAAGGAGCAACTGGAACTTCACCGAGAGAAAGAGGCGTGCAACAACTGCCACCGGGGCATCGACCCGTGGGGAGTCGCATTCGAGAGCTATGACGCCGTCGGTCTGTGGCGAACGGAAGTACGTGGTCGAAATCGCAAGCCGGTGCCGGTGGATACATCATTCACGCTGCCCGACGGAAACGAACTCAAGGGAGTGCAGCAACTGCAGGACTATCTGCTGACGCATAAGCGTCAGCGCTTCGCCCGATCCATCGTCAAGCGGTTACTGACTTACGGACTGGGCCGCAGTGTCGAGCTGGCCGACCAAGCGACCGTTGACGAGTTGACAGCGCAGTTTGAGAAAGAGGATTATCGGCTCGGCAAGCTGATTGCGGATATCGTTGTCAGTCGGCCGTTTCAGACGAAGTAATGAATTCTTAAATACCCTCCCTAACCCTCTCCCCCAAAAAGGGGAGAGGGGACTTACGGATTGGCTGTTCTTATGAAATCCTGGCAACTCGACCGACGGAGCTATCTCAAAGGTGCTGGTGTCTCGCTGGCTCTGCCGTTGCTGAATGGCATGAGCTTCGCCGCTGAGAAGACCGACCCGCCCGGTCGTATGTGTTTCGTGTACTTTCCTTTCGGTGTGGCCATGCCGAAAGAGGACAGTGACAAACGCGACTGGGGCTGGTTTCCACGTGGTGAAGGGCGGGAGTACGAACTCACCAACCCGCTTCAGCCACTCGCTCCTCTGCGTGAAGACCTGACGATTCTGGGCGGCCTGTCGCATCCAACCGGTCGCAAGATGGGCGGCCACGACACCGGCGATATTTTTCTGACGGGTGCCAGCTTCAAAGGGACGCAGTACGAGAACTCGATCTCGCTCGATCAGTACGCGGCGATGCAGATCGGACAGCAGACGCGGTTTCCGTCGCTGGTCATGTCCAGCGACGGCGGTGTGGGCGAGCCTACACGATCAACGACGCTCTCGTTTACTCGTAAAGGACGACCGATCCCCGCTCTGGCCAGCCCGCGACAGATTTTCAACCGACTGTTCGGCGAGGATGAGGCCACCGAGATACAACGTCGCCGGCTGGAGAATTCGGCCAGCATCCTGGACCTGGTGCTGGAGCATTCCCGATCGCTCAAGCGGCAACTGGGGCAACAGGACCGAGTCAAGCTCGACGACTATCTCGCGTCTGTTCGTCAGGTCGAACAGCAGGTGGAGCAGTCGCAAAGCTGGCTGGACATTCCCAAGCCCAAGGTGGATGCGTCGACTCTTGCGCTCGATTCTGATCCGAAAGCGCCCAGAGACTACCTGCGGACAATGTATGACCTGATCTTTCTGGCTCTGCAAACGGACTCGACGCGCATGGCGACATACATGCTGGGTCAGGTCGCCGGTGCCACGACGATCGCCAATGCGTTTCCTGCGTGTATTGGACTGAAGGGCAACTGGCACGGCCTGGCTCATGCCGGTGCCAACGACAAAGGCGCCGAGGACCTGGCCCGCTTTGATCAGTTCCTGGCCGAGCACTTCTCTTACTTCCTGCAGCGTCTGAAAAAGACACCGGAAGGCGATGGAAATATGCTCGACCGCACGCTTGTTCTGTACGGCAGCAGCAACAGCCGCACTCATCAGAACCACAACTATCCGCTGGTGCTGGCTGGTGGCAGCAAGCTGGGATTGTCACATGGCCAGTTCCTGCGATTCGGGGCGGAAACGCCGTTGTCGAATCTGTTCGTCACAATGCTCGATCGCCTCAATCTACGGGTGGACGCCTTCGCGGACAGCACCGGCGAAATCTCTGAACTGACCGTGTGAAAGCGACGACCGAGTTCAGTGGTTGATCCCGCGAGCAGTCCGGAGCCGAGCAAGTCCATGCGGAACGGGGTTTGTGATTATGCAGTTGTGGATTCCAAGAGCGGGAAGGAGGCCGGTGCGGGTTTTCGGACGCGCGCGTCGCTTCGGAACCGGACCGAACTGGCAGGCGGATTGAAGCGGATGTTGAAACGCTTCCGGTCAGCCCATGTAGCTTCGTCTAGAAACGGTATTCCATCTGCATTCTCATGCCGTCGAAGATGAGCGATTCATGCAGATTCGAACCGTTATTCGTTCGCACGGAATCGATCCACACTGGGGTCGTGACAACGTTGAACCAGGTACCCAGGTAATAGCCAGCGCGAACATGGAGTCTATCCGTGGAATTCTGCCAGCCGACTCCCAGTTCCAGTTCTCCCTGCGGCACGATGCGGAAGTCATCATCGATATCCGCTCTCGCCTGAACTCCCGCCGTCGCGTTCTGCTGTATGTAGTCCGTTGATAATGCACCCAGCAGTAGATTCCCGAAAACGTGTCCGTAGACCAGAAGACCACCGTCGAGCCGCCGTTCGCCTTCCAGTCCAAATCGAGGCCCCAGTCCGTTGAATTCGATCTCTGTGTCGACAGTCGTCGCTCCTCCGATGAGGTACTGACCACGAAACCGCTGATCGAGCTGCGCGTATCGTACGCCGAGCAGCAGGTTCCACGAGAAATCACAGGCGCCACAAATCAGGCCTCTGTACGCAAGATCGCCCATGGCGAATTCGATTTCGTCGCTGGCACTGGCGAACAGGCTGTCGTTCGCGATGGCGGCTGTGGTTGGATGCGTTGTGTCTGAGCGAATCCAGCCCGTGTTGACAGGGAGCATCAGCGAGTTGCTGACTTGACTGCGAAAGTACCAGAACGTGGCAGTTATGCTCGTCCATGAATCCAGGGCGACGGCGCCGCCCAGGCGAAATCCAGGCTCATGGTCGGGATCGACCAGTCTGGAAGGTGCAAGCGGTGCCGCGTTCGCGATCGGTCCGTCCACGTGAGTAGCGTAGGCCAGGTCGACTTCGCGCGCTGTCAGGTAAAGAAAGTCGGCAGACAGGCCCGTGCGATGAGCCCAGAACGGCGAGGCGGGATTCTGCTGCGCGTATGACGGAAGCTCCGCTGAGTGCATTCGAATTTCTGGTTGTGCCTCGATCATACGTCCATATGAAGCGCCGCGACTTGGCAAAAAGCCGCCCGGCTGTGTGACATCGGGGTCGTACTCGAATTGTGGTGCGTAACCGGGCGCAAACTGAGCCAGTAACGACTGCTGAAAAAACAGCAGCAGTACAGTGCCAGCCATGAGTCGGGTCTTCAGTCGCATCGCGTCCTTGATCCCCTGTTGAGTCGTTTTCACTCACAGAGAGGTTGTCAGTGTGTCCAGTTCAACGGTGACTGTGCCCTCGATTCCATCTACTGGCTCGTCGACAGTGTCGTTGCCGTTTTCGCTGGAAGCGTCATCCCCGTCCGGGTTTTCACTATGTGTGCCGTTGCTCTCTCCACCACCGGAGGTTTCATCACCAATATCCGCTGCGATTGAACCACTACCTTCGATGGCGACTCCGACTGGAGTGGGCACGACATTCAGTGTGACTGCTCCCACATTAATGATGCTATTATCCGAAGAGCCAACCGCAACGACCGCGGCGGCAGCCGGCGGTACCAATGCTGCTGGCTGCGATACGGTTGGAGCTTCGGCCATGACGTCTCTGGCAACCGGCGGGTCGAAGTTGCCCACCAGCGGCAGACCCAGATTGCTGCCGAACTGAGCGAACAGATCATTGCCCAGCGGATCCGGCGAGAACGGGTGATTCAGTGCGTTGACTGTCCCGTCCATCTGATCCGCTGAAACCGAGATCAGGAAGTACCATTCGGACGTTCCACTCGGTGTGTCACCGTCGAGGTTGGGAACGACCAGTCCAATATCGTCGATGCCATCCAGATTGAAGTCGGCCGCGAAGGGTTTTTCACGCACGCCGGGAAACCCGAAATCAATCGTGTCGTCAGCCGAACCATCGAGGACTCTCGGTGTTCTGTCCGCGGCGGATGTCAGGTCGAAGTAGAAACGATTGGCGCTTTGGGTGGCCAGATGCATCCCCAGATCGTCCAGGCCGTCGCCATAGAAATCTCCGACGATCGGACGCCCCTGCATATCTCCGGCGATGCTGGTGTCACCCGACCCGGTGTTGATATTTCCCTCGGGGCCGATGTTGTTGTCAGCATCAGTGTCGAAGTACCAGGTCCGTCCGGTGAAGAAACCAATTTCCTCTCCGGGATGATCCGGGTTGAAATCTCCAGAGAATGGAACGGCGTTCAGTTGCAGCAGACTGGCCGCACCCGCCGTGGGATCCGATGCTGGTCCGTTATCGGGCACGCCGTCGTTGTCCGTGTCGAGGAGCCAGCGGAATCTGCCTCCCAGAAGTCCATAGGCACCCAGCCGATCGAACCCGTCGTTGTCACTGGCACTGGGAGTGTTGAACTGCCCGCTGAAGATGGCGTCTGTCTGAATACCGAAATCAAACACCAGATCCTGATTGACGGCATCGCCGCTGGATAACCCGTTGGGGTCGAAGTCCAAGTTGCCATTGATGTCTGCGGAAATGGAACCCTGCCCGACCACGCCGATGTCGGGACGACTGTCGATTGTGAAGCGGGCGACAAAATCGCCACCGGCCTGTCCATCACCGCTGGGAAAGACCGGGTCCTCATGCGGCCCGCTGGCGTTGTTGCCCCCGTCCAGTGGATTGCCGGCCGGATCGACCAGCGAATCGGACAGGGTCAACGTGTAGCGGTCGTCCGGCAGGAATTCAGCGAAGGCCAGCGTGATTCGACCAAACGCAGCTTCACCATCGTTGGGATTGGCGATGGGATCGCCCATTTCGTCGACGGTTTCAAAATTCACCGAAGCGATGGGAATCACACCGCCATGGTCACCTCTGAGAACGTAGTGGGCCGAGTCTTCCGCGATGGGTTCCCACAGGGCGTCGTACAGAAACTGGGGCTCCTCGTCGTCACGGAGAGGAAAGTCCTGCACGCTGATGACCAGCGAACTGACCGGTGGAGTGGGCCCATCTGTCGCCGGTTTCGGACTGAACAGGTCGTACGGGTTTCCCTGCTCGTTGACATCGACGGCTGTGATTCGCGGACCCTGGGTGTCGACGAAGATATTGAGCGTGCCTTCGTCGGACACATTTCCCGCGCGATCTTCTGCCGTGACTGTGATCTGCCTCAGACCGTCCAACGGAAAGACGTTCGGGTCATTCAGGTCCAGTGTCCCGACCAGACTCCACTGTCCATCGGGGACGGCGTCGTTGCCATTTCCCGAATCAGTCAGTGTCAGGCCGGAAGAATTCCCATCGACGGACAACCGTACGATGGAATCGGCTTCGGCAGTGCCCAGGAATCCGGTGTGAGTGTCCCGGGTAACACCGTCCACGAATGTGTTGGCCAGTCCGCTGGTACCCGCGCCGGACTCTGTACTGGCCGGATTGATGGCAACCGTCGGGGCGTCGGGCTCTGTCTCGTCGATTGTGACGAGCAATACATCGGACGAATAAATGAACTGGACCGGAACGGTGTTGTTTGGATCCGTACCACGTCCTCGATCAGTTCCACCACCATTTGCGCCGTGTAAGCGTGACGACCCTCATCGAAGTTTGGAGAGTCGGAACCGTCCTCCAGTAATGTCGGTTCCGTATCGACCTGCAGTGCCGACGGGTTCAGCCCGGTCACGCTTCTCCCGGTAATGACGAAGTCGGCGGCCGTCAGCGCGTTCACGATGTTGTCCGAGTTGGAACGCCCCGTGTCTGCGGCCGGATCGAGGTGAATCGTCGGCAGGGCGACGAGTGAAATCAGCGTACGCTGCTCCAGTCACTCAATAACGGCATCCATTGACGGGCTGTTGCGGTTAAACGTGCGCCGTCGCCTGCGAAGTCGCGGCAACGGACCTGCAGGCGAAATGAATTGCTGCCGCAAACCGCCAGTTGGTAAGCGGTCCCCAAACATATTCGTTTCTCCGAAACGGATTCACGCAAGTTGCTTTAGAACCGGTATTCCACGCGTATCGACATACCGTCGAAGAGCAATGATTCGTTGACTTCCGTAACGTTGTTTGCCTGGACTGCGTCGATCCAGGTGGGTGTGGTTGCGATGTTGAACCACGCTCCCAGGTAGTAACCCGCCCGAACCCGTAACTTGCCGCACGAGTCCTGCCAGCCGAGTCCCAGTTCCAGTTCGACTTGCGGGACAACTCGGTTGTCTTCAATCCCGGCAGTCGCTTCGACACCGGCCAGATTGAATTCCTGCTGAAAGTCGGCGGAGAAGCGCCCGGCCAGAAGATTCCCGAATGCCTGGCCGTAGACCAGGAAACCGCGGCCAACCAGTTGTTCGCCGTCCAGACCAACGCGCGCGCCGATTCCGTTGAACTGAATGTTGGTGTCAACAGTCCTTTCACCCAGCACGGTGAATGCGCCGCGAAACTGCTGATCCAGATGTGCGTAGCGAAGACCCACCAGGTAATTCACTGAGTAACTGCTGTCCCGAAACAGGATTGCTCTGTATGACGCGTCAACCATCTGAAAGTTGATTTCATAGTCGGCGGCTGCGGCGAGCTTGTCGAAGTCCGCAGCGGGCGTATTGGGATGCGTCACCTCGGGACGAATCCAGCCGGTACCACCGGGGAGAGTCAGGGGATCACTGGTCGCACTCCGGTAGTACCAGTAAGTGGCCATCAGGCTCGACCACGAGTCCAACGCATAGACACCGCCGGCCCGCAATCAGGAGCAACCACCGCGCTGGGGGTAAGTGGCACAGCGCTCTGAATCGGTCCATCGACATGAGTGGCGTAGGCAAGATCGACGTCGCGTGCGGCCAGATACAGATAACCACCAAACAATCCCGTGCGATGTTCCCACGTCTGCAGCAGGCGCGGGTCTGATGGGTCCTGCCAGACGGCTGGTTGTACCTCCTCGACACCGGGTGGTGATACATTTGGCGAACTCGTCCAGTTGTCGCGCCAGCCAGGAACAGTCGGCTGATTTGACATCGATGGCTGCCGCATGTTCGGATTCGACGCATCGACATCTTCCGGATAGGGCGACGAATAGCCTGGCCCTACCTGACCCAGCAATGTCTGCTGGCCAGTCAATAAGACAATGACGGCAATGGCAGATCTGCCCCTCCAATCCATGTCTCATTGCCCTCGATGGCAGGCATAAGTGAACACATCACACAATCTGTCCGCATTCGCGCGGAGTGTCTCCTTGACTCCTTTATCGGCCTCACAACCGTCAAATTTGATACTGATTACCTAAATTCTCCAATTCGCCACATGGACGATTAGCGCAGTGCTGGCGAGGTTACATGACGGTGTGCAGGCCGTCGGAAGAAACTGACACGCAAGTGCTGTTTGTTAGCAGGCGAGTTCTGGTGGGCTCCCGAAGCGCACTTCACCAGCAGACACGGTTGTCAGCCATTCGATGGGCTGACCAGGGGCGAGCAAGTTGAATACGGTTAGATCTGCGCGCGAGCCGCGCCGCAGCCGTGCTTCTTCCAGATTCAGAAGTCGGCACGGGTTCAGGCCGGCCATGTCGAATGCCTCGCTGAGCGAAACACCCGCGACTTCCATCGCATGTGTGATGCAGACGTCCGTTTCCAGACTGGAACCGGCCAGAAGCTGACGTTGCCCGGCGATCACAATGCGTCCGTCTTCCAGAATCTCGACTTCGCCTTTGTCCATCGAGTACACACCGACCGGACAGCCGGCCAGACCGGCTGCGTCGCATGTAATGACAACGTTGCGCGTCCCTTTTGTGCCGATGATCGAACGAATGACCGACGGCGGTAGGAGAATTCAGTCTGTGATGAAGCTGGCCATCAAACGTGGATCGCCGAGTTGATCCCAGATGTAATTCGGATGTCTGCGAATCTGGCCATGTGCCCCGTTTCCCAGGTGCGTGCTCAATCGAGCCCCGGCATCGATCGCCGCGGTGACCTCGTCTGAATTGGCACCGGTATGGCCGATGGCCACGGCGACACCTGACGCGACGGACTTCTCAATGAATGAAACGGCATTCGGAGATTCGGCCGCCAGCGTGACAAGCAGAATGCGGCCCCCGGAGGCTTCCTGCAGTTCACAGAACTCGTCCCAGTCGGCGGGCCGGACGTGCTCGAGTGGGTGAGCGCCGCGCGGTCCGTCTTCGGAGGCGATGAAGGGACCTTCCAGATGACACCCTGCCACCAGCTCCTGGACCCACGCCTCCTGCTCGCAGGCCTGGCGGATCGCCGTGAAGCCGTCACGTAACGCTTCGCGCGAGGCGGTCACGAGTGTGGGCAGCATCCGTGTGATGCCAAATCCGAAATGTGGCTCCAGCGTTCGAATGACCTCTTCCGGCGTCAGGTCGTCTTTGCTGAACCAGATGCCGCCGTGTCCGTTGATCTGTAAATCAAACAAACCTGGAGCGATCCACGGCCACGAATCAACTGGTTCCTGAGGCAACGCTGGTGCAACTGATGCAATTCGATTGCCGTCGATGTGGATGGTGACTGGTTCGCCCGTGTCGTAACGCCGCCCGTTAATTGACCACATGAAACGCACTCCACATATCGGAACGTGTGAATTCGCCGCATGGTAAGACCCTGCCCGTGATGCCGAAAAGTCAACACGAATGGCGGTGCGGTCGGATTGACCCTGCCTCGCTGAGACCTAGAATCACCGGCCCTTAGATCAGACCCGCGACGGAGACTCACAATGGATGACGCCGTACAAGTCATTCTCTGGATGCTGTTAGGCATCGCAGCCATGGTGCTGCTTGTCTTTGTGTTCCTCTTTCTGCGTTACTTCAAGCTGTGGCTCAGGTCGTTCGTGACACGGGCGAGGATCGGCCCGATTCAGCTCGTCTTCATGTCCCTGCGCAAAGTGAATCCGCATGTCATCGGCGATACCCGCATCATGGCGGTGCAGGCTGGTCTGACTGATGTCTCGTCAAACGGTCTGGAAGCTCATTTTCTGGCTGGCGGCAACGTTCGACGAGTCGTGCAGGCACTGATTGTCTCTCATCGCGCGAAAATCGAACTCAACTGGGACACGGCAGCGGCAATCGATCTTGCCGGCCGAAACGTGCTGGACGCTGTGCAGACGAGCGTCAATCCCAAGGTCATTGACTGCCCCGACCCCGCGCGAGGTGGACGCCGTACACTGGATGGCATTTCCCGCGATGGAATTCAGCTCAAAGCCCGTGCCCGCGTGACTGTCCGGACGAATCTGGCGCAACTCGTCGGTGGAGCAACGGAGGAGACAGTCATTGCCCGGGTTGGTGAGGGCATTGTGTCGGCTATCGGATCATCGGATACACACAAGGCCGTGCTGGCCAACCCGACACTCATTGCGAAGGCAGTACTGTCCAAGGGACTGGATTCACAGACCGCCTTCGAAATCGTGTCGATCGATATTGCTGATGTGGACGTCGGCGAAAACGTCGGTGCCCGGTTGCAGGCCGATCAGGCCGAGGCTGACGTGCGTGTGGCGCGAGCGAAAGCCGAAGAACGCCGCGCGATGGCAGTCGCCCAGGAGCAGGAGATGGTCGCCATCACGGAAGAAAACCGCGCTCACGTCGTACTGGCCGAATCTGAAGTACCCAAAGCCATGGCGGACGCGTACCGGGCCGGCGGTTTGCGAGCCGCGGGCACAACGGGCTGACGGAAACGCACCAGCCAGTCGCCTGAAGGAGTGCTCGGAACTTCCATTTTGACGTTGCCCGATGTCGGCCGTTCCACGACCCTCCCGTGTGCTGTTCCTGGATCGATGCTTCGCGCATGATCATCGCAAGTCGCTCTCGCGCCAAATTATCTCGCCAGGGCGCGGCGAGAATTTGGAGACACTCCATGCCGCGCTGGAAAAGCCGACTCAGAAACTCGTCACTGTGGCGAACGTCTGCGGTCTTCTGGCTGCTCAACGCTGTGGGCAATGGTCTTACGGCGAGCGTCGCAAGCACTCCGTCCGTGTATTTCGCATTGAGTGGTGTCAACGTTGCGCTGGCCAGCCTGAGCTGGTTCGTCAGCCGTCAGTATCGACTGGCCGAACAGCAGCCCCCATTTCGCATCGACCCGGGCGATTTGTCGCGGGTCGAAATGCAGCCATTGAGCCAGACTGATGAGCAAGTCCACTCCGTTTGAAGTCGAGCAGAAGTTCTCATTGCAGGGCAGGGCCGATCAGGTTCTCGCACGACTCAACGAATTGGGAGCCACGTTCACCGGTGAGATTCGACAGGCCGACCGCTACTTCAATCACCCGATCCGCGACTTTGCTCAGACCGACGAAGCGCTGCGCATTCGATCGGTCGGCGAACAAAACTTTGTGACATGGAAGGGCCCGAAAATCGACTCGCGCACCAAAACGCGACGCGAGATCGAAACGCCGCTCGGCGACGGTGAGCAGACGGCAGAGCAGTTCGGCGAGACACTAGAACAACTCGGATTCCACCCGGTCGCGGTTGTGCGCAAACAGAGACGACAGCTTGAGCTGACTCGTGACGGGTTTCACTTCGAACTTGTTCTGGACGAAGTTGACCTGGTGGGTTCGTTCATGGAAATTGAGCTGCTCGCAGACGAAGCAGGTCTCGCCGATGCACAGGCGGCCGTGCTGAAGCTCAGCGAAGAGCTGGGCCTCGATGCGCCGGAACGACGGTCGTACCTGGAAATGCTGCTCGAGACGACCGATCAGGCCGGCCAGCACTGACTTCCGCCGTCTACACGCAAAGCCTGACCGGTGACGAACTGACCGAGGGGACCGGCGAAGAATTCGGCGACGCGTGCGACCTCGTCAACCAGTCCGATACGTTCCAGCGTCCCGGATTCGACCATCCGCGTCTGGTCAACTTCGCGCGTGCCCATGAAACGCCCGGTACGCGTGTCACCAGGGGCCAGCGTGTTGACCGTCACGTCGTACTGCCGCATCTGCTCGGCGAGGCAGCGGGTGTATTCGACTGCTGCAGCTTTCGCTGTTGAGTAGATGGCTCCATTGGCATTGCCCCGGAAGGCGGCGATCGAGCTGATCGTCAGAATGCGGCCCGCTTTGCGGTTCATCATGCCGCGAGACACGGCCTGGCATGTGAAGATCGTGCTCAACAGATTGCGATCGAGCACGCTCTTGACGTCTTCCTCCTTGATCATGATCGCATCGTTCGGATTGGGCTTGCCACCTTTGGCTGCGATGTCTCCGCCCGCATTGTGAACGAGAATATCGATCGACCCGAGTTGATCTTCGGTTTCGGACACGATGCGTTCCACCTGATCCATCAATGTCAGGTCGGCCAGCACGCGGCAGGTTTTCACATTGAACTGCTCGCCGATCTGGTTTGCCGTGTCGGTGAGTGTCGTTCCTTCGCCGTACTCCGCCGGCCCCTGCTCACGCATGCCATGCACGCCAATGTTGCAGCCAAGCCCGGCCAGAGTCTCAGCGAACGCGCGGCCGAGGCCACGTCCGGCGCCAGTAACGAGTGCTGTTTTGCCTTCAAGAAGTCGTGTCGTAGTGTCGGTCATTTGATGGTCCGTGGTTTCGAAACAGAGTGATGCGCCAAGTGGTTACTTTGGCAGGTCGTCGATCCGATGTCATTTCAGCCGGCGCTCGGCTCGCTTCTTAGCCTGCTCAAAAACCGACTTCGGTGAGGCGGATGGCTCGGAAGGCGACGGCTGTTGCGCCGGGGGCGCACTGTCCGTTCGATCGCTAACCGCCGTTGGTTGTGTCGGCGTCGGCCGAGCTTTCGACCGTTGCCCCTTCTTCTTCCAGGACGAGAACCATCCGGCTGCGGCTTGTTTCTCGGGCGGTGCGGGCTGGACAGTCGACTTCGGCAACGAAGGCTGTGCGACATCAACAAGCCGCTGCCACAGGGCGAGCCGGCGACCGGAGATCTCGATCAGCAGAAGACAGATTCCGGCAATCATCAGCGGGACGAGAAGTGAATATGTGCGTGCCGAACGCGGTGGGTCATCGAAGACCTCGAGGACATCCGTGCGAAGAACTCCGCCACTCAGCTCACTGATCCGTTCCAGAGTTTCAGGGCCGTCTGGCAGACCAATGCGCGGAGCGAACTCTGGCGAGTACGGCAGTGTCACGGCCGGCCCGCGGGCAAACCTGCGGTCTCCGGTGCGGACGAGAGTGCGATAGGTCCCCGTCCGGTTCAGTGGGAAGCGAGCCTGCAACGAATGTGGCCCAATCCAGACAAAGTCAGGCTCGACCACTGCTTCGCGTTCCTGGCCGGGGGGGACAACAACCAAAGTCGGCCGTTTCGTTTCGTCCTGACCGGGCCGATCTGGATCCAGCTCAACGGACACGACAGCGTCCTGTCCGGCCTGTTCGATCTTCACGTAAACGTCGTCGGGATCGCCGCTGCCCAGAAGCCAGCGCACATGCGTGACCAGGAAATCCTCGTAGTTGTCCCACTGGCCGAACGCGCCGGTGTGCTCGCCGTCCACTTCCAGTGTGATCGCGGCAACACGCCCCAATCCGCGATACCAGAATGATGACCACGGGGCTTCGTATTCATCGCGAGACAGCACCGCCGCAGTGGCATCGGGCTTCAGGTAACTGAGGTTGTATCCCTTCGTATTCGGGAACGCTCCAGTGCCAAGATTGCCCATCAGGCGAGCGTCGGCAATCAGCTCACCGGGGAAGCCGTTCGGCTGTTCCTCTTCGTCCGCCACGATAAACGTGTTGCGAGCGATGCTCATTGTGTCCTGCGTAAACAGGCGAGGAAGCTCCTTCGCATCGGAGCTGAACATGATGTTGCCGCTGCCCAGCTTTGCGATGTCTTCCAGCAACTTCGCATCCGTGTCCGCAGTCGTGCCCAGTCCGATCACGCTGCAGGTGATGCCGGCAGCTGCGTTTTTCTTCAGCAGCGCCTTGTAGGCGCCGGGAACTTCGCTGTCGGCTGCATCCGAAAACAGAATGATGTGCCGCGTGCTGTAGCCGCCGGCTTTCATCAGCTCTTTGCCAGCAGCGACCAGCGCTTCGTACACGAAGATTCCGCCGCCCATGCTTTCGATCTTGCGCACGCGACTGGCGATCGCGGCCGGGTTATCCACTCGCGTCATTTTCTGAATCACGTGTGGTGAACTGTCGACGGCGATGACCGCAATCATGTCCTGCGGCGAAAGCAACTTGACGACTTCGGCAGTTCCCAGATTCGCCAGGTCCATCTTGGTTTTTCCGCCAGCGACGGTCGCTGTCATGCTGCCGGAGCGGTCCAGAGCCACTGCGATGGCAACACGCATCTTGCGATGCTCTTCACGCAACTCCATTGAGACAGGCAGCACATCCTCAAGCGGGCTTTTAAAATACCCACCAGCTCCGAAGCTGGATTTGCCGCCAGTCATCAGCAGGCCGCCGCCCAGGTCCTCGACGAACTGAGCCAGCCGCTCCATCTTCAGGCGTCCCAGATCATCGGCCGGCACGTTCTCGAGCACGACTGCCCGGTAACGATCCAGCGACGCCTGCGACAGCAGGTGTCCCGATCCGGTGCTGACGTCGAACGGAACTCGCGCCGCCGTGAGCGCATCGCCGATTTGTCCTGCCAGACCATCCGGATTGAGCAGTAGCACTCGAGGCCCGGCGTCAACGAGTACGGCACCGGCTCCGACGTTGTTCTCGGCGACCGGATCCTCATCAATGAGCAGCTCGACCGAATACGCATGCGAGCCGCCGTCTTCAAGTAAATCCCGAAACAGCACGCGATTCATGCCATGGTCAAAGTGCTGTTCCTTACGAGCGATCTCACGTCCGTCGCGCAGGACGCGCACGGCTGCGTCGGCTTCACGATCGGCATGAATCCACACGGAATATTGAAACGGCTCGCGGGGTACGATTGTCTGGGGCAGCAGTACTGACTCGACGGACAGGTCGCCGGCATCGAGTCGTTCAAACACACGGCAGTCGACAGGTACGCCTTGTTCCCGGGCGCGACGAGCAGCGGACAACGGTTCGCGGCCGGTCGCTTCGCCATCGGACAACACAATAATGCGTGCCGGCCGATCCGGATTGACGCGATCCAATGCGGTCAGAATGGCGGCGTCCAGATCGCTGCCGTTCGGATTGACCTCTTTCAGATAACCGTCCTGGCTGCTGTTTCCCGCGGACAGCTCATATTCGACGCGTGCGTCCGACCCGAATGTCACCAGGCTGACGCGGTCGCCGCGGCTGACCTCGGTGGCAACGTGGTTCTCCAGATTCTGCACGAGTTCGCGAATGTTGGCATGCGTGCTGGCAGTCAGCGACAGCGAGCGATCGGCCACAACAACAACATCCACTCCACGACCACCGACGTTGATCCGCGGACCTGTTAACGCCAGCAGCAGCACGGTCAGCAGAGTCAAACGTAGCCACTTCGTGACACCGCGACTGTCGTCCACACGGCGGAACAACAGCCATGCGGGAATCGCGAGAATCAGAAGTTCGGGGAATTCGAATTGCATGAAGCGAAAACTGTGATGAATGTGACGCGGCCAACAGGATCCGAATTCTGGCGCATCCCGCTACAGTGTTGCCAGAGGCTGCCCTGAGGTTACGCCATGAGCCACTCCGACGCCTGGACTTTCCTGCATGCCTGCGACAGCCATATGGGAACGCCCCGGTCGTATCGCTTCCGACCGGCGATCAATCAGCGATGGGCAGCCATCCGCAATCAGATGTCAGCGATCGACGCCGAATTCCTGATCCATGGTGGTGACCTGACGCGCGACGGCGACATTCACGAGTTCGAGTACCAGCAGGCGCGAGACGACCTCGACTCTTTGCCGTTTCCGACATTCGTCATTCCCGGCAACATGGACGTCGGCAACAAGTGCACCGAACGTCGCGGCACGAAGCGGCCGTGGGACGACATGAAATTACAGGTCACTGCCGCCCGACTCGATCTGTTCTCGTCGTACTTCGGCCCGATTCACTGGTCGTTCCAGAGTCGCGACGTGCGCTTCACTGGCTTCTTCGCGGGGATTGCAGGCAGCGGGCTGCCTCATGAACAACGCATGTGGCGCATGCTCGAACAACTGCCGCAGCGTCGGACGTCACGACATCATGTGGCGATGATGCACTTCTGGCCGTTCATGGAAAGTCTCGACGAACCCGAGTGGGACATCACACAACCGGACCAGTACGACAACTGGTATTTCTCGATCGACCGCCCACACCGATTACGACTGTTCGAGCTGCTGAAGGCGGCTGGTGTCGACATCCTGTTCTGCGGACACGTACACACAGGCCGACCAGTCCAGGTTGTTGACGGCGTTGTTGACGGCATTCGCATCTATCGATCGCCAGCCGGAGGAAATACCTCGCAGCTCGCCGAACGCTGGCCCGACGCAGACACACGCGTCGGGTTTCATCGTTGCGACGTGACGTCGGACGGGATCGACGTCACGTTCGTTCCGGGTGCTGATCAGTGCGAGGAATTCGGCACGTTCGGTCCGTGGGGACACCCATCTCCCGAGGAACGTGACTATTCCATTGCCGAGGAGCAGCCGCCTCTGCAGGCGGATGCCTGATGTGGTTCAACTGATCGCGCGGGCCAACTCTGGGAATTCGAGGGCCACTCATGGACTGGTATGACCTGTGTCTCAAATACCATGAGATAACTGCTCCCAGTGACTGGTCGCTTGAGTCTCTACCCCACGACTGGCAGCGTGAACTGGCGGCTCTCTGGCGTCTTGAAGCCGACATCAACAATGGCGGATATCTGCAGTTTATCTGTAACTGGGGGATGTCGAATCATGCAGTCGCGTCCGCGGCTCTTTACCGGATCGCCGCATTCCAGATGCAGGCGATCGTCGACAGTGCTTACCTGATCGCTTCGAAGTACGTCGTTGACGAATTCCCCGACTGGGACAAGCTACATGCTCTGCTCCCTCAGGACGACTACCAGAGGATCATGGATCTCTCGTACGAATTCATGGAGTATCCCGACGATATCGAATCGCTGGGAAGCGCCGTCTTCGGACCGCTCGAAGGTCAGTAGGCTGGCAGCGGACTCGAGTGACTTCTTAACCCGAATCGTCAGCCAGGCTTACCGAAACATCCTCGCTGACGCTTCGGGTTAAGATTTGCTTGTGGCCGAAGGGCAACTCAGGTCTGTCGCTGGCCTACGCAAATCTCAATCGGACACTCATCATGAAAACGCACCCGCAATTCACCCTGCTGGCAACTGGGCTACTGCTGACCTGCTTACAGTCAGCACAGGCAGAGAAAAAAAGCATCACGCTGGACGATGGAACGCGGGAAAAATGTCTCAGCGCTCTGCGTTCCGGAATGCACGGCGACGAATTCTGGCCGTCCATCCACGCCGCCGAGGGTTTGACCTTGGGCGGACATGGTGGCGAGGTCATCGAGTTTCTTACGCCGAAGCTGAAGACTGAGCTTGATGACCAGCAGCGGTGCGGTGTTTCGCGCGAGCTAATCCGTGCCGGTGACAAATCGCGCGCAGACATCATGCTGGGAATTCTCGCTGGCAAGGAATCATTCGGGCACATTCACGCGGCCGAGAGCCTCTACAAGGTCGTCGAGATCGGCGACGGCAAGGCGATGCGGAAGCGATTCGAGACGGCCGACAATCTCCGTCTGAAGCTGATGCGTGCCGCGGCACTCGGTCGCTGTGGCAACCCGGTTGCCATGCGGTTCCTGCGGAAAATGCTCAGTCATGAAGAACCGAGTCTGTTCATGATCGCAGCCTGGGTCCTCGGACGGATTGGGGATGACCGCGACATTCCGGCCTTGAAGAAACAACTTCCCCGATGCAAGGACGAGCTGACTCGCGTCTACTTCGAGCACTCACTGGCGGCACTAGGTGATGCCGATGGTCTGGCCGCGCTCGCCCGGAATCTGAAAAGCGACGATTCTGCGGTGCGCACGTATGCAGCGACATTTGCTGGCGATGCGTGGGCGGCCGACGTCGCGGGTTCACTGAAGGCGATGCTTGATGATCCGCATCCGGATGCCCGCTATCGCGCGGCTCAGTCGTTGCTCCAGATGACCAGACCCGCACCGCCTGCACGCGGCGAAGACGTTTCTCAGCTGGTGTATGCAAGCACTCCGAAGAACCCTCGCTACACCGAAGGCTCAGTCGTTGCTCTTGCAAACGGATCGCTGCTGTTTGCGACGACCGAGTTTCAGAACAGCGGCAGCGATTTCGCCAAAGCGCACATCGTGGGACGCGCATCGAGCGACGGCGGTCGCACCTGGAGTGATCAACGTGTCCTGCAGAAGAACACGGGCGGGCTGAATGTCATGAGTGTCACGCTGCGGATGTTCAGTGACGGGACACTCGCGATGTTCTATCTGCAGAAGAACAGCTTCAATGATCTCGATCTCCTGGTGCGATTCTCTACCGATGATGCGGTGACATTCAGTGAATCCACTCTGGTGACCGGCGACGACGGTTATCACGTAGTTAACAACGACCGCGTGACTCAATTATCCACCGGCCGGCTTCTGGTTCCCGCTGCATCTACCGCAGACGTGAAAAAGGTGAACCACTTTGTGTCGCACTGCTACATATCCGACGACGACGGACGCTCATGGCGCAACGGGCGTGGAAACGTCGACGCCCCAAAATGCGGAGCCATGGAACCGGAAGTGATCGAACTCAACGATGGCCGTGTACTGATGATTATCCGCACGCAACTGGGATTCATCGGCAAGAGCTACTCGATGGACGGTGGCGACACATGGACGAAAATGGAGACGCTGGGAGTCAAAGCCCCGGAAGCACCCTCGACGCTGCGTCGTATTCCATCGACGGGCGACCTGGTCCTGATCTGGAACAACACATTCGTTCCTGGTGCCGGACACGGTGGCAAGCGAACTCCCTTGACGATGGCCGTCTCCACTGACGAGGCCCAAACGTGGCGAACGGTCGGAAATCTGGAATCGAATCCGAAGCGGACGTTTTCTTATCCCAGCCTGATCTTCGTGCGCGACCGGGCCGTGTTGAGCTACTGGGAAAGCGCCGAGTCCGGCAGTGACCTCTCCTGCCGTTTTCGCTCGATACCTGTCAGCCGGTTCTACGCACAACAACGTATCGCGAACTGACTGCAGCACAGTCATTCAAGCCCGAGCAGCCATGCGGGAGTCGTGCTTGTCATCGTTCGAATTTCCTGATCGGAGAAGTCCTTCTCCTTCAATCCCAGGATGAAGGCCTTCAATCCGTCCGTGTGGATCGGATTCAGATACTGGCCGAGGTCAGACGCCAAGACAAAGTGCTCAACTCCGACCTCACGGATTGTCGCGGCGTAGGCGGCGGTTGAGACATGTTTCCAGTTTCGCATGCCGGGCAAATGCGACTTTGCTCCCTGCAGATTGGTCAGCCATACGCACTCGATCTTCGCGCCGAGAGCCGCTGTCGCCTTGAGTTGTTCAAGCGTCATGCAGATGGGATCTGCCATGGCGTGCGTGACCAGGATTCTTTCCACACCGGCTTTTCGAGCGGCAGCAATCAGAATCAGACATTCTTCGGCCGATGAATGCCCGGTACACAGGACGAGGTTGTGTTTGGCACACAGTTCAAAGACTGACTTGAGAGCTGGCACGGGATGCCCGTCCTCGACAACTCGCACGAACGGACGCTCATCACGGAATCGGCGGACATGGTTCTCTGCGTCGAATGTCGGTAGCCAGACGACCTTCGCCCGGTCGCCGGAAATCGTGAGCATCTTCTCGATCGCGGCCGCATTGAGCCCGCCGACGGCTCGGTTCAGAACAATGCCACCAAAACAAAGCTGACCGGATATCTTCTCGGCCAGGACGGCCCGATCGGCCGTCATCGTGAAGTGGTTCTTCAGGACCAGGGCCCGCATGCCCTCTCGTTTTGCGATGCGGCCGACTTCGAAGTCGAGAATCGATCGCGTGAAGGAATCCGGCCCCGAATGGACATGAAAATCGATCACACCCTCGAGCATGCGGCCAGTGACAGTGGCTGGAGCATTTTTGTCCTCGGCCGCCGACAGTGATGACAGGGCCAGTATCAGTAGACCTGGGAGAATGGTGCGTCGCATGTGATCATTTCAATCTGGCCGTGCGATGCTCTCTCGAGCCATCGCATGCCCGGGTGGGGATAAGATTAAGAGTCTGGTGTGTGAAGCAATCGGATCTTCCGGTCAATATGGTCAAGGACCAGGGGCAGGAAGATCACTCCCGAATAGTGATTCGCCGGCATGCGGATGTGGTGCACATTGTCCAGCCCGGCCGCTTCTGCCAGGACGACTGCGTTCTGAATCGGAACGACTGAGTCATATGTCCCTGAATACAGCCATGTCGCAGCCGGGTTAACCCGATGAGCAATGCGCGTCGGCTCGATAATCTGCGTCAACGATCGCAGCCGCTCATTTGTCAGACCAGCTTCCTCCAGTTTCTCTCGAACTTTGGCTGTGTCTCGGCTGCCGGTCTGGATCAGGTCATACAGATCACCGCCCGCCAGTAGTAGAAACACACTTTCAAAACCATCATCAAGACCAGCAGTGGTCGCGCACACGAATCCGCCAAGGCTGGTCCCCTGCAGCGCGATGTGCCGATGATCGATCATTGGAAGCACAGCCACGGCGTCACGTGCTCGTCTGACATCGGCAATGGCCTGTCGAATCACTGTAGGAAGGTCAACATTATCGGGTCGACTTCGTCCCGTGCGTCTTTCGCCATAGAAAGGCAGGTGCAGAAGAAACGTGTGTAAACCGCGCCGCTGTAAGCCGCGGGCGATGAAGCGTCCGGCCGTCATTCCACTGCCGGATTCATGAACAACAACAACGGCCGGAGCGGAGCACGGTGAATTCCTCTCATCCCGTGCGACATACCACTCCATCGCCACACGATCGTTTCGGACATCTCCGCTGCTGACCGGTGTGGGAAAGCGGACGAGCACATCACCACGATCAACTCGGGCTTCTTCTACGCTCACGTCAAACTTGACGGAGTCCCAGGTAAGCCCTGCCAGACATTCACGGGCATCGGCAATCGGTTCATCACCCACGTCAAGCGAATCGGTGGCCGTAAACGATCGGGCTGCCCGGAAGACTGACTCTTCAGCTCGAGAGACGGGCAGGAAGAGCAGCGTCATGCCAGTAACGCAGCAGATGATTCGCTCGGCCTGCATTCAACAATCTCACTTCTATTCTGACTGGTTCTGATCGCCAGACGTCATCGATCTCAGCAAGCCTGTCAGGTCAAGCCGTACATAAGGCCGCTCTGTCGCCGGGGACTTGTGGTCGGCATTAGCAACGTATAGGACACCATCTGCGGGGACGAACAGCACGTTGTGCAGATTCGACTTCATGGCAACCGGTCGGCTCATCAGCCACTTGCCAAGCTCTACATCCAATTGGCCATGCTTTTCCTCAACCCGTTCCCGAAGTTTTTTCAGACGGCTTCCGGACGACAGTACGACCACGTCTTCAATTCCTTCTCCGAGCCGTGGGTGTGTTTGGCCCGGCAGAACAAACTCGATCGACTCAGGCAGTGCAGACACACCCACCGCACGATTTGTCTTCCCGTCTGCGAACACATAGTAGTACTCGCACGTCCGCGGGCTGTTTTTCCACAGGTCCATGACCTCGTCGAGCGTGTCACACTCTTCCAATGCTCGACGCATCAGCGTGGCCATGGGAGCACCGTCCCATTGCCCTTCACCGCGTCCTCCCATTTCACCCAGAGAAATTGCCTGGGCGTTCATTCCACTGACACTGCCGATGAACCCGGCATATCCAACATTGGCAAATGGAATCTGCCCATCGACCTTAACGATAAATGTCGTTGCCGCATCCTGCAGTCCGATGGCGGTCATGTAGTCCAGTACGCGACCGTGATACAGCTTTCCGTCCTTCGTTGCCTTGCCGAACACTGCGAATCCCGAGCAGTGGAACAATTCAGGGAACACGTTGAGGGCTTCGACGAGTTGCTCATCAAGTCCCAGCGCCGCCGCCATGGTCCGCGTTTCGACCTTATGTCGCTCCGGGATGTGTGGAGCGAGTCGCTTATAGGCCGCTTCCAGGTCGTGTCGGAACCAGCGGCCCGTGCGGATCGTCTGAGCCGTACCAAAGGTGAACAGCACGGAATCGATGCACGCCTGAGCTTCCGACTTGAGCAGTTCACCGTGAGCTTGCCCGACTTCTTCGGGTGAACCCTGCAGCATTGTGACTCGTTGTCCGCCGATCCATCGCAGTTGACCATGTTCAACGATGCGTTCGACTCTCTCAGGAATCGTCAGGACAGGAGCCGGCGCAAGAATCTCAGACGCTCGTCGTACGCCGCGCGTTAATTGCCGCTCGAGTTCGACACGATCGAGTTCTACCACGCGATGGCCTGGCCACTCGTCGAACGATGGCACCGCGGGAACTTCGCTGCTGATAGCAACTCGAATCAGAGCTTCACCGGACTGAAACTCGATGACTCCATCGCCGACTGCGGTCAGCGAACCGTGACTCCCCTTCCATACCTCCGACTCTGGATCAAACTTCCAGTCAGGCAGAGCTGTCAGCAGAAATCCTGCGCCCTGCACTCCAACCGCCGACAGGATGGGCGAGATCACGGCCGCGGTTGATCGGGGACTGAGCAACCGCGACAGAACACCGCGAGGAGCCAGTCGGTCAGCTGGATCGACTGGGCCGCGCCCCAGAAACACGACCTGATGCAGAGGCAACACGAACGCCGTCTCCTGCGCATTGCGCAACAGCAGCACTTCGTAGTCACTGTGCTTCAGTTCGAGGCGAAACGACTCATCACCAAACCGCGACAGTCGACCGGAAATCCTTTGCGGTTTCCCATCGATCGGCACATCGACCGTGACTCTCAAATCGAACCGGTCCACCTGACCGGTCAACGCGTTCAGCAGAGGGCTGACGCTCTGAATCAGTGCGTCTTCGGGCGATGTTTCGGCAGCCTGTGGTGTACTGCCAAAGCACAGGATGAAGAGAACTGGCAGGAGTCGGAACTGGCTCGTACGCATCGTGGCTCCCTTGGCGGACAGGATTCGCAGGGTGCCGGAAGTGTACTCGGTTTGAACCAGCCGAAACCAGAAGCCGACTCAGGCCGCGAACGAACTGATTTCAGTCCTGCACTTGAGCCGTCGCCGGAGCGAAACGCCGGAAGAACAGGTGGCTGGGCACATAGACGAGTAGCGGATACGCAATCAGCAAAATGCCAAGCCATGCCAGCGGATGCATCAGGGTCTGCTGAGTTTCACCCCAGCCGAAGACCTTGTTCACGTTACCGGCATCCGTATTGGGAGAGGGCAGCAGCATGAAGGCCGACAGCAGAACGCCCCAGCACAGGGCGACCTGGGACTTCCACGCCCGGCGGTCGTATCCCAGCCTCCAAACCAGCCACAACAGCAGAAAGGGCATCCATCCGTGAAACAGCGACAGTCCACGCACAAACAGCGGAATCTTTGAATCGAACATGTAGGTCGCCAGCCCGATCAGCGGCGTCCCAAAGGCCATGTTCCAAAAGAAATCAATCAGCCACAGCACCTGCGGAAACACGATTGCAACAGCCTGCATGCTCGAGAGATACCGCGATTCCGTCCACAAGGCCACCAGTGTGACGATCAGAGCGACGTCGCAGAACCACAGGAAATTTCCTGGCCCGTAGGCCCACAGGTAGTAAGGGACCAGAACACTCATAAACGCCGTGTAGGCAACCTTGAGTCCCAGCGGAATGCGTTTCCGATTGAGATCAGTCGTGTCCATTTCTGCCATGTCTCATCACCACACGTATGACTGACGACGCTGAATTCGGAGCGAGGCGACAATGAATCGGAGATGTCACGCGCGTTTTCTACATTGAGGGTCTCGGTTTCCATCCCACGGATGATGCTTCTACGGGTCGGTGCGATCAAGATCGGTCCGGTGCGTGGCGCACAGCGAGGTCGGTCGCCATAGGAAACTTTTCGACACCTGCCCGCGTTATGGCTTCCGTTTTGAATGGCAGTGATAGAAACCTGCAATTCCGGAGAACACCATGCACGTCAAGTTTGACTGCCCCCACTGCGACCAGCCTCTAAGAACCAGACAGACGGAACAAAACCGAGCCGTCAGATGCCCGGCCTGTGACGGGAGGGTGCAGATTCCTCGCTCGCGGCGTCCCAGGCCGGTCGCTGTCTTTCCTACGGCGGAAGCAGCCCCCAGCCGAATGTCGTCGAGATGGGATTCTTTCAAAACACCTCTCATGCAGGGTGTCGCGTTTGCATGCGGAGCCGTTGCGATCCTCGCAACCGAAAGTCCCAGCGTGACGGCCGGGCAGTCTTTCCAGGCGACTCCGACCGTGTACGGCGGGGCATCTCCGAGCCAGAGCCCAAGTGGACTGAACCGGTTGACCGCTCCGTTTTTCAACGTCAGTGGTCAGGAAACGGGCTCTTTTCAGCAACAGCCCGTCCAGAACCCGCAGGCTGACAAGACCTTTAAACTGAATGCTGGATCGTCCAGGCCGAACGGATGCGCGACCATCGATGCTGCGGCAGCACAGGCTCAGGCTAAGGAATGTGAAGCCTTCGATGCCGCCGCACAAACACAGTTCGCTGAACAGTGTGAAGGTAAATCAAAATCCGCGTCGTCTATCAGCGGTGGCCAGAGTGGCGACGGATGTTCTGGCAACAAATCATCTGGCCAGAAGGAAAGCAATCCGTCACCAGCATTTGGTGCGGCAGTGGCCTGAATCTGAGTTTGCATGTACTTCTGTGGTCTGGACAAGGCCGCAAATCTCCGAGCCACTGCTGAGGTGTCGCACGACCTGCGGTATCATGTGGCTGGCGCCGATTCGTTGGCAGCCAGTCCATTGTCCCGTGTTAAAGGACAGGTCGTGCGAAGCAGTCTGATTGCGGTCGCGGGTCTACTTTCCGTCGGAACGATTTCCGTCGATGCTGCCGAACCCCTGCACCGGCAGATTGATGCAATCGTCAACGGTGCGATCGACGGTCCGGTCGCCGGGCGTTCGTCTGATGCCGACTTCCTGCGGCGCGCCCGGCTGGATCTTGCCGGGGTAATTCCCACTGCGGCCGACGCTCAAGACTTTCTGGCGGATGACTCAGCCGACAAGCGGCAGAAGTTGATCGATCGGCTGCTTGCCAGCGACGACCATCCGCAGCGTATGCAGTTTGCGTTCACGGTCATGCTGCTGGAACGCCGGACCGGCACAACCGTCCCGATGCCCGACTGGAACGAGTATCTGCGTGCCTCGTTCGCGGCCAACAAACCACTGGACCAGTTGGTTCGAGAACTGGTCTCCGCGGACGGAACGGATTCGGCCACGCGACCAGCCATGAAATTCCTGCTGTCTCGCAGCGCGACCAACCATCGACTGCTTGCGCGCGACGTCTCGCGGCTGCTGCTGGGACGAAACCTTGAATGTGCCCAGTGTCATGACCATCCCACGATCAAGGGCTACCACCAGTCCGACTTCTACGGGATCGTCGCGTTTCTGAACCGCAGCTATCTGTACCAGGACAAGAAAACGAAGGAGTCATTCTTCGTCGAAAAGGGCATCGGCGAGCCGATCGAGTTTACGTCGGTGTTTACGTCGAAAAGCAGCCAGAGCGGCCCACGGCTTCCCGGTGGCGACCCGTTGGAAGTCCCGGTCTTTGAGCCGGGCGAGGAGCTGGCGAAAGCCGCCGAAGAAGGACAGCCGCCTTTGCCGAAGTTTCCTTTGAGGCCGCGTCTGGCAGAGCAGTTGACGAGTCCTGGAAACAGCGACTTCGCCCGAAATCTGGCCAATCGATTGTGGGCGCTCATGATGGGACGCGGGCTCGTACATCCATTGGATATGCGGCACGAGAACAATCGGCCGTCACATCCGGAACTGCTGGATGTGCTGAGCAACGAGCTGGTCGCCAGTGGCTATGACGCCAGATATTTCCTTCGAGAAATTGCACTGAGCGAAACCTGGCAACGGTCGACTCGACTGGGAGATGGGGCCGACAGCACACGGCCAGAATCGTATGCCGTCGCCAATCTGCGAGCCCTGTCGGCCGAGCAGATTGCTCTCAGCATGATGCGGGCGACCGGCAGTCTGAATCAGGTGCTGGCCACACCCGCTGATCTGGCGGCGACGAAGAAGTACCGGCCCGACAAAGGACGTCCAATTCCGGCTCCGAATCTGGACAACGTGCTGAAGCTGTTCCGTTCGGTCTACGCCGGCCAGCCGGGTGAGGCCGAGGATGAATTCAATCCGTCCCTGGCCGCGGCACTGTTCGTCGCCAACGAAACGCTGCTGCTGGACTGGCTCAGTCGCAGCGACGGCAACCTGATGGATCGGTTGATGAAGTGCGCCGACGATGAGGTGGCCGCTGAACTCTACCTGTCAGTTCTGTCACGAGACGCAACCGAAGACGAGCGACTCGCGGTGTCGGGTTATCTCTCTGAGAATTCCGACGGTCGTGAGGCAGCGTTGCGTGAAATGGCCTGGGCATTACTGGGCACGGCGGAGTTTCGATTGAACCACTGAGTTGGCAACAGGCCGCACCGTGAAGCATGTGGGACCATTCATGACACATGAATTCGGATGTCAGTCACCAAATCACGCAGTCTCCCGGCGTCAGATGCTCGGCGGGCTGGCAGGTGCGGCAGGCTCATTAAGTCTCGTCGACCTGATGAAGCCGGTGCTGGGCGAGGAACTGAGTCGTCAGGAGAAACAGGTTCTGCTCGTCTTTAATGACGGAGGCATGAGCCAGTACGAGAGCTGGGATCCGAAGCCAGGCACTGAATTCGGCGGTCCCTACCGTGCGATTCCCACGTCCGTTCCGGGAACACACGTCAGCGAACTGCTGCCGCACACGTCGAAGCAGATGCATCACCTGGCACTGGTCCGCAGCCTGAACACAAAGAATCCCAGTCACGGTTCGCGGGCACAGGCATTCGACGGTGAACCGAAGAACCGCGGCGTCAAGTACCCCACGATTGGTCCGGCGCTCGCTCGATTCGTGCATCAGCCAGATTCGCCGCTGCCTCCATGCGTGCTCGTGAAACCGTACAGCGGCGGCTTCGACTACAAGGCAGCCGGATTTCTGGGTCCGAGTTGGGGCGTGCTGCAACTGGGCGAAGGACAGCCGCCACCACACATGCAACGTCCGGAATCCGTGACCGATGCAGCCGATCTTCGCCGCAATCGATTTCGCGAATTGGCGAACGGTCGCTTTGCCGCTGGACGACGCACTGCAGAAACCAGCGCGTACGCGCATTCGTTCGGAATGGCCGAACAACTGATGAAGCGACGCGATCTGTTCGATGAGTCGAAGATTCCCCCGCGTGACCTGGAACGTTACGGAACGCATAAGCACGGGCGGCATATGTTGCTGGCTCGCCGACTGCTCGAAGCCGATGTGTCATTTGTGGAAATCCGGTCGTACCACTGGGACACGCACTCGTCCAACTTCGATCTTCACTACACGATGATGAGTGGATTCGATCAGCCGTTCGCCGCGTTAATCGAAGACCTGGCCGACAGCGGTCGACTGGAGCACACACTGGTCATCGTCCTGTCCGAATTTGGCCGCACGCCGAAGGTCAACGTCGGACTGGGCAGAGACCACTGGCCTCAAGCGTGGTCCATGTGTCTGGCCGGCGGCGGTATCAAAGGCGGCAGCGTTCACGGCAAAACAAACGACCGTGGCACGTGGGTTGACGAAGGCCAGGTCGGATATGCCGATCTGTTCCACACATACTTCCAAGCCCTGGGACTCGATTCTTACACAACTGAATACAACAACGCCGGTCAGCCACTTCCCGTGGCCGACCACGACGCCGGACCGATTTCCACGGTACTCGTATAGAAGGTCCGCAACTCGAAGACGGCCAATCCATGAACGATCAAGCAGCTATCGATCCCAAACAGGCCCACGAGACGCAGTTGCTGGAACACACACGCCAGTTGCTCGCGTGCCGGTTCAGTCCGTGCGGACGTTTCGTATTCGCGGGCAGCGTGGACAATGCGGTCCATCGTTGGGAACTGGAGTCGGGTCAGCACACGGCGCTGCCGTCACACGGGAGCTGGGTCGCGGTACTCGCGTTTCATCCCGACAAGAAACGATTGATTACGTCTGACTACATCGGTGGCCTCCGCTGCTGGAATTACGCCGACGACAAACCCACGCCGGTGTGGTCACTCGATGATGCACACGCGGCAGCGATTCGCGCGATCTCGATCAGTGCTGACGGAAAGTTCTTCGCGACGACCGGACACGACCGCGTGGTCCGCGTCTCGTCTGCTGCCGATGGCAAGCTCGAACACGAATTCTCCGGTCACAGCAGTCCCGCATTCGCGATCGCCTTCCATCCGGATTCTAAGAGTGTCGTGTCCGCCGAACAGTTCGGAGTCATTAAGCACTGGGACATAACGACCGGAAAACACGTCCGCGACATCGATGGTGGAGCCCTGTGGACCGACGCATCACTGAACGGTGGGGCTCACACATGCGGCATCCGTTGCCTGAGATTTGACGCAACGGGTGACGTGCTCGCGTCTGGAGGCCTGACCGAACTGACCGACGGCGATCGTCGTGGCGGAGACGCGTCCATTCTGCTGCTTGACTGGAAAGACGGATCTCGAAAAGACCTGCTGGCGGCGAAGAAAGCCGGTTACGTCGAGAACATGGTATTTCATCCGACAGGTGCAATCATCGCCGCGTGCCTGACCCAGGAGAACGGCAGCGTTCAATTCTGGGAGTCAGGCAACAATGCCCCGGTGCACCAGTTCAAAGCCCCCGGTCGGGACATCGATTTGCACCCGGATGGAGAGCGGTTTGCCATCTGCGAATGGAAGCTGCACGGCAAAGCCGGCAACAACGCCAGCACGGAAGAACTCGTGCCCTTCAAATCACACCACGGAGCGATTCGTATTCATTCACTTGTCGCCCCACCGACGACCGTGGTAGAGGACGAACCGGCGACGCCGTGATCACCGCCGCATTCGCGATCAACGAGATTGAAGCCGCCGCAGGGCGGCACTCTGCCACGCCGTCGTTAAAGGTCAATTGATGTCGCTCTTCGGACGCCGAGTCCTGACAGTCACTGCTTTCACAGTTGCGGGCACCGTTCCAGGAGTTGTGACTGACTTTTGCTGGAAAGTGGCGCCGGGAATCTCATTGGGAATCACCGGAGCCGTCGTCGGCTTTTTCTTTGGATTGCTTCGTCTGTCGCCAGCCAGGCTGGTCGCCCTGGCCTCTACATTCTCCGCTGCGCAGAACGTGCCGATCCTTGGATCCTTACTCTTCGAGACGCTCCACGAATCGACTGAAGATCAACAGGTCGCCGACGCACATCAGTCGTTCGAAGGCTGGCTGCTGGCGAAGGGGGTACAAAAGCGGCGGGGCTGGCTCGTCCTGTCAGGATTGATCACCGGACTGATTGCTGGAGCCATTGTCGGTCTGCTCGACATCAAACAGCTGCAGTCAGGTGGACACGGGCTGCTACTGCCATTAAGTGGTTCCCGCGAGAGTCTCGCGAAGCAGGCCGTTGTTGCATCACTGGCGTGTGCAATCTGGACGGGTAGCCTTGCTGGCATACTGGCCTCACCAGCCTGGCGGCGGCCCGTGGGGCTTGCTGTCCTGGTAAGTGGGCTGGCGGTATTGAACGCGGCGTGCTTCGGCGCGATAGCGTGGGGAGGCCAGCTGACTCTTGTGACGGGCTTCGTGACTGTAGGAATCGCGTTTGGCCTTCTCACGGGTCTCCTTGGCTCCGAAGATCAATCCGAAAAACAGGCCTGATACTTGGGATCGTCTGTCCCGAGGAATCGGATAACGACGAGTTCACAAGAGCTGATTGCTACGAGAGAGCTTTGGGAAACAGGGTGGCCCGAACACTCATGATAGTGCAGCGGCAAGAGACGCGGTCAACAGCGTTATCAGTAACTGAAACTGCTACGAGCCCAGACCCCATTTATCAACGCTGCCGCGTCGGCGACGCAGAGGTGCGCGCCAAAAGTGAGTTAGCTTTGATGAGAACCCTCAAACAGCCGACTCTGATCCCGCCTCTGGCACATATCAGCAAACTCCGATAAGTTGAGTTGTCCGCCTTGACTCAACGTCTTTGACGTGACCATCGACTGGGAGCTTCGCCGAATTGTCTGCTCCCAGGAGATGCGAGAGGTCTGCTGATGCTCGAGCTCTGACATGCCGCTAGAGACAAGAGGATTATCTCATGGCGTTTAGCCGAACACATGTCGTCCTGATGTCCGCTCTGCTGATTGCCTGTGTGGCATCGGTCTCAGTCTTTGCGGCGGACGCGGTCGACTACGAGCGTGACGTCAAGACGATTCTGAAGACACACTGCTTTCGCTGTCATGGACCGTTGAAAGCGGAGTCCGGTCTGCGACTCGATACGAAAGCTCTGGCGCTTAAGGGTGGCGAGAACGGGGCCGCGCTGGTACCGGGAAAGGCAGGCGAAAGCAAGATCGTGCAGCGGGTCACCGGTGATGACGAGACTCGCATGCCGCCGGAAGGCGAACGGTTGAGCGACGCGCAGATTGAGACGCTGAAGAAGTGGATCGCTGGCGGTGCGGTTTCACCAGCTAATGAGACTCCTGAAGACCCTCGGGCACATTGGTCGTTTCAGCCGATTCAGCGTCCGGCAGTGCCCTTTGTCAATGACGCGGACTGGTCAGGAAATCCGATCGATGCGTTTCTCGCGCGCCGACATCGAGAGGCGAAAGTGACTCCTCGTCCGGTTGCTTCGAGGCACGTGCTGCTGCGCAGAGTCTATCTTGACCTGATTGGCCTCCCGCCATCACGCGATGAGCTGAATGAGTTCCTGGCGGATCAATCTCTGGATGCGTACCAGAAGGCTGTCAATCGACTGCTGGCCAGCCCGCATTACGGCGAGCGGTGGGGACGGCACTGGCTGGATGTGTGGAGGTACAGCGACTGGTACGGATTTCAGGGGACCGTTCGCTTCAGTCAGAAAAACATCTGGCACTGGCGGGACTGGACGGTCGAATCGCTCAACGCTGACAAAGGCTACGAGCGGATGCTGATGGAAATGCTGGCGGCGGATGAAATGCTTCCGTTTGAGCCGGCCAATCTGCGTGCCACCGGATTCCTTGTGCGCAATCGCAATACAGACAGTCGCGAGCAGTGGATTCGTCAGACGGTCGAACACACATCGCAGGCGTTCTTCGGGTTGACCATGGCGTGCGTCCAGTGCCACGACCATCCGTACGATCCGGTCTGGCATGACGAGTATTACCGGTTCCGCAACATCTTCGAACCGGTTTCAGTCGCCATCGACAGCGGGGGCGGCGGACCGGGTGGCGTCGACATTGCCGGAGTCGCCCGCATTTTCGATCAGAATCGTGGAGCCCAAACGAAATTCTATATTCGAGGCAACGACAAGACTCCCGACGAAAGTCGCAAGATCACGCCCGGTGTGCCGCAGATCATTGGAAACTGGACGGAGCCAGAACAGGTTGGTCTGCCACCAGTTGCACGGGTCCCACATTTGCGCAAGCCGGTTGCCGAGCAGACGCTGGCCCGGCTTGAGCACAATGTCCGCGCGGCTGAACTGGCGATCAAGACCGGTGAAGCATTCGTCGCCGAAACGAAACGCCAACTGGCAACGAACAGTCAGGATTCCTCGGAACTGTCCGACGACACGTTTCTACTCGACACGTTCAAGACCGGTCGTCATGCCGACTGGAGAGAAGGCCCCGGCCAATGGGACGACAGCAAGGGGTTCCTGACTCAGTCAAGTGCCGCTGCCAATCAGTTCTGCTGGTTGCAGTACGCGCCGGAGCGCAAACCGTTAAGAGATTTTCGTCTTCGCGTGCGACTGAAGATTACCGGCGGCGAGAATCTCAGGGTTGGTATTACGTACGACCTGCTGGAGAAAGCCGGTCGCAGTCAGGGCGTGTTTCTGATTGCGGGTGACGAGAAACCTGGACTGGGATTCTACTTTGAGTACGACGGTGACAAGAGCGACCTGGCCAACCTGTTCCGTGAGTTCGACGTCCCATTGAATCAGGAGTTTGTTCTCCGAGTGGATGTGCGGGACGAGCTGGCCAACGTCTATGTCAACGACATGCTGATGCAGGCTCACAAGGTTGCCATGCGCGAGCCTGGTGGATTTCGGTTGTGGACACTCGGCGCCGGTGCTGAGTTCCATCACATCCGCATGGACCCGTTGCCGGCCGATACGCCGATGGCTCCAGCAGATTCGATTACGAAGTTTGCCTCGGTCGCGACCGTCGATAAGTCCGATCCGTCACACCTGGCATTGGCAACCACGGTTGTGGACCACGCCCAGGTGACACTCGACATTCGCAAGACGGAGCAGGCCTCACACCAGGCAACCTGGGCCGCAGATGCCTGGAGACTGCTTGAAGCCCCGGACAAAGATGACGAGGCGGCCGTCGAAGCTCACAAGAAGCGGCACGACGAACTTGCGATGGTGGCACATCGTGCGCAGCAGCAACTGGCTCTGAGCAAGGCAAAGGAAACACGGTTCCTTGCCGAGCACTCGTTAAACGCAGCTAAGGCAAAAGCGGCCCATGGCCCAAAAGGTGATGAGGCGTTGAAGAAGGCTGTCGAAGATGCAACGAAGAAAGTGGAAACGACGGGCGCCGCAGTTGAGAAAGCCATGATGGCTCTCAATGAGCCCCCAAAACCGCAATACAGCGGACTATCGGGCAATTACGGCTCGTCGTCGGGACGACGACTCTCACTGGCCCGTTGGGTAGCCGACTCAAAGAACCCGCTGACGGCTCGAGTTGCTGTCAACCACATCTGGTTGCGGCATTTTGAACGAGCTCTGGTGACCACCGTGTTCGACTTCGGCTTGAATGGAAACAAACCAAGTCATCCCCAACTGTTGGACTGGCTGGCCTCGGAACTGAAGGAACCATCTCAAGTCCTGTCGACTGAGGGTGGAAAACTCCAATGGAGCAAGGGTGAAACGTCCGTCGGTGCCTGGTCGATGAAACACCTGCACCGGGTAATTGTCACGTCGCGAATGTATCGCTCGGCATCAACTCCGGACGAAGCCAACCTGCGCGACGATCCGGACAACACTCACTTCTGGCGTATGCCGGCACGACGCATGGATGCGGAAACCGTCCGCGACAGTGTGCTCGCCGCGGCCGGGGGACTCGATCGGAAGCTCGGCGGACCGGACATGCCCTGCTCCGATGGTATGTCGGTTCCGCGTCGCAGCATCTACTTCCATCAGTCGCCTGAGAGTCAGATGTCATTTCTGAAACTCTTCGACGGAGCCGACACGACCGAGTGTTATCAACGGCATGTCAGTATCGTTCCGCATCAGGCTCTGGCTTTGTTTAACAGTGAAGTCTCTCTTGTTCACTCACGCCGGCTGGCGCGACAACTGTCGGGAAAGTTAAGCGCGACCGAGCCATTTATTCAGGCCGCGTTCGAGCAGGTGCTGTGTCGCCCGGCTACAGAAGCTGAGATGAAGATCGGCACTGAGTTCCTTGCAGCCAGAGAGGCTGTCTACCAGTCCCGCGAAGAACCAGACACCGGGACCGCGACAAAAGCGGGGAGCGAAGGCAACCCGTCGGCAGAACCTCGTCTGCACGCGCGAGAGAATCTGGTGCATGCTCTCTTCAACCACCACGACTTTGTGACAATCAAATGAAAACGACTCACACAACCAGTTCGCAGTATGCTCCACAGTCGACCTCTCAAAGTCGGCGTACGTTCTTTGCCGACGCCGGAATGGGGGTCGCCGGCATGGCGCTCAGTGCCATGCTGCATGACGACGGATATGCGGCGTCATCAAAGGCCGGCGAACCGGATGGTCGATTGCACTTTCCGGCCAAAGCCAAATCTGTGATCTGGCTCTTCATGGCCGGAGGCGTAAGCCATATGGAGAGCTTCGATATTAAACCGGCTTTGGATAAGTATGCCGGCATGACCTACGATGAGACTCCCTACAAGGATTTCATCGACAAGGAACGCATTGAGAAAAACCTGTCTGGTGCCGGAAGTTCGATCCCGCCACACAAACAGTTAATGGGATTGCAGACCGGATGGCTGCGATACGGGGAATGTGGTCTGCCGGTCGGTAACTGGTTTTCTCACATGGGCACGTGTGCCGACGACCTTGCCATCGTCAGGTCCCTGTGGACAGTCCATCCCAACCATGGCATGCAGCTCACATGGCACACGGGTCATCATGTGCGTGAAGGATCCAAACCGACCATTGGATCGTGGGCGTCGTACGGGCTGGGATCACTCAACGATCAGCTTCCCAAGTTTGTCGTGATGGGCAATTCGATTGGTGGATGCTGCGGCGGTGAGTTTGGACACGCCGCCAGCTACCTCGGGCCTCACAACTCGGGAGTGAAGCTCTCGACCGACCCGAACAACCCACTTCCATTTGTTTCGCCGTACGGCAACGGAGTAACGGCTGAAGAGCAGGCCGCTGAACTGGACCTGATCGGCCAGTTGAATCGAGCGGCGGGCGTCGAGTATCCGGACGATCCCGATCTGCGGGCGCGGATTCGGTCGTACGAACTGGCGGCAGGCATGCAGACGGCTGTTCCTGAGATCATGAATTTCGAGGAAGAGACGGAAGAAACTCAGGGCATGTATGGACTTGATGCCGATCACTCTCGCGAGTTTGGCACACAGTGCCTGGCCGCTCGGCGGATGGTCGAGAAGGGCGTGCGGTTTGTGCAGCTTTACCACGGTGCTGGTGGCGCAGGAACGTGGGACGCTCACAGTGACATCAAGCGGCGTTACGACATCGAGACTCCCAAAGTGGACAAGCCGATCGCGGGACTTGTGAAGGACTTGAAGCAGCGGGGCCTGCTGGATTCAACGCTGGTGGTGTTTGGAACAGAGTTCGGCCGCACGCCTGGTGCGCAGGGCACAGGTCGTGATCATCATCCTCAAGGGTTCCTGTGCTGGATGGCAGGGGGCGGCATCAAAGGTGGCGTGACACATGGGGCGACGGACGAACTCGGTTTTTACGCCGTGGAGAATCCACACTATGTCACCGACGTGCATGCCACTGTATTGCACCAAATGGGTCTCGACCCGCACCGGCTGGATGTGCCGGGACGAAAGCGTATCGATATGCATCGCGGTGAGCCGATCTCGGAGATCATTGCCTGAGCGAAGTTCAGGGGGACCGGACGCATGAAGTCTGTGGTTCAAGTCGCCGTGGCAGTGCTGTCCGTCGGTTTCGCATTCCCAGCCATGCCTGGTCTCCAGGCGGCCGACTGGCCTGCATGGCGATACAACGCCGGCCGCACCGCAGCGTCTCCTCATGGGCTGCCGGATGACCTGCAACTGTTGTGGATGGCCGAGTATCCAGCACCGCATCGCGCATGGATGGAGCCACTCAATCAGCAGCGCATGCCGTTTGATCAATGTTACGAACCCATCGTGGTCGGAAAGACATTGTTCTTTGGGTCCAGCCGCGAGGATTGTCTCGTTGCACTCGATACCGAGAGTGGACAGGAACGCTGGCGGTTTCCAGTCGACGGGCCAGTGCGATTGGCAGCAGTAGCAGCGAGCGACAAAGTCCTGTTCGCCTCGGACGACGGATTTCTTTATTGCGTCTCGCAGAATTCCGGCAACCTGCTGTGGCGATTTCGTGGCGGTCCGTCTGATCGCAAACTGCTGGGCAACGAGCGTTTGATCTCTGCATGGCCGGCGCGCGGCGGACCGGTTGTTGTTGATGGGACGGTCTACTTTGCAGCAGGCATCTGGCCGTTCATGGGCGTTTTCGTACACGCCATCGATATCGAATCTGGCGATGTCGTGTGGACGAATGACACGAGTGGTGCCCAGTTCGTGCTGCAACCGAAGCGCGCTCCGTCGTTTGCCGGAGTCGGCCCGCAGGGTCCGATGGTCGTGAATGGCGATCGACTGATCGTGCCAGGCGGACGCACAGTGCCAGCTGCGTTCAATCGACTCACAGGCGCACTGGAGTACTACCATCCGGAAGGCTACCGGGAAGATGGTGCCGTCACGCATCGCGTGCCCTACCGACGACTGCGGTACACAGGCAGTTCAACCGTCTGCACAAGCGGCCGCTTTTTCTTCTGTGACGCGTACATGTTCAACGTCGACTCTGGGGCAGATCTGAAACGGCTGGGAAAAGATCGGCGAGTCCTTGATGGCGACGTGATGTATCTCGCGAGCAATCCCGTGCAGGCCATCGATCTCACAACGTTCCGACCGGATGGTCCAAAGCCAGAACGAGGCGTGCAGGAACACACGTACGACACGCTGTGGACGGCACTCTTCGTCGACAACGAGACGATGATCAAAGCCGGCCGTCGGCTTTACGCGGCCGGCGCTGGTGAAGTAGCGGCACTCGAACCACCGACCGGAAAGCAACCTGCAAGTGTCGCGTGGCAAGCCGAGATTGACGGTACTGCCGCAAGCGTGGTGGCTGCCGACGGAAAGCTGTTTGTGTCGACACGTGAAGGTCGTCTGTACTGTTTCGGTCCGAGGTCCGACGGACAGGTTGCCAGGGTTGTTTCGCAGCCACGCGAAGTTGGTCTGCCGGATGTGGAAGACGATGAGACCGTGTCAATCCTGAAGTCGACCGATGTTCGGGAGGGTTACTGTTTAATCCTGGGGATACGTGATGCTGGAATGATCCGGACGCTTGCCCTGAAGACGCAGCTACGGATCCATGTGGTCGATTCGAATCGAACCCGTGTCATGAAATTGCGGGACGAACTGAACCGTGCCCGACTGCTGCCCCCTCAGATCTGTACGCTAACCGCCAGGCCGTACTCGGAAGACCTGCCGCCGTATCTGGCCAACTTGCTCGTGTGCAGTCCCGTCGATGACGACGGTCACTTTCCGGACGAAACGGGCCGATGGCTGCGGTCGGTGTTTCGCTGTCTGCGACCGTACGGAGGCACGGCTTGTCTAAGAACGTCGCAATCGCAATTCGAGACAGTTCAGAACCTCGTTGAATCAGCTGGTCTGGCAAATGCGGGTCTCCGCTACGTCGATGGCTTCGCGCTGCTGACTCGCAACGGACCGCTGCCGGGTGCAGGTTCGTGGACTCACAACTATGCGAATGCCGGTAACACAACTGTCTCTACCGATTCACGTGTTCGGCTCCCGTTGGGAGTTCTGTGGTTTGGTGGTTCGTCGCACGATGCCACGCTGCCTCGTCATGGTCGACCACCGGCACCGCAGGCTCTGGATGGTCGGATAATCGTCGAAGGGCTGGATGGGTTGAGGGCGATCGATGCGTTTACCGGGCGAGTCATGTGGGACGCGAAACTTCCCGGGCTCGGCAAGTTCTTTAACACGGTGATCCACCAGCCGGGCGCTCTGGCCGTTGGTGGTAACTATGTCACAACGCACGACGGCATCTACGTAACGATTGGTGATCGTTGTGTGCGGCTCGATCCGTCGACTGGTCACACCATGGCGGAGTATCAGCTTCCGCCTGGAACAGATGAGGATGACAAACCAACATGGGGATACATCAACGTCGTGGGTGATTACCTGATTGCCGGTGTTGAGCCAGCGAGGTTCGATGGTTCGGAGGGAATCCCAGGCAGCGATGCGAATCACGATTTTAACGCCAGCCATTCCATCGCCGTCCTGAAACGACAGTCCGGCGAGGTGTTGTGGCAGAGACAGGCGGGTTTCGCGTATCGCCACAACGTGATCGCGGCCAGTGCCAGCACGCTCTTCTGTGTCGACAGTCTGAGCGTGCGGGATCTGACTCGGCTGCGGCGGCGAGGTGGGAAGCCGGACGGTGCGCCGCAGTTGCTGGCACTCGATCTGGCGACAGGTAAACCGAAATGGACTACCAGTGAGGACGTTGCCGGCCAGTGGCTGGCATACTCAGCCTCACACGATGTGCTGTTGCTGTCCACCGGCGGCCAGGCTGTCGCGCGTCGCGGTGAATCCGGAGACGTGCTGTGGAAAGGCAAGGGATTGTTCGGCAATTATCGGCCGATGATCAAGGGCGACACCATTATCGCGCAGACAGCGGCCTTCCATCTCCTGACAGGCAGGCCCGAGACATTTCGTGATCCGATCAGTGGCCAACCCGTGCCTTGGAGTTACACACGGAATGGCGAAGTTGGCTGCACAAATGCGATCGCCTGTCAGAATCTCATCACGTTCCGCTCCGGCGCTGTCGGCTATTTCGATATGGAGCGGGGCGCCGGCATGGGCACGCTGGGCGGTTTCCGCCCGAGTTGTACGAATAACATCATCGCGGCCGATGGGCTGCTGCTCGCGCCGGACTACACGCGCACATGCAAGTGTGCTTATCAGAACCAGACATCCTTGGCGCTGATGCACATGCCTGCCACGGAAACGTGGACCGAGTTCGCTTACGAAACTGCGACGGCGCCGGTCGAACAGATCGGGATTAACTTCGGCGCACCGGGTGATCGTCTGGCCAATGACGGAGTCATGTGGATCGAGTATCCGCTGGTTGGTGGACGATCACCGCAGCTCGGCATCTCGGTAGAACCGGAGACTGTCAACTATGCGCGCGTCCACGAAACGCGCGAGTCAAAATCTACGCATGCCTGGGTGGATGCATCGGCTGCCAGTGGGCTTCGTCGGTTTCGCATTCGACTGATTCCCGATTCGTTGCCTGAGACTTCCCGCACTTACGACATCCAGCTTCGGTTTGCAGCACCTTCAGGCATCACGCCCGACGAATCGAAGTGCACGATCCTGGTGCAGGGAGTGGCTGCAATACGCGACCTGGATATCAGCCGGTCGACGCTGGTGCGAGACGTCAACGCGGTACGTGATGAACGCGAGCTGGTTCTCGAGTTGCAGCCATCACCCGACGCGACGACCGTCCCGCAGTTGTGTGGCATCCGGATTCAGGCGAGTTCGACGACGCGTTAGAGCAACTCTGAAAATGCTCCAGCAGGCCGATACTGCGGGGACTCGAAGTATTGATGACCGGAACATTGCTGGCACTGTGTCTCACGACCCAACTCGCAGATGACAATCGCGCTGAGATGTTTCTTCAGGCGGCCAGTGCAGAGTCGGGCCTGTGTGTGACGATCGGGGAACTCGACAGCGCACTGCTTTCGCAGCTCACTGGAAAGCGGGAACTGCTGATTCATGCGATCGGTACGAATCCTGACGCCGTCAGTCGTCAGCGCCAGCGTTTTGCAATGGCGGGAATCCTCGGACGAGCTTCGGCGGAAGTCGTTTGCGACCTGAGGGAACTTCCCCATGCCGACAATCTGATCAATCAATTGGTTGTTGCTGCTGATTCAGCCAGTGTGGTGCCACTCGGTGAAGCTGGTCGCGTGCTGTGCCCGAATGGAATTCTGGTTGTTGAGCGGACGCGCGCATTCGGTGTTGAGGAGTTCTCGACGCAGCTTCGAGGGAGCGGTCTGAAAGTCACCGAAGGGAACAGTCCCGACTCGGAGCGGTGGCTGCGTGCCATCAAAGTGCGGCCGGCGAGTATGGATACCTGGACGCACATTGATCACGGCCCGGGACGCAATCGCGTTTCGCAGGACGCAATGGTGGATGTGCCGACCGGTTTGCGGTGGGTGGCTGCTCCGGAATGGTCCGATGAGCCAGTGATCGGCACATTGTCTGCACACGGGCGGCTGTACTGCGTCACTGCGGGCCCCAAAACGCAGGTGCAGACGCTGGTCGCGCGAGATGCCTTTAATGGATTGCTTTTGTGGTCCCGGCAGTGGGAACGCCCGACGTCTCACAATGAACGATTGATGTCGAGATGGCCGATGGTGACCGACGACGACCGTGTTTACGTTCTTTCAGAAAGCGAACTGCTGGCGGTGGGTGCTGCGTCCGGAAAGACGCTGGAGCGTTTCGATACGGATGGAGTGACGCTGCATCCCTCGAACCGCCTTGCACTTCTGGATGGCGTGTTGCTGCTTGCCGCCCCCGAAGGATTGATCGCATTCCGAACCAGTGGCTCACGTCGACTCTAGAGTGCAAAGGGACGATTGCGTGATGTCTCAGCTGGTGACGGCCGAGTGTTCTTCGTGAATGACGGCAGCGAATCGTCCGACACTGATCGATCGAAGCTGACCTGTTTGGATCTAAAGACAGGCCGAGAAGTCTGGACAGGTGAGCTGTCCCTGCCGCGAGAACAGAAGATTGATCGACGGGGAAAACGCTCTCTTCGGCATCCGCTCGACCTGTGTTTCCACGCCGACGACCGGTTGGTTCTTGCTGGTGATTTGTCGCCAACAGAAACACTGGTACGAGTCGTTGCTGCAGATGATGGTGCGCTGATCTCTGAATGGGGGACGCTGCGCATCCGTTCGGATCAGCTGTTCTATCGTGAAGGCTCGGTCTTCGTCCCGCCGTCGATCGTTGCCGATCCCGAGACAATGCGTGTCGCTCCCGCCCGCATCGTTGACGCTCAGACTGGCAAGGTTGCTCGAGTGCTTCTGGCCGGGCGGTTTGGAAGTTCGACGTGTCAGCTTCCGGTGTGCACGCCGGGGTTCGCGTTTTCACCAAAGACCATGATTACGTCGCTGGACTTTGAGACTGGTCGGACTTCCGCGAGTCCGCTTGCCACCGGTGGGTGTCTGACCGGAATGACTCCAGCCAACGGGCTGCTTTACAACACTCTGCAATCGGGCTGCCAATGCAATCTCGCGGCAATGCGCGGGATTACTGGATTCGAGCGCAGCGCGCCAGTTGAGAATGCTGCACCACAACTACAGAAAGGTCGAGCGTTCGGATTGCAGTTGTCCGACGAGACTGCGAACGATGACTGGCCGACCTTTCGTCGCGACTCAGCACGCAGTAATCACAGCCCGCTGACGATTCCTGAACTGTCGTTGACCTGGAAAGCGAGCGTTTCCGTCGCGGCTTCGCGAGTCGACGTGCCGACCCACACTCACATACCGGTCGAGTCGATCTCTGCCCCGGTCGTTTATGGAGACCAGGTTCTTGTTACCGAACCTGACACTCATCGCATCGTCGCTCTCGACGCACAGACCGGCCGGGAACGATGGACGTTTACCGCCAATGGTCGTGTGGACTCACCACCAACTATGCATCGAGGACTATGTGTGTTCGGCTGCCGTGACGGCTGGCTGTATTGCCTGCGGGCCGACGATGGCGAACTGAACTGGCGGCTGCGACTGGCATGGCACGACCGCCGCATTATGTCGCTCGGCCAACTGGAATCCTCCTGGCCGCTGCACGGCAGCGTGCTGATCCACGATGGGCTGATCTACGCCACGGCCGGTCGTTCGTCGAGTGCGGAGGGTGGCATCCGCTTCTGTGTCGTTAATCCGGAGATGGGCCGTGTTGTCCGCGATACCACATTCGGGCGCGAGACGTCTGTCAGCGTCATGAATGACGTTCTGGTGAGCGATGGCGAATTTGTGTATCTGCGCGAATGGCAGATTGATCCGGCAACCGGCAAGGCACGGCAGGTGATGCGTCCGCGACAGATTCGCGGTTATCCCGGTGAAGTTCGCGTTCCGAGATCCATGGAAAACGGGCCAGTGCCGCCGATCTATCTGCATTCCAGCTGGATCAACACTTTGCTCGATGGTTCGTGGCGCTACGCGCTCCGCTCATACCACAAGGGAAACCAGCGGCGAGGGTTTGGTGCGTCGTTCGGGCAGTTGCTCGCGTTCGATGCGGACACTGTCTACGGCTTCCGCACAGGACTGTGGTCGCTGGGACGGCGGTCCACGCCGCATCTGTTCGCCTCACGGCGCGGTCGTGCGGTGACAGACGACGCAAATCCGACGGGATACGACGCGGCGTCCCGCTGGATGCAACCCATGGCAGATGGCGGATGGGTTGAGGCTATGCTGGTCGCGGGCGACACACTTCTTGTTTCCGGTCCCGTCAACCCGGCAGATCGCGCCACAACCGGCGGATTCCTGCGGGCACACTCAGCGACGGACGGAACGCTGACGAGGGCCGTCACACTCGCTTCACCGCCGCAGCTGGATGGGATGGCAGCCTCTGGAGGGCAGCTCTATCTCTCACTGGCCAGTGGAGATGTCGTGTGCTTCGGCGCGAGCCGACCGTAATCCCGACACGACCCCGCCAGGTATTTTTGTCCGTAGGGTTTGAAAATGCGGATTTTCCAAAAGCGAGGCGTGGGACGAGCCCGCTCCCGCAGGCACACATTTCAGCACGCAAGTGCACATATGCCGGAGGTGGAGAATCATGAAACCCCTTACATCGAGACGAACAGTACGGTTTGAAACGCAGGAGAATCGCCGAGGAGCCATGCTGGTGACAGTGGCTCTTTCGTTGACGTTCCTTCTGGGCTGCGTTGCCCTGGCAGTGGACGTCGGCTTCCTTGTTCTTTCTGACGGCGAATTGCAGACCGTCGTCGACTCATCGGCGCTGGCGGCCGCCCGGGAATTCAACGGTGGCAGAACGGACCAGGACCTGGTCGCCAAAGACGCCAAAGGTGCTGCTGTAGACGCTGCCGCAAAGAACTCCGCCGGTGGGCACGCCGGTGTTGAAATTGACGAATACGTTTCCGTTGGCGGAGAGACTCATCAGGACATACGGGTCGGACATCGCCTGTTCGATCGGGATACCGGCGACTACACGATTGTGTGGGGCGACCTGCAGGGCAAACCGCACAATGTTGTCGAGGTGACAGCGCGTCTGGACGAATTTCAACTGGCGGACAGCGATGGAAACCCATTCGATACGGTGTCGCAGGCAGTGCCTCTGTTCTTCATGAATGCACTGGGACGAGAATACGCCAGTTTAACCGCAACCGCGACTGCCACGTATCAGCCTCGAGACATGATGCTGGTGCTGGACAAATCCGGCTCAATGCGGTTCGACAGCCTTCTTTACCGCAACACGATCGAGCGATTGGGAACAACTGCGGTCGTCGACACCATCGAAGAAATGTGGGAAGACCTTGGCTATCCGAGCTACGGAAACATGGATTTCGCCGCCGAGTACCCGACGTTTGAGGGCACACTTGACCAGTATTACCCGTACGTGCCACATATCTCGATCACGTGGCGAGGCGGCGAAGTTGACATCACGTCTGAGGAGCCCATCACTCAGGTGGTACTGTTGTATCAGTATGGGTACGACTTTTTTTTCCCCTCTACCCGGAATTGCACGCTGCAGGGTGACCGAGAGATTGTCGGTGCCTTCGTGCAGTCTGGCGACGATCGTTTCGTGTTTGGTGATGAGTTGGGTGAGTACTTCGATCTTCACTCGCGTAAGGCGTTCAAACGTGCTTTGGGACTGAATTCCACATCTTACCCGTACGCTCACGGCTACGATCCGTGGGGTCAGTACATCGACTACATCCGATACGATTCGGTCGTGCGGAACGCCGGATTCGAGAACCGTTTCGGAATGCTGACACTGGTTCACTTCTGGAACGACCTGAAGCACGCTCCCTGGCGGACGCCTGACCTGGCGAACACGCGACAGCAGCCCATGGGGGCTCTCAAGGACGCAGTCAATTCTCTGATGGACTACATCGTCGATGTTGAGGCGGACGACCGTGTTGGTCTGGTGACGTTTTCGACGGATGCGACTCTCGACGTTGAACTGGACGACTTCGACCTGACTCCCGTTCGGGACAAGGCGGCCCAGATGCAGGCCTACGGTCGAACAAACATTGGAGATGCACTGCGGCTCGCACGGATTGAACTGACGGAGAACGCCCGTCCGGACGCCGCCCGCACCATCGTGTTGATGACGGATGGAAATCCGAACGAACCGGGGAATTACGACCCTGCTGATTATGTCCGCTCGGAAGCACAACTGGCTGCTGACGAGGGAATTCGGGTCATCACGATCAGCCTCGGTTCGCGGTTCGACCACACGCTCATGGAGCAGGTGGCCGAAATCACCAGTGGCGTACACCACGAGGTTCCCGATGCGACGGCATCCGATCCGGAAGCTGTGGAACGGGAACTGGAGCGAGTCTTCTCGGAAGAGATCGCCGCCGACCGCAGTCTCATGCTGATCCGCTAACCGGATTTCATGTCCACGGTGGCAGGCACAAACGGATACCACACTCAGTGCGGATGTTTCGAAGGAACTGACTTTCAACAACTGAATTAACTCTCAACTAAGGAGACTTTTCGATGATCACGACCACACGCAACGAAATGCGACGGAATGAGACTTGTCGACGCGGTGTTGCAGCCACCGAACTTGCCCTGTGCCTGCCATTGCTGGTTGCTTTGATTCTTGGGCTGATCGAATGCGGTCGAGCCATGCAGGTCGAGCACATGGTCAGCTCGGCGGCTCGTGAAGGGGCCAGATTGGCCATCATCGATGGCTCGACGAACGAGGAAGTCGAAGAATGGGCGATCGACGTGGTTGTCGACACGCTGGGAGTCGAACGCTCAGAAGTCAGCGTGGACATCGGAATCGAAAACACCGGTGGCGATGACCTGTCCGAGGCGGAATCACGCGACGAGTGTGCCGTTTCGGTGAGTGTTCCTCACTCGGCCGCTGCGATTATCGGTCTGAACATCTTTGATGGTCAGCTCGCGTCGGGTCGTGCCATGATGCGTCACGAGTAAGAAAAGTACCGACGGTGCAGTAAACGCATCCCGATAAGGCAAGGCGAAAACTGCCAGCGGCAAGAGGAACAGGCCCGAAGTGTGAACGAGCGAATCCCGGTCCATTGCCGAATTCACTCACTCTCACTTCGGGCCTGTTTGAGTTTGACATGGCGGTTAATCTCGATCGGCCGCTCGCAAGATGACTACTCGTCGTCCGGTACCAGTGGCTCGGCTGACTCGACCTCGTCAATCAGTCGCTGTCGCAGTTCATGGTGAAGCAACTCAAGGGCACGACGGACAGTGCGGGTTGAGCGCCCGATTCGCTCGGCGATCTGCTCTGGAGCCAGGCCCTGCATCCGCAACTCGAAGATCTCACGGTGGCGTTCTTTCAGGCCGCCAGTAAAGACACTCAACTCCTCAATCAGCGCCAAAGCGGTCTCGGGAGCCGGTGCATCAGCGATGAACGCAATCGGAACCGTGACGGACACATTGTCCTCGCAAACACTGACCTCATTGTAGATCGACCGCTTCTGCCGAGTGTGATGCTCGACCTGTCGCAGGATTTTGTGGATCGTCAGGCTGGAGATCAGCCGCCACAGGTCACCGCTTTCCTCGAAGGTAAACCGGCCATCATCAGTGCCGCGAAAGAAGCTGCGAAAAACGGACTGCACCACGTCTTCCGCGTCCACTCGTTGCCCCATTTTCGAGGACAGACGTGATCGGGCCAGTCCGATCAGCCGAGAAACGTATCGTTTGTACAGGTCAGACGCCGCGTTCCGGTCGCCCTCGCGATATCGCTGGACGATGGCGACAGATTCGTCGTTCATGGTCAATCCCCTCGGAGGCCCTCGTTTCGAACTCAAGTTTAGCAGCGACTGTTCCACACAGCGCCTGGCCTGAACAGAAAACATGGGATTTTGCGGGGCGGGGGTGACCGTCTCCCGATCGAACGCGGATTCACTGTCAGAGATACCACTCAAGACACTCAGGAGTTTTCAAATGTTGACGGCGACCGCGAGACCTGGAATTGGACTGACGACCCGGCAGAAGCCGATTTCGAATGAGCGTCCAGGAACAGAGACTCAGCCGGAGAAGGCTACGGTAGCTGAGAGCGCACCGGTCGCAGTTCCCGACGTTCAGAGCGACAACGACGACCGATACCGACGCATCAAGCGTGAACTCCACGAGCAACTGGTGCGGTCACTGGACATGAATCTGGCGGCCACTCTGGACCAGACCGAGGTCGTCGCGGAAATTCGCCGGGGAATCGCCGAACTGTGCGAGCAGCGAAACGAAATCCTCAACGCCAGCCAGCGAGAACGCCTGGTCGAAGAAATCGTCGATGAGAGTTTCGGCTATGGGCCACTCGAGACGCTGCTGCGGGACAAGGGGATTTCCGACATCCTGATCAACGGTCCGGACAACATTTACGTGGAAAAGTCAGGCAAGCTGGAGACTTCGGATGTGCGATTCGACGACGAAGCACACCTCGTCCGGATCGTGCAGCGAATCTGCAGCAAGGTTGGTCGAGTCGTTGATGAGTCGAATCCCATGGTGGACGCCCGGCTGGAAGATGGAAGCCGATTGAACGCCATCATTGCTCCGATCGCTCTCTCAGGAACGTCGGTTTCGATTCGACGTTTCGGAGCTCAGCCGCTGATGGCGGACGACCTGATCAAATACAAGTCGATCGCTCCGGAAATGGTTGAATTCATGTCGGCGGCTGTGAATGCACGAATGAATGTCATCGTGTCGGGCGGAACGGGCAGCGGCAAGACGACACTGTTGAACATGCTTTCCGGCTACATTTCGGAAAACGAGCGTGTCTGCACGATCGAAGACTGTGCGGAACTTCGCCTGCAACAGTCACACGTGGTTTCTCTGGAAACACGACCGAAGAACATCGAAGGTCGCGGCGAAGTGACCTCGCGTGATCTGGTCAAGAATGCACTTCGAATGCGTCCCGACCGCGTTGTGATTGGCGAATGTCGTGGCGGCGAGGCACTCGACATGCTTCAGGCGATGAACACCGGACATGAGGGCAGCCTCACGACGCTGCACGCCAACAATGCCCGGGAAGCAATTTCGCGTCTGGAGATGATGGCCGCCATGTCCGACATGGAACTGCCCATCTGGATCATCCGTCGTCAAATCGTTTCGGCTGTCGACCTGGTCATTCAGGCCAGTCGTCTTCGTGGCGGTGCCCGTAAAATCGTCTCGATCTCGGAAGTGGTCGGGATGGAAGGTGATACCGTCCTGATGCAGGACCTCTTCAAGTTCCATCAGACGGGCGTCGATGACGACGGCGTCGCTCAGGGGCATTTCGAGTGCTGCGGCATTCGACCGAAATGCTTGGACAAAATTGCCAGCATGGGAACGCACATTGATCCGTCCATGTTCGAACGTCGTACGCTTGAGTGGTAAGCGTCTGGCCCGGAAGCGATTCAGAACGGGACGTCTTCTTCGTCAAACTGCTCTTCGTCCGATGGCGGCTGATCGTCCATACCGCCCGCTGCCGGAGCGGCGCCGCTGAGAGAGCGAAAACTGGTCGCTTCCGCATTGAGGAAGTACTTCACTTCGCTCTTTGGATCACGCTGCCATTTGCGACCGGCAAGCTGATACGTGACCTCAATTTCATCGCCGACACTCAGATCATTCACCGTGTCGCAGCCATCGCGCAGAAAGTCGACCGGGATGTAGTTCGTGAACTGGCCATTCTCCTGTTCCAGCACGACCTGTCGCTTGCGGAATCCACGCTGACCGTATTCTCTGGTCTCGTCGATGAAGTGGACTTTCCCCGTAACCTTACCGCTCATGATTGCTGCCCTTTCTATGGTGTCTGATTCGCTCAGGTTCATGTCCGAATCAGTGGCTGAGAGAATCCGCCGTGCCGTCTCACCAGGGTAAGGCGATCGGGAAGTGCGACTCAGCCACGTCCGACAAGAGGCATTGTTGTCGCCATGACCGTGATCGTCGACACATTGGCGTCCAGTGGAAGACTGGCCATGTAGACGATCGCGTCGGCAACGTTGCGGACGTTCATCGTCGGTTCGACGGCGATGGAGCCATCTGCCTGAGGAACTCCGTTGGCCATGCGAGCGGTCATCTCGGTGGCGGCATTGCCAATGTCGATCTGACCACACGCGATGTTGTACTTGCGACCGTCAAGAGACGTTGACTTGGTGAGGCCTGTAATGGCGTGCTTGGTTGCAGTGTATGGAGCGGAGAAGGGTCGCGGCGTCTGGGCAGAGATCGACCCGTTGTTGATGATCCGCCCGCCCATCGGATCCTGATTCTTCATCACGCGGATGGCCGCCTGCGTGCAGAGGAATGAGCCCGTCAGGTTCACATCGACGACCGCCTGCCATTGCTCGAACGTGACATCTTCGAGGGGAACGGCCGGCGCTCCCCTGCCAGCGTTGTTGAACAACACGTCGAGTCGGCCGAAGACCTCGACAGTTTTCGCAAACAGTTCGCTGACGGCGTCCGGACTGGTCACGTCAGCGGGCAGAGGCAACGCTCGAGGTGCGGCTTCGCCTGCCTGCGCAACAGTCTCAAGGAGCGCTTCTTCGCGGCGGCCCACGAGAACAACGCGATAACCGGCTTCCAGCAGGGCGAGCGATGAACTGCGACCGATGCCCGAGCCGGCACCGGTCACAAGGGCGACTTTGTCTGACGTGTTCATTCCAGTGACTCCTGGTCACGCAGTGCGGAGTTGGTGGCGGCGATTTCGCGCGATCATGGATACCAGACAGGCCAGTGTGCAAGCGTCCGATTTCTCCGGTCAGGAATCAGGCACGAATCGGTTGTCACGGTGCCACGGTCACATCTGAATTGGGTGACAATCGACACTCAAACTCGCCGCCGTGTGGCAGAGCCGAGTGACGAGCGTTACCCTGTTTCAAGTGACAAGCGTTACCCTGTTTATCGTGCTGAGTCGGGCCACGTCGGATGGTGTGACAAGTAGGCTTGGAGGCACATACCAACAAAGAACGGACCCACGTCGACAGGCAAACGGGAAGACACGGGAGAAGCCAGATGAGTGCTGAAAATCCAGCGTCCCAAAAGGGTGGCCTCTGCACAGAGTGCGGCAAACCCAGCATGGAATTGATGACGTCCTCAAACGGTGAAAAGCTATGCCCGGACTGCTGTGAGGACCAGGAGGGGGGAAAGGAAACGGTCGACGTTGATCAGTTGGGCGCAACCTTTCTGTCACAGTTGTGCCAGGAGTGCTTCACGACTTCCGGCGACCTGCTGTCAACGGCCGAAGGGCGTATGCTGTGCCCGGAATGTTACTGGAAGGAAGAATCGCAACGTTCGACGCTTGGTCCTGAACCGACGACGCCCGAAACATTGGCAGAGCCCTCACCGAACGCGGACTTCAAAGCCGAAACCGTGACCGAGATTCCACCCGTGAAATTCGGGGGTAGTCGCCCAGGTACGTGCGACCGATGCGGCACCTCGGTACTCAAACGTGTGCCCTCGATCGACGGCCAAATGCTCTGTGAAGACTGCATGACTGATTAGGAAGAAGGTAAGTCGACAATGGCAGCGTTGTCGCTGGGTGGGCAAGGACTGTCATCCGCTATCAATAATGACGAGGGAACCTGTCAGGCCTGCAACCACATCAGTACCGGCCTAGTAGTCAGGTCGGACGGACGACGACTGTGTGCCGATTGCTATATCGACCACGAATGAAACGAGCGGACGGAATTGTCTGACCGCCCGCAGCGTGATTTATGAACGACCCTCACGATCGGACACATCCTGCCGAAGCGATCGATGCACCCCCTGTCTCGAACGGCAACTCGAACGAGGGCCAGGATGGCCCTGGCGACACCATTGAACAGCCAGATGATGACGCGACACAGATCGCGTTTGTGCCTGTCAATTCGACACTCCGGGAGTGGTCGTCAGCGCATTCGAGCAGTTGATGGCGGCTGGACAGCGGCCGGCCATCGAGGACTTTCTGGCGAGACTGGACGACACATTCCGACTGGAAGTGTTCCCTGTCCTGCTACGCAAAGAGTTTGAATCCCGGATGCAGTCGGGAGAACGACCAGACTTGAAGGACATGCGAGCGAGATGTCCTCAGTACGCACTGCAGATCGCTCTGACACATCAGGCGGTGAAGGCTGAGCACGCCGGTGTCGAGACGAAGCGCAATAAATCAGCATCCGAGCCTGCGGATGACGAGGGAACGCTGGGGGAAGCGACCGAGATAGAATCGTCGCCACCGCAGTCGTCAGACACGTCCATCGCGTCACCCGCCTCCTCGGAAGGTGGCCAGCCCACTGGCGAATCAACGTTTGTCGACGGTCGTTACGAAAAGAAGACGGTTCTGGGTGCCGGAGGCATGGGAGCGATCTGGACGGCATTCGACTCACGGACGCGTCGGTCCGTCGCCTTCAAGGAAATCAAGGCCAACAAGGTCACACATCAGCAATACGTGGGGAGGTTCGTGAACGAGGCCCAGATCACGGCTCAGCTTGAGCACCCCGGGATCGTTCCTGTCCATGATGTCGGCTGGCAGCCCGATGGTTCTCCCTACTATGTCATGCGACTGGTCAGTGACGAAACGCTGGCCCGACGTATACGCAAGTTTCACAAACGGAAGGTCGGTCACGCCGAGCGGAATCTGGAATCAACGCGACTGTTGCGAGAGTTTATCAACGTCTGCTATTCGCTTGATTACGCGCACGACCGCGGCATCATTCATCGCGACCTGAAACCGCAGAACGTGATGATCGGTCAGCATGGCGAAACGGTGATCATCGATTGGGGACTGGCTAAACCGTTTCGACGAAATCGTGCGGCCGACGGGCAGACCGAAAGTCAGACATCTGCACCAGGCCAGTCTACAAGCAAAGCTGCAGCACGCGTGCAGGGCGAATCTGTCGATCTGGACAGCTTTGGTCCTGATAAATCCCCGACGGTGGTCGTTCCCGATAGTTCGAACAGCGACACCGAACTGCTCGATCCAATCGAGCGCGAGCATGCCACTCCCACGATCGACGGTGCCGTGATGGGCACGCTGGACTACATGGCGCCGAAGCAGGCGCAGGGGCGTCTGGACCACCGCGCCGACATCTTCGCACTGGGTGCGATCCTGTTCGAGGTCCTGACCGGCGAAGCATGGCCGCGCGGGCGTATGAAGACTGCCGAAAAGATCGCCTACGTGGCCGACGGAATTGTCCCGTTGGCGCGCGAGGTCAATGAAGATGTCCCTCGACCGCTCGAAGCAATCTGTAGAAAAGCCGTTTACCAGAACATTGAGGACAGATACGGATCAGCCCGGGAATTGATCGACGACTTGGAATGCTGGCTCGCGGATAAACCGATCTCAGTCTACGCCGATCCATGGATCACTCGCTGCCGCCGCTGGGTTTCGCGAAACCGATCGCTGGTCACAGGATTGCTGGTAGCAGTCGTCGCATTGGGAGGGTACCTGGTAACTTCAAACTATGCGCAAAACACGAGAATTGAAAAAACGCGCACTGACGTCGATCAGCTGGAAGAAGATGCCAAACTGGCAATCATGGCTCACGAATTCGACCTGGCTGCAGCAAAACTCGCCGAAGGCGTCGGCAAAGTGGAAGACGAACCGAAATTGAGTGACCTCGCTTCACGGCTCAGATCCGATCTGGAGCGTGTACAGTCAATAGAACTTAGGGACAACGACGTTCACACCATGATGAGGGACGCAAAGCGCGTCGTTGAACGTAACCGGAAACTGCGCAAGGGTGAGGGCCGGCGAAACCTCGCGGCGGAGACCCGCGATCTCGATGAAGCGATCAGAACGATTCGAGAGGGATTGACGTTTCTAAAGGGCGACGCCTTCAAAGACGTCCGTCGTCAACGGGGGGTGATGCCGAACATTGAGGTTGATGCAAGATCACACTGGATTGAAGAGTTGGAGAAAAGTCACGCAGAGCTCAATGCCTCACTGGCTGCGGTCACACGGAAATCCAGAGCGGCCGAGAGCATTCTCGAATTCACAAAACGATTTGCCGACGTGGAGTATTTCACTTTTTCGGCCTACGATCAGACACCCACAGACGTTGCCCGCGAAGTGCAGCGGCGGGCCGATGGAGTTCTGGACTTTCTTGCCGACAAGTTACTACCGGATTCAACATCTGCAGTCCGCGATAGATCGCCACGCGACGCAGACCTGGACCTCTCGTCAAATCGATTGCGTTTGGCACGCCGGATCGCGGACGCAATCACAACCTCGCAGGATTCTGAAAACAGATCATTCCTGGTCCATCTCACTGACGAACAGAAGAGAAATCTGCGTACATCGCTGCTGGAGATGTTCGTTGTGTTGTCCGACTTCGAATCAGTCGGTGGACCGGCCGACGAAAAAATCGCAGCTGCGACATCAGCACTCGCCTGGCTGAACCTTGCCCAGGAACTCCAGATTCCTGCACGCTCAATCCTGCGCCGGAAGCAAACTCATCTTAGAGCACTGGGTCACCAGGACGCGGCGGCCGCCATCGAGGCTGAGCTGAAGACATTACCTCCACAGTCGACGCTGGACCGGTTTCTTCTCAGCGAGGCAGAACGTATCGCTGATCGCCATGAAGAAGCGTTGTTGCTCTACAGAGAGATTCTCGCAAGCGACCCCCAGGACTTCCGTGGACACTATTTCGCGGGGTGGTGTGAACTTGAGCTGAACCAGTTTGAAGAAGCGATCGCTGAATTCACGGCCTGCACAGGACTGAGACCAGAGTTTCCGGCGCCGCTGGTAGCCCGCGCCATTGCCTGGATGAGAATTGATGAGTTGGACAATGCAATGGCCGACTGTGATCGCGCGCTGGAATCCAAGGTCGACTTTTACACAGGTTGGGCGCTGCGTGGCCTCATTCTCATAAAACAAAGACGATTTGCCGATGCACTTGTTGCGTTCGACAAGACGTGCTCAATGCGTCCTGACAACGTGTTCGCACACATCAACCACGGAATTACAAATCGACAGATTGGAATTGAATTCCGCAGGACGGACGACACGAATGCAACCCGGTACATGGAGGACGCAATTCAGAATTTCACGAGGGCGATAGAGCTCAACCCGTGGAGTGCGCAGGCTTACCTGCTCCGCAGCCTGACATATGCCACACTGGGCCAGATGGACGCCGCATCAGGGGATTTCGAACAGGGGACGACACTCGGTGGATATTCCTCGGACCTGGTTGCGTGTTATCGGGAATTCGGGCGTGTTCAATTTGCCGCGGATGACTTTGAAGCGGCGAAACGCTCGTTCGACCAGGCACTTGCGCTTCAGCCCGATGATCTGAAGCTGCTCCAGTTGTATGCCGAATCGCTGAAGAAACTGGGCCTTGATAAGGAGCTCGTAGCCGTGCTGTCGGACATTCTTGAAGTCGGTGGGCCGTCCGACGATGTTTACTACGCTCGGGGACTTGCATTGCAACGCCAAGGCCTGATCCGGGAGGCCATGCAGGACTTCACCCGACTGCTGGAAGCGGATGAGTCCGCATACCGAACGGAAGCATTGAATCGCCGGGGCTGGCTTTATCTGATGTATGCGAGTCAATCTGCGGGAGAAGATTTTGACGAGGCGATTCGGCGACAACCAGAAAACCCCGATCACTACAACGGCCGAGGTTTCGCTCGCGTCATGCGTAACGAGTATGTCTCGGCTGTCGCTGATGCAGAGCAAGCCGTTAAGCAGATTCGCGCCAATCCGAGCGGACCCGCGACATGGCCACTCTATTTCAATGCCGCCACGATTTATGGTGAAGCAGTCAGTCGCGTTGATGGCGACTTGAAGTTGTCCGACGAGGAACGCGGCAGGCTTCATGTTGCATATGCCAGCTGTGCCATCGCTCTGCTCGCTCTGGCTCGAGAATCGACGGATCCCAGCCATTACGTGCGCATCGTCCAGGCAATCAGACAGGAGCCAACGTTCGCATCGATTAGAGACACAGATGCGTTTCGTGAATTAGTGAAGCAGCTTGCAAAGCCATAGTACTGGTGAATCGCGAGCCAGGCGGCCGCGGCGGAATTCACCGCGATTCGGAGACACGAAATGATGCAGCTCGGTTTTGTCAGTGCCATCCTGCCCGATCAGTCTCTTGGCGAAGTGCTGAAATTCGCGGGCGATACCGGATACTCGTGCGTCGAACTGATGTGCTGGCCGGTCAGCAAGGCCGAGCGCCGCTATGCCGGAGTCACGCACATTGATGTCACTGACTTCAGTGCGGCACAGGCGGACGAAGTTCGCGGCCTGGCGGCCGATGCGGGAGTTAGAATCAGCGGGCTGGGCTACTACCCGAATCCGTTGTCACCCGATCCGGACGAGGCAGAAACCAGTGTCCTTCACATTCGCAAGGTGATCGCGGCGTCGGCAGCGCTGGGCATCAACCGCATGAACACTTTTGTGGGGCGCGACTGGACGAAGTCCGTTGATGACAACTGGCCACGGTTCCTGGAAACCTGGCGACCACTGATTCAGTTTGCCGAACAGCAGGGTGTGAAGGTCGGGATCGAAAACTGCCCGATGTTGTTTACAGCCGACGAATGGCCGGGGGGAAAAAACCTGGCCACGACTCCCGCCATCTGGAGTCGGATGTTCGAGGCTATCCGCAGTGACAACTTCGGTTTGAATTACGACCCGTCGCACATGATCTGGCAGCACATGGATTGCATTCAGCCGATGCGGGACTTTTCCGACAGGCTGTTTCACGTTCATGCCAAAGACGTCCGCATCGACGAGGACCGACTGAATCAGGTGGGCATCATGGCGCACCCGGTCGAGTACCACACTCCGAAACTGCCGGGTCTGGGTGAAGTCGATTGGGGACGATTCTGCTCAGTACTGGCGGATGTCGGTTACGATGGTCCAGTGTGCGTCGAAGTCGAGGACCGTGCCTACGAAGGGTCACTCGACAGCCGGAAAGCGTCACTGCGTCAAAGTCACACGTATCTGCGGAATTTCATCAGCGGATAGTGCTCGGTCATTGCCGTCACACTATTGCGTCGGCGGTGTGACCTTTTCGACGACTCGCTTCCAGCCGGAAGGCAGCGACGTGCTCTGGTCCAGCAGGACCATTTCGTCCGCCGACAGTTTTTCAATTTTCTCGATCCAGTGGTCGCCCCACATCTTGCGGGCGGTTTCGGTCTGTTGAGCCGGCGTGCCACCCGACACGCCGTAATCGATGTGGCCGTCACGAATGGACCAGTACATCTCCAGATCGATCCGCTCACCAAACATCGTGGCCCAGACACCCGACGGTCGCATGATCATCGTGGCAGTGCCATCAGGTTTGACCGTCATCTGACGCTTCCCGAATCGCTCCTGCTCCCAGACGCCGACGACCAGGCGAGAACGTTCTGCGTCTTCCGGGCTCAGCTCGGGGGACGTGTCTTCCGGAGTGTCAGGAGACACACCTGCTGACGCGGTGTGAACACCGGAAACGGCTGTGTCGTCGTTATGGGGGTCTTGCTGGGTCTTCGTGCCGGAAACAGTTGCCTGCGTCACAATCGGATGCCCGGACGGGGCGAATGGACCCCGGCCGCTTATCCAGAGACCAGTCAGCGATGTCGCGCCGACTAAAGCCAGCAACAGGACAGCCGGAGCGACTCTGCGCCGCGTTCTGACCGTCGCTGCCTCGTTCACCGTGTCTGATTTCTGTGAGTCCGACATAGTTGTCTCAGGCAAGCTGGCAAATGGTCTCACGCGTGACCGCGGATCAGGTTGTTCTCCGCATTCGGAATGATCACCTGCTAGGATCAACGGCGTCAATGGGATACCGCGGCGGTCATGTTCAGGTTTCAGAATGCGTTCGGGCGGCAGTCAATTCACGTCCAGTTGAAAGAATGCCGCGTGATTCCCATAATCCCCGCTTCGTTACAGGGTCATCGCGACCCCGCTCCACTCTTTGGAGTGCCACGGCGGACAGCGAACTGTCCCCGTTCGTCCCCACGGCCATGCATTAGTTCAAAATTGCTTTCGTGGGACGCGATCTGCGGCCGTCCATTACAGGCCGTCCGAACTTTTCCATCAGATCAGATGACCGGAAGGTAAGTGATTTATGAGTCGAATCAGTACAGCTGAGATTAGTAAGCGGCGGAAGAAGAAATCCCGGATGAAGAAGAAGCTGCCCAGACGGTTCTGTCCGGACGGTCAGAAGAGGTCACCGAGACCG
>CAYSJO010000208.1:0-2018 GCA_964431285.1 uncultured Planctomycetaceae bacterium
GGCGGAGAGCCAGTGAGAAAACCGCATGGCAGGCCTGCTGTCGTAATCGATGGGAGAGTCGGCGGAAAGGTATGGGGAATCAAACGGAGGGGATCGCTGCAAGAGGGAAGGCTGCTCGGACTTCCGATGCTAACGGCCAGGGTCAGGGAAAAGTCGCGTCAGGTGTTCAGTCAGAATAATTGTTGATGAACACTGTCCACTTCCACTCACAACACACAGGTTCGGAACGCCAGGCCGAATCGCAGCAAAACCTGTATTCCACCCCACGTGACAATGGGTGCGCCTTCCCGCCGCATACTCCACGGGACTGGACCTTGATCCTTGGCGACAACGTCCCGGCCGGACAACTCGACAGCACCGTTGAGCCTTCACAGTCTACGACCTGCCGGACCTCGTGAGACTCGCCAGGAGAGACAAAGTCCGCTATGAGGATTGAGAGATTTCTCGCCACACACGCAGAAGCTCGCTTAGTGACGGAGATTTCACGGAAACAGGGAGCCACCTGAGATGACGCTGCGACTACTACTTTCGTGTTTTGCCGCGATTGCAGCTCAGACAATCGGCCTTTCAAATGCAGCGGCCAACGATGTGCGCGTTCTCAAAGACATCGAATTCGCGACGGTCGACGGGCACAGCCTGAAGCTGGACCTGTATCTTCCGAACGCGGACGACCCACCACTTGTTGTCTGGATCGACGGCGGCGGTTGGCGGGCAGGCAGTAAGGAACGCTGCCGCGTATCGTGGCTGACTGAGCACGGATACGCCGTCGCCAGCATCTCGTATCGGCTGACCGGCAAGGCGCTCTTTCCTGCACAGATTCATGACTGCAAAGCGGCCGTCAGATGGCTTCGGGCTCACGCCGAACGGTACGGATACGAAGCGGATCGCATCGCAGTCGGAGGAAGTTCAGCCGGCGGGCATCTGGCCCTGCTGATGGGAGTTTCCGGCAAGGTTGAAGAACTGGAGGGCAACGTCGGCAATCACCTCGACCAGTTGTCCGCCGTGCAGGCCATCATTGACTACTATGGCCCGTCTGATTTCGTTCTGAGAGGAAAGACACAGCCCGATCGTGCCTACACAGAAAAGTCCGGCAGCTTCGCATTACTCGCCGGCCTGAGGGATGGCAAAGTCAAACGCGAGACGGAGCAGTTCGCCAGCCCGTCCACCTACGTCACCAGCGACGATCCGCCACTTCTCATTTTTCACGGCGACGTGGATCGAGACGTCCTGTTTGATCAGTCGCAACGAATCCAGCAGCTCTACAAAGCAGCTAGGTTGCCCGTCACGCTTTATGTGCTGGCAGGAGCCGGTCACGGCGGCAAGGAATTCTACAACGCTCGGCAGCGAGACCTCGCAGTTGAGTTTCTGGACCGACAAATGCGTGGCGAGCCAGCCAAATCGAGCGAGTAGCGAATGAATCTCGTCTGAAATCAGTCGGATCCAGGATGATGGTCCGACTGATGATCGTCCAAACGGAAAGTAGCACCACATGTCACGATACGTCAGTTTGATACTGTTGCTGGTGACATCCCCATGTCTCGCGGATGTCCGGCTTCCGAAGGTCCTTGGATCGCACATGGTGCTCCAGCGCGAGGTTAACGTGACGATCTGGGGATGGGCTGATCCGGGAGAAATGATCAGAGTGTCATGCGACTGGATCGACAGGGTGTCTTCGACGACAGCGGATAACGAGGGCAAATGGAAGGTTGTTTTGCGGACGGGCAAGGCTGGCGGTCCACACATGTTGACGGTTTCGGCAAGCAATCAAATCACACTCGACGACATCCTGTTCGGCGAGGTCTGGATTGGCTCTGGCCAGTCGAACATGGAAATGCCGCTGATTAAGGTCTCCGGAGCGTATACCGGCATCCGAGATTCCGAGAAGGAAGTCGAGAAGGCCAACTATCCGCGCATCCGACTGTTTCAGGCAGGCTACTTCAGCAGCAGAGAGCCTCTGGATGACGTTGAGTCGGGGATCACCATGTACGGTGTTCCGTTGGAGAAATGTGAATGGTCGG
>CAYSJO010000209.1:0-10401 GCA_964431285.1 uncultured Planctomycetaceae bacterium
GTAAGTGATTCATGAGTCGCATCAGTACAGCTGAGATTCGTAAGCGGCGGAAGAAGAAATCCCGGTTGAAGAAGAAGCTGACCTGCCGGTTCTGTCCGGACGGTCCGAAGCGGTCACCGAGACCGATTTACGTGGACTACAAAGACCTGAAGACGCTCAAGACACTGGTTGACCGCAACGGCCGGATCCTGCCGCGACGTCGGACGGGAACCAGTGCGAAATGGCACCGTGCTGTGCGTAAGGCTGTGCTGAGAGCCCGCTTTATCGCCCTGCTGCCGTACGTGCCGGAGGATTAAGTCGGCCCACACACCCAGACGTGCTGTTCGTCGGCCGTCTCGTTTCGCGAGGCAAGCTGGTGTTCGTTGGGCGTCCTGGCTTGTGCTTCCTGTGCTTAGCATGTCGATTGGCTCATCTCGCGGAACGGGATGGCTGTTTTCTCTGTCCGCGTCGGCGGACAAACACGGTTTCCTGCCTTTTCATAACAGGACTGGTCTCCACTATGGACGAGCCGGTAAATGTGTCTGAAGTGCTTCTGGACACCCCCACGTTCGGTGCTCGTGAACTGTCTGAACTCCAGCGTGCAGTGGCCACAAGTCCGCGGGATGTGCGCGTCGCGTGCACGTCGCTGCGTGCAAGAGTCGACGCTGACGATGCATCCGACCGAGATCTCACGGCGCTGGGGATCGCGCTGTGCCTGTTGAGCGACCACAATGCGGCCGTCACCTGGCTGGGCCGGGCATCTGACAATGGCCTCGCCAACCTCTACCGCGGTCAAAGTCTGTCGGCCCTGCAACGTTATGAAGAAGCGGTCCAGGCGTTTACGGACGCAGCTGCTGACAGCTCCGTCGATAGTATTGAGGTCAGTCTGCTGCGCGCTGGCGCGATTCGACTGGCAGGCCGGATCGACGAGGCCGAGGCTTTGTTGCGGGAAAACGCGCGTGTCGCCGTGACCCGCGCGGACTACTCGTACCAGATGGGTTGCATTCTGTCTGATCGAGGAGACACGTTCGGTGCCATCGAATACTTTGAACGGGCCGGTGACATGGACCCGCATCACTCCGGTGCACTCTTCCGGCTGGCGGCCCTGAATGCATCTTTCGGTAACGACGACGAGGCCATCCAACTGTACGAACGAGCCTTGTCGAAGCCGCCTTATTACCTCGGGTCGCTGATCAACCTTGGACTGCTGTACGAGGACGCAGAACGGTACGACGCAGCCGCGTTCTGCTTCCGCCGCGTGGTTGAATTTGATCCGAACCACGAGCGCGCCCGGCTCTATCTGAAAGACATCGAGGCCTCGGGGGAGATGTTCTACGACGAAGATGCTGTTCGTCGAGAACGGGAGTCCGAGCAAACCCTCAGCACGCCGCTGGCCGACTTCGAGCTTTCAGCCCGCAGTCGCAACTGTCTGGAACGGCTCGGTCTGGACACACTCGGCGATCTGACATCGATCACCGAGGCGGAATTGATGGCCAGCAAGAACTTCGGCGAGACCTCACTGAAGGAAGTTCGCGTGATTCTGGAATCTCGCGGACTGCAGGTTGGTCAGAACGTCGAGGACAAGCGAGCCGCACCGCAAAAACTGCGGCGTGAAGATTTGTCTGATGAACAGCGAGCGATCTACGACAACCCCGTGTCCGATCTCAACCTGTCCGTCCGGGCGCGCAAGTGTGTTTCCCGCCTGGGCATTGCCAGCATTGGCGAGCTGATGAATCGCTCTCCGGACGACCTGCTGTCGGTCCGCAATTTTGGTGTCACGTCGCTGAACGAAATCCGCCAGCAGCTTGCGGAAATGGGCGTGTCGCTGCGAAACGACTGAGCCGCCCTGTCCCAAACACATGCGAACAACGAATAAGCCCGTCGCGAGTCACTCGACTCGCGACGGGCCTTCTGTTTCATCAGTGATATCGGCTGGCCCTGAGTGGCAATTCAGGCAGTGGCTTCGCCGAACCGTCGAGCGACTTCGTCCCAGTTGATCACATTGAAGAAAGCTTCCACATAGTCCGGGCGACGATTCTGATAGTTCAAATAGTAGGCGTGCTCCCAGACGTCCAGGCCGAGAATCGGCGTGCCCGACAGTCCGGCAATCGCTTCACCCATCAGCGGACTGTCCTGATTGGCGGTTGAGCCGACAGCCAGTTTGCCGTCTTTGACGACCAGCCATGCCCAGCCACTGCCGAAGCGAGTTGCGGCCGCGTTTGAGAATGCAGTCTTGAAGGCGTCGAATCCGCCAAGGTCGCTGTCGATGGCTGCGGCCAGAGCGCCGCTCGGCTGTCCGCCACCGTCCGGACTCATGATCTTCCAGAACAATGAGTGATTGGCGTGTCCGCCGCCGTTGTTGCGAACGGCTCCCTGTTTGTCGGCGGGCAGGCTGGCCAGATCGCCGACCAGTGCTCCGACACAATCAGCGACATCGAGTCCCTCGACGGCAGCGTTCACTTTGGAAACGTAAGCATTGTGATGCTTGCCGTGGTGAATCTCCATTGTGCGGGCGTCGATGTGTGGTTCCAGAGCATCATGCGCGTAGGGCAGATTGGGAAGTGAGTAAGCCATGGGAGTGCCTCCTGGGGGTTCGACAGAGAATTACCGGGCAGATGGGAAGCGGGGACGTCTGCCCCGCGTATTTCCGGCCTCGTTGGCGCGGCATTCTAGAGTCGCGTCGCGCTGCCCGCGAGGGTGGGCCCTGCGAGAATTCCAACAGCATCCAGTCACGCGGCGACTGAGGATGGCTGTAAAGCCGCCGATGCGAAGTACGCGAGTTGGACTTGCTGCCGCTGCTCGAATCCATTCTGGCGCGTCACCTCGATGCGCAGACCATACGCCTGAATCGAGGTCATCCGCACGCTGACATCCGCGTCGCCATCAATTGGTTCGCACTCGATTTCCGGCACGGCCGGAAGTGCCGGAGAGAACGGAACGTGTACGGCCACCTGACGTTGTCCAGGAGCAAACTCAATCCGGAATCCACCTTCGATTACGTCACATCCGTCCTGCAGGGATCGAGACATCCAGTTCGTCGTCTCCGGGCAGCTGCTCGGATGCACTGGCAGATCATCGAGTTCGGTCGTCGCGAGCTCGGAATTCGCAGCGCCGAACGAGTAAAGCTCGGTGGCTGGGTTTGTGTCGGTCGACACAGACGTCGACACTGCTTCGTTCGGCGTGACGACCCCACTGCTCACCGTCGCACCGCTAACCGTATCTGTGTCGAACAGAAGCCCGACCGTCACGGCGCCGGCATACAGAGTCAGCAGAACCGTCAGTGCCGGCGAGCTTCCCGATGGCAGCAGAGTCGTTCCCAGAATCAATGCAGGTAGCAGGCAACCCGCCACGGCCAGCAGTCGGACGGGCGAACTGCTCAGGCGATCGAGCAAACCGGGAACTGCCAGGCAGCAAGTGCTTAATGCGAGGCTGATGACTCCTGTCCCGCAGGCCAGCCACTGATTGCTCAGGGCCGAAACTTCGCCCGTGACCCGACGCGACAGCACAACAGCGGCAATCAGAAAGACCCCGCTGAGGACTCCGCACGCGAACGTCTGACGCCGCTCGTAATGGTTTTGAGTGGATACCGACCACATGGAAACTCAGTCCTTTGAGTCCGGTGGAGCAAGGACACAGTCTCAAGCGTCGAAGTCGATCAGGTTTCCACAGTAACCGTCAACATGAGTTCGGCTTCACTGACTCCTCACGTACACCACATCTGCCGGACCAGTCGGCGTGCGTTACTTCGTGTTCACGTACAGTTTGACATTATGGGTCGCGCGGCCACCGGCCACGATGTCGGGGCGCCCGTCTCCGGTCAGGTCTTCCGTCGCAACACCGCCCGCATCCACGACGTACTTTGACCATTCCGTACCCGACGCATTGCTGGCGTCGTAAACGTTGACTCCCGGAACGTCGCTGTGTCAACCGGAGCCATCGCCGACAGTCGCATTCAGCGGGGATATGACAAGCTGCGGCCGTCCCTTGCCAAGCACGTCTGCAAAGCGCATGCGATGCAGCCAGCGTTCTTCACCGATTGAATGGACATTCCATTTGTCGTCCAACGACTTGCCGCGACTCAGCCATTGAATCGTTCCTGTTTTCGTCCAGCCGGCTCCGAGGGCGAAATCCACCTTGCCGTCGTCGTCGATGTCCGTCGCAGCAATGCAGACGTTGTCCCGAGGTGTCTGGTTGTCGATGATGACGTGGGGCTTCCAGCTGGGGTTCTGGTACCACAGGACGCGACTTTCGGAGACCGCCACGATGTCCAGCTTTGAATCACCGTCGACATCGGCCAGGGTCACGGCGTAGCAGACATTCCCGATCTCGGGATCAATCGTCTGAGCAGTGAAGGTGGGAAATACATCGCCGCCGGAGCACGGCAATGTGAAACTCAGTACAACGAGCAGGGTAAGTGCGTTTCGCATGATGTGGCTCCTCGCGAAGGTCAGGAATGCGCGTGCAGCGTAGTCGGGAATTGCGAATTGGAACAGAATCCGTGGTCAATCTCATTAGCGAAGATTTGCGCGGATTAGTGTTCCCTCCTCAGGTCTGCGACAGTTCCACATTGGTGTGAGTCTGTGACCACACAGCTGGTCCGACATTGAGAACTCCAGAGCAGCACAGCAACCAATTGTCTCACGCAAAGGCGCGAAGCCGCAAAGAAATGCAATTCATCCGACTCTGCACAAACCCACTTCTGGCCGCACTCGGTGTTGCCATCGTCTGCGCTTCGTCAGTGAACGCACATCCGATTTCAATGAGCGAATCTGTTGTGGATGTGCGAGCCGACCGCATTGATGTCGAGCTGACGATCTTCGTGGAAGACCTCGCCCTGTACTACCCGGTCGCAGCTGATGGCAACGACCGGTTTCCCGCAGGGCCTCTTCGCGAAGCCGCAAGAACTCATCCGAAGTTTCTGCTCGAAGGCCTGATTCTGCGGGACGAACAGGGAACGCTACTGCGCGGCGAAGTCGACAGCATTGATGTATCAAAAGTCCCTGACGAAGGCGTCACGCAAATGGAGCTGAAGGAACGCTCGGTTATTTATCGACTGTACTACAAACTCGAACGCCGGCCGGAATTCGTCACAGTGACGCAGCAGTTCGGCGGAGCAAAGGACATTCTACCCGCCATCATGGACTGAACAGTGCTGCAGTCGGGCGTGCTGCTGGATACGTCTGAGCCGTTGCTGAGCGGGCAGGCTCACACCGCAAAGCTGAACTGGGACAACCCGCCAAAACCCGTTTGCAACTGGCGGGAACTGCGCGAACGGCGGCGCAAGGAATTGCGACAACGGCTGGGGATCGCGAGCTACACCGGGCTTTACTCATTCATCTACATCACACCACACGAGGTCCGACACGAAGTCCTGATTCCGCTGCTGACGCTGGAACAATGGCTTCCGATCAAACGCAGGAAACCGGACTTTCTGGAGATCGACGAACAGCAGGCTGCACGGAGCCGGATTGAGGATTTCTTTGCCAGCCGAAACCCCGTCAGGATCAACGGTAAGGCCACACAGCCGAAGCTCACTCGGTTGAGTTTCTTTGGTTTGGATATCCGCGACTTTGCACTGAACTCGAAGTCACGACGCGTCAGTGTGCATCAAGCCCGCGTGGGAGTCATCCTGAGCTATCTGCCGAACGACACGCCCAGGTCGAGCGAATTTCGCTGGGATCTTTTCAGCCGGCATGCACCATTCCTCCGGTCAATCGTCTACGAATTCGACCAACCTGCCGTGGAGCACTACTTCCGGCCGGACGAAAACACGTTGACCTGGTCGGCGACCACTCGCCCCAAACGCCCGACGATCGCGGCAGTTCCGACGTCTGGCGGAAACAAAGCCCCGACCACCGCTCAGGCGGCTCTCATCACGGGCGCGCTGTTGAAGAATGTCTACCGAGCGTTCGGGTTGCGCGATGAAGAGGCAACTTACGATGCTCTGGCCAGTGGCGAGGATGGTCCTTTGTTACGGACGCTGTACCTGCAGTTTCGGCGTTCGTTGCTGATGTCGGAGCAGGGGGGAGCCCGCTCCCGTGTCGATACCATCCGACGCGTGTCGAGCCGGCTGATCGAATCTGCTGCGGACACGTTTCAGGTGGAGCATTGCTGGCGGCTGACTGGCACAGTCGAGCACTGGGGCCACATTCACACACGCGAGACCGAGTACACCGCCAGGATTGTCGTCACAGCCGTAGACGGTCACTGGAAAATCTCGCGCGTGTCGTTTACGGATCAGAAACGCGTTCGGTTTCAGACGGAACTTCGTGGACTGACCAGCGGATCCTGACGTGAAGCGTCAGTTTGAAGTTGCACCCTTTTGGCCCCCTCTCCCCTGCGAATGCGGCAGAAACAACTTCCCACGCAGATTTGACGTCGTCCGCATTCGTGGGGGAGAGGGTTGGGGTGAGGGAATTAGGACGTCGAGTGAAAGCATCCTCTCCCCCAAAACATCGGCGAATCGCCAGACTTTGGCCACATTGGACTTCCCGCCGGAACGCCAAACCCTGGCGAGTTCGGCTAAACAGAACGATCTCCCGATGAGCAGCGCACACATCTCAACGGTCCATGCACGTGAGCTGTTTGACAGCCGAGGTCGTCCGACCGTCGAAGTGGAGATCACCTGCTCTGGAAGCCGACCCGGGCGGGCAATCGTTCCCAGTGGTGCGAGCACGGGAAGTTGTGAAGCGCTGGAATTGCGAGACGGCGACGACGATCGCCTATGCGGAACGGGTGTGCGAGCAGCCGTCCAGAACGTGAATTTGGAAATCGCTCATGCGCTCGTCGGAGTTGACGCGGCGGATCAGGTCGCGCTCGACGATCGGCTGCGCGAGCTGGATGGGACGCCGGACAAATCACGACTTGGTGCCAACGCCCTGCTGGGAGTCTCGCTCGCTGCGGCCTATGCGTCGGCGGAAGCGCGACAGATACAACCGGTTGATCGGTTTCAGGAAATCTGGCGAAGTCATCTTCAAGGCTCGCCACTACCGCCGAGCGACATGCGACCGACACGCACAGCCAGTCTGGGCGACGGTCCAATGCTACCGTTGCCCATGGTCAACATGATTTCTGGTGGACTGCACGCGGGCGGCAATCTGGATTTTCAGGACTGGTTGATTCTGCCTGTAGGGGCGAAGTCTTATCCGCAAGCGTTCGAGTGGATCGTCTCGGTGTACTGGAAGATTGGTGAGCTGCTTGCGAAGGCAGGCTTCGAAGGTCGGCTGGTGGGTGACGAAGGTGGCTTCGGTCCGAAACTCGAATCGAACGAGCAGGCGCTGGAGTTCGTTGTCCGGGGGATCGAGGCCTGCCACCTGCGTCCCGGCGAGGGTGTGGCCATCGGACTCGACGTTGCCAGTTCGCATTTCTATTCCGAGGAAGATCGCACGTATTGTCTCGCGGCAACGGGCGGAGCAAATCTGTCGGCCGAAGAATTCGTTGACCTGCTGGTCGGTTGGGTTGATCGCTGGCCGATCATCAGCATCGAAGACGGCCTGGCCGAAGAAGACTGGGACGGCTGGAAGTTGTTAACTGAACGACTGGGCCATCGTGTGCAGCTGATCGGAGACGATCTGTTTGTGACGAATCCCGCGCGGCTTCAGCATGGTGTCGGCCTGGATGTGGCCAACAGCGTTCTCGTGAAACTGAATCAGATCGGTACGCTGACAGAGACTCTGGAAGCACTGCGCGTCGCAATCGCGAGCGGTTACTGGCCGGTGGTGTCTGCCCGCAGTGGAGAAACCGAAGACGTGACGATAGCGGACCTGGTTGTGGCAACGGGTGCCGGACAACTCAAAGTCGGTTCCGTGGCGCGCAGTGAGCGACTGGCGAAATACAACCAGGTGCTGCGTCTGGCCGAGCGAAACGAATTTGGTTACCTGGGCGGCTCGATCTTCGACGGGCTGGGACATGTCTGACTCGGCGGTATCAACACGCGTGCATGAAAGCGGGCTCGCTCGCTTTCCGTGGCTGTTCTCGCCGTGGCTCGATCTGTCCGCTTTCCTGGGCAGTGCGATCGTGGCGCTGGGCTTGCTGAGTGTGGGTGCGGGACTCGGCATTCTTCACAGTGATTCGCCCGAGTGGACGTGGGTGACAGCCGTGCTGCTTGTGGATGTCGCCCATGTCTATGCCACCGGATTCCGCGTGCTGGCGGACCGAGACGAGTTGCACCGTCGAAAATGGCTGTACGGTCTGACTCCGTTGCTGGCATTTGCGCTGGGCTGGGCCGTCCACTCAGAATCGCAGCAGCTTTTCTGGCGAGCGCTCGCTTATCTGGCAGTCTTCCACTTTGTACGTCAGCAGTACGGCTGGGTCGCGCTGTATCGATCACGCGCCGGTGATACGTCACCGACCGGACGACTGATCGACTCGGCAGCCATCTATCTGGCGACGGTGTTTCCACTTGTGTGGTGGCACGCACACCTGCCTCGGAACTTCTGGTGGTTTCTTAGCGGAGACTTTTCAACGATACCCGTGGCAATCGCGACAGCCCTCGAACCTGTGTACTGGCTGTCTCTACTGGCATACGCGGGACGCAGTCTGTCGCGCGGAGTTCGTGACGGGCAGTGGAATCCAGGGAAGGACGTGGTCGTCACCACAACCGCCGTGTGCTGGTACGTGGGCATCATCACGTTCAATTCGAATTACGCGTTTACGGTCACCAATGTGATCATCCACGGCGTCCCGTATTTCGTGCTTGTCTACTGGTACTGGGAACGGTCCGTCCGATCGTGTGCAAAGTCATCAGCTTCACGCTGGAAGTACGTTGCCATATTCGTTGCGACGCTGTGGCTGCTGGCTTATGCCGAGGAGCTGCTGTGGGACCGCGGCGTCTGGCTGGATCGCGCGTGGTTGTTCGGCGGTTGGGATCTAAGCGGTCTGAAAAACGTCCTCGTGCCGTTGCTGGCCGTTCCACAAATCACGCACTACATCCTGGACGGATTCATCTGGAAGCGACGCAGCAGTCCGGAATTCCGTCGTAACTGGCAAGCGGAATCGCAGGCCTGACTTCAAAACGGAAGATGACCACGCCATCGTATGGCGATCCACTTCGCCTTCCCTCGCATCGCATCATTGGCTGGAGTTCACCATGGCCGTCAAACCAATTCCCGATGGTTATCACACAGTAACGCCGTATCTGATCGTCAACGATGGTGCGGCCGCCCTCGAATTCTACGCGAAGGCATTCGGTGCCACCGAACTGATGCGCATGCCCGGTCCCAAGGGCAAGGTCATGCACGCAGAGATCAAAATCGGCGACTCACCAATCATGCTGGCCGACGAATTCCCGGAGATGAACGCAAAGAGTCCGCAGGCTTACGGGGGCTCGCCGGTCAGCATCATGCTGTACGTTGAAGATGTCGACTCACGATTCCAGCAGGCTGTGGATGCCGGTGCGAAGGAGGTGCGTCCGCTTGAGGATCAGTTCTACGGAGACCGTATGGGCTCGCCCGAAGATCCGTTCGGTCATATATGGACGCTCGCGACACACATCGAAGACCTGACTCCCGAACAGATTGGTGAGCGCATGCAGGCGATGGGCGGCTTGTGAGCAGGGCTGGCGCAACTCAAGAACATGAGGAAGCTCTCGTTCCTGAGCCTGTGCGTCGGTGACTGGCACGGGCTTAAGCCACCTTCGTGGTCGCAAGACTCTCAGTCATCTGCAGCTTATCGAAACGGAGACGACGGATGCCGGCCTGCAGCAGGTTGCGACTTTCCCGAACCTGCGCGTGGTGCAGGTTTCGAGTGACGACATCACCGATGAGGGCGTCTCATGTTTGCGTCGACTGCAGCTGGACGCGTTGAACATCGCCGCAGTTAAAGTCACCGACAAAGGTCTCGGTTCATTAACAGGTATGACGACGTTACGTGAATTGACTCTGAGCCGAACACGAATCACTGCGAAAGGACTCACACATTTGAAGGGTATGCAGAATCTGCATTTGAAAACTCTGTCGAGCCTTGAACGCCTGGGATTGGCCGGGACAGGTGTGACCGACGCGGGGCTCGATCATCTCCAGGACGAACGACGTCTGAAATGGCTCACACTTAGTGGAACCAGGGTGACTCCCGCAGGACTTCGCAAGCTCCGGGAATCGTTGCCGGAATGTCGCATTTAATGAGGCGGCAGCCTCTCGCTTCATCGAGTCGCCATTTGATCGCAGAAGTTCAGCGTTGGCGCCTTGCGCCGTGTCTTTCTGACGCAGGTGATCCCACAAGACCCTTTGCCGATCCATCAGCCCCTTCCAGGCTCCGTGGTCTTTCGCCTGGTGGTTCGAATCAAGGTGGACCAGTTCGCCGAACCGATTGATCGTAACGACTTCGTCCAGCACGACCGGAATGCGCCTCGCCGTCAATTCGAGGTCCGGGAACTCGGCAGGGTTAATAACACTTGTCCTCTCGAAATCGATCAGAGAATAAGGC